>CAZZGQ010000466.1:0-2457 GCA_964653765.1 uncultured Elusimicrobia bacterium | reverse complement strand
TCGCCCAGCGCCGCGCGCGAGAGCGCGCGATTGGCGAGCAGCCAGACCCAGTCCCGCCGCCCGGCCTCGGGCGCGGGATCGATCAGGACGGCGGCGGCCTGCGCGTGCCGGCCCAGGAGGCGCAGCGCCTCGGCCTTCCAAGACAGCGCCTCCCAATCGCGCGGATGGGCCTTCAAGCCGTTCTCGACGTCGGCCAGGCCCTCCTCCAGGCGCCCGCGCTTGATCTTCGCCGCGCCGCGCCAGCACCAGGCGAAGCGCGCCCCGGCGGCGACGGCCTCGTCCAGGCAGGACAGCGCCTCCTCGTAGCGGCCAAGCCAGAGCAGCAGCTCCCCTTTCCAGCTCAGCGCCTCGCCGCGCTCGGCCTGCCCGGCGTGCAGCGCGGCGCGGTCCATGAGGTTGAAGGCCTCGGCCGAGCGGCCGAGGCAGACCAGCGTCTCCGCGTGGAAGGCCTCGGCGCGCCAGTCCGCGGGACGCGTGCCGCCGCAGCCCTGGGCGTACTCGCGCGCCGCCTCCTCCAGGCCGCGCTCGCGCAAGGCCTGCCGCGCCAACGCCAGGCGCATCCAGCGCCACGACCGAGGGATGAGGCCGCTGAGCGCGCGGCGCCGGCCGGCGCTCGACGGGCCTCCGGTGTCGGCCTGAAGCTGGAGGAGATAGAGGCGCGGCCAGGGATCGCGCGGCGACTCGGCCGCGGCGCGCTCGAGCGCGGCCAGGGTCTTCTTCTCGGCCGCGCCGGGCCGGCCGCCGTGCTGAGGACGCCAGGGGAAGGTCAGGAGCTGCGCCTCCCAGGGCGTCAGAGCGGAGCGCGCCAGGCTCTTGCCCTCCGCGATGGCCTCCGCGCAGCGGCCGGCCCGCGCCAAGGCGCAGAACCGCTCGAACGTCGGCCGCCCCAAGGCCGCCCCTTGCGCGGCCGCTTCCTCGTAGGCCGCGAGCGCGGCGTCTTCGCGGCCGTCGGCCTCGCAGGCCTCGGCCCAGCGCAGCGGCAGCTGAAGCGAGGGCTCCAGGCGGCCCAGGACGGGCGCGGCGGGGGCCGCGGCTCGAGCCGGCTCGGCCTCTTTCGGGGCGACGCCTTCCTTCTCGAGGCGCGCCAGCAGCGCCGCGGCCTCCGTCATCTCCGGCGCCAAGCGCACGGCCTCGCGCAAAGCGGCCACGCACTCGCGGACCTTGCCCCGCTGCGCCAGCTCGGCGGCGCGCTGGACCAGCCTCTCGGCTCTGGCGGCTTTTGCTATAGTCACGCGGATGGCCAAAGCTCCCGATTCAGGCGGCGCCGCGGGCGAGGCCCTTTGGAAGGGGCTGGGGCTGCCGCTCGACGGCCTGCCGCCGCAGCGCCTGCGCCTGTTCGAGCGTCTGGCGCGGCTGGCGCATCAGGCCCACGGCGAGCGCGCAGCCGATTGGTTCCGCTCCCCGCAGCCCGCCCTCGGAGGCGTGCTGCCCCTGACGCTCCTTCGAGACCCGGCCAACGGTCCGCGTCTGGTGGAGCAAGCATTGAGCAACGCCCTCAACGGCCCCCTGCGCTGACGGGCTCCAGCCCCGCCTTCCCCAGAGCCCAGGTCCGCTCCTCGCACTTGTGGCATGTGCCGCAATGCGAGAGGCCGCGCGGCCGCAGGCAGGAGAACGTGAGCTTCAGCGGCAGGCCCGGCACGCGCCGCGTCATGTCCTCCTTGTCCAGCTGCTCGTAGGGATACGTGATGAGGATGCGGCGGCCGAACGTCTCGAAGTAGGTCTTCTCCATCGCGGTGCGGAAATCGGGCGTGGCGTCGCGGAACGGGTTGCCTTTCAGCACCGCCTGGGTGATCTCGCCGATCCCGCGGCAGGCGGCGAACACGCCGGCCTGCGAGAGCAGCACGAGGTTGCGGCCGGGAAGGTAGACGCTCGTCCACGCCGTGCCGGCGCCCGGGACGCCGCGGCCCGTCAGGCTCCAATGCGGCTTGCCCCAGAGCTCGCGCGCCGGGGCGTCGAGCACCGTCAGGGGCTTGAGGCGCGGCGAGGCGATCGCGGCAAGGAAGCGCCGCAGCCAGTGCAACTCGGCGCGCTCCCAGCGCAGGCCTTCGCGGACGTAGAGAGGGTAGACTTCCCGACCTTGCGCGACGAACTCTCCGGTCAGGACGGCGCTGTCGAGGCCGCCGCTGACGAGCACGCAGACGCGCCGCTTCATTTCGCGCAGAATAGCATAATGAGCCCGTTCTTGTTAGAATGCCGACGCATGGAGCTCACGGCGAGCCGCTGGGCGGTCGGCGGCGGCCTCAACGCCGAATGGCGCGCCGTCATGCGCCGGCGCGTGGACCAAGCGCTGAAGGACCTCGCCTTCGCGCGCACGGCCTGGCGAAAAGCTCCGTCCGCCGCGCGCGGCGCCGCTTTCGATCGCGGCCTGGACTATTTCCTCTCCCGCCGTGGCGCCGACCGCGACCGGCTGGCGGCCCACCCCTGCTTCGACTACTGGCTCTACCTCTTCCTCAAGCA
>CAZZGQ010000465.1:0-2464 GCA_964653765.1 uncultured Elusimicrobia bacterium | reverse complement strand
ATCGCATCGCCCAGGAGGCCGTCGTCAACGCCGCCAAGCACGCGGGCGCGCGGTCAGTCGCCGTGTCGCTGGAAGTCGGGCTCCGGCGGCTGCGCCTCGTCATCCGCGACGACGGCGCCGGTTTCAAGGAGAGCCACGGCGAGAGCCGCGGCCTCGGTCTGGCGATCATGAGGCACCGAGCCGAGAGCCTGGGCGGCTTGCTGGAGGTGCGGCCGGGCCGCTTTCGCGGCACCGAGGTCGTCTGCGAGGCTCCCGTTCAGCGGCAGGCGCCGGCGCCTTCGCGCGCGCGCCAGTAGGCCCGCCCCAGCCACTGCCTGTAGCCGGGCTCCCACGTGCTCGGCCCGCCCAACGCCGTGACGCCGGCGACCGTGGCGGCGAAGACGGCCGTCTGCTCTTCGCGCTCCTCCGACGTCAGGTTGGCCGGATTGCCGGGCCGGCTCGAGACGTGATAGGACTCGTGCAGGAACCAGCGCGCGCATTTCAGGCTCGAGGCGGCGGCCAGGGCGGCTTGCGAGGCGGCGAGATGGTCGGGATGGTCGTCCGGGTTGACGGCGGGATCGGTCTCGCTGACGTGGAACGTCACGGCCTTGGCGTCACCGCGCTCGCGGTCGATGATGGCGCGTAGCGTGGCCACCAGATCGGCCCAGCCTGCGTAGACGGCCGAGCTGTCCACGGCGGCGATGCGCGGGATCGCGCCCTTCTCCAACAGCGCCAAGGATTGCCGGCCGGTGCGCTCGTAACCGTGCCCGTCTCCCCCGTCGGGCAGGCGAAGGAAGTAGGCCCGCGCGCCGCGATAGCTCAGGCGCCGGAGTCGGTGGCCGCGTACGTCCTCGAAGCCCTCTCGGCCCGGGCCGCCCGTCATGAAGCGAAGAGCGGTGTCGACGCCGTTCTCGCGCGCGAGGAAGAACGGCGGCCGCCCTTCCTCCGAAGGGGCGCCCTGCCCGGCGTCGCCGGCCGTGAGGTGGATGAACACCGCTTTCCTCGCCGCGCCGGCGACGTCCTGGGAGGCCGGAGGATTCATGAAGAGTTGCCAGTCGTCTTCGTGGCCGACGACATAGAAGGAGACGGCGTCCTCGGGAGGCGCGGCGGCGCGGACGGCGGGGCTCAAGGCGAAGGCGAGCAGGAAGACCAGGCGCATCGTGGGCGTATTCTAGCTTGAAATCGGCATGACGTTCCCGCCGCAACTTTGGTAAGGTCTCGGTCGCAGGGCAGACGTCACCTCAGGAGGAAGACCATGGCGAAGAAGATGGAGCCGCTCATCATCGCGAGCAAGGCGAAGGCGGTGCTGCAAAAGGCGGGCTGCAACGTGGCGGGCGACGCGCTGGACGGCCTCAACGGCTGGGCGTACTGGCTGCTCGAGCAGGCCGCCAAGCGCGCGAAGGCCAACGGCCGCAAGACCGTCCGCGCCCACGACTTCATCAACATGTAGTCCGGCGCAGCCTGCTCCAGATCCGATAGAGCCCTGACCCGCACTGACTCGCTCTGACCGAGGGCGCGTTGCCCGGGCTCGCGATGCCGGGCATCCTCTCGGCATGGAACAGGAATTCAAGATCCGGCAACTGACCAAGGAGCTCGTCGCCGCCAAGCTGCGCGAGCTGCCCGACCCTTGCGCCGCCGCCGTGAAGCTTTGCGCGGACACGCTCCGCGTGGCCCTGAAGGGTCTCGAAGCCGGCTCGACCGGCGACGGCGCCGTGGTGGAGGACGCCTGCCAGGGTTGCATGACGGCGCTGCTGCTCAACGACCAGAACCTCCCTCGCGGCGCGGTGCTCCTGCTGGAGTCGGTCGTCGAGCTCGCGGCCGAGCTCAACCTGGACCAGATGGAGCTCATGCGCAGCGCCCTGCGCGGCGTCAGCGACATGAAGCGGTTCTCCCCCCAATCGCTGCACGAGATCAGCACCGCGCTCGAGGCGCGCTTCACGGGAGCGGGCCAAGCTTTCGACTCGATCTGCGGCGAGGCGACGGCGAGGCGGGAAGGCTAGCCGGCCTTGGACTGGGCGCCGCCCTTGTCGATGAAGTCGCCGAACTTGGCCTGCCGGGTGAGCGGGTGCTCCTGGACGACCGAGCCGGTGTTCGGAGCCTCGATGATGGTCTTGCAGCCGTCGTCGGCGCAGATGGCCACGTGGTGCACGGGCTCGCCGAAGAACGCGAGGTCTCCCATCTTGGCCTGGTCCTGGGGAAGGTTGGCGCCCGTGAAGGCGGCCTGCTCCTTGGATTGGCGCGGCAGGTCGGCCGGGATCCCCGCCATCTTCTTGGAGAGGACGACGAGGCCGGAGCAGTCGACGCCGCCCTTCGATTCGCCGCCCCAGACGTAGGGCGTCCCCTCCAGCTGCTTGGCGGCCTGGATGAAGGCTTGGCGGCTGCCGTCCGCCTTGCCGTTCTGAAGGTTGTCGCGGGCGCTCTGATCGACTCTGCCGTGCTCGGCGGTGAGGTCATTGAGCTTGGCCCAATACTCGGAGTCGCCCAG
>CAZZGQ010000464.1:0-2466 GCA_964653765.1 uncultured Elusimicrobia bacterium | reverse complement strand
GGCCACAACCACCACACGGCCAGCATGCACTCGATGGACGTGGGCAACCTGACGAAGATGGCCAGGCGCATGCAGTGCTCGATCTACGTCAAGAACGCCCCGACTCTCTACGGGTTGGGCCTGGGCGAAGGCTACGCCACGATGTCCATCGGCACGCCGACCGGCGACGGCCTGACCAAGGCCAGCCACTTCGCGCGGCCGCTGCAGTGCAGCCTCGTTGGGTACTTCCGGATCGCGTGATGGAACACTCCTCGCGCCAGAGCGTCTCGCGCGTCGAATACGGCGCCATGCTCTGGCACCTGTGCACCAAGTTCACGCTCGAGTTCACGAAGACCTTCCCCTTCGAACCGGCGGACAAGGACACGCTCAACGCGCGCGTCGTGGAAGTCTTGGCGCTGCATCTCTGGAGCGCGCTCAAGGCCGTGGGCACCGACGACAACGTCGCGCTCGATGAGCTGCACCGGCTCTTTCTCGAATCGGTGAACAAGGATCTCGCTCCCGGAACGCCGCTGTCGCAGCTGAAGAACGTGCTGCTCACGCGCTACGCGGAATATTTCAGGGCTTGGAAAGACAACGCCGACGGCTCGGCGCAGCAGGATTTCGCGGCGGCCGCGCTGGCGCACGTCTTCGGCGACGCCGCCGCGGGCATGTCCGCCGTCGACAAGGTGAAGTTCCTGAGCTGGATCCTGGGCGCCATGGCCGCCACGCTGAAGATGACCGGGGAGTTGGAGGTGCGTCCGTGAAATACGCGCGGCTCGGCGATACGGGCCTCATCGTCTTGCGGCTGGCTTTCGGCACGATGACCTTCGGCTCGGACCAGGGGCCGATGGGCGCGGTCTGGAAGGTCGGGCAGAAGGACGCGGACGCCCTCGTGGGCCGCTGCCTCGACGCCGGGATCAACCTCTTCGATTCCGCCGACATGTACGCGGGGGGCCAGTCCGAGACGATCCTGGGCAAGGCGCTGGGCGCCAAGCGCAAGGAAGTGGCGATCTGCACGAAGGCCGGTTTTCGCGCCTCGCCCTCGCTGCTGCGCGCGGGCCTGACGGCGCGCCACTTGCTCGACGCCGTCGAGGACAGCTTGAAGCGGCTGGGCACGGACTGGCTCGATCTCTTCGTGCTGCACAAGCCCGATCCATTCACGCCGCTCGACGAGACGCTGCGCGCCTGCGAGGATCTCGTGCGCTCCGGCAAGGTGCGCTACGTCGGCTACAGCAACTGGCCCGCTTGGCAGGCCGCGCGGGCGGTGACCGTCCAGGCCGAGCGCCGCTGGACGCGCTTCTGCTGCGCGCAGATGTACTACTCGCTCGTCGGCCGCGATGTGGAGCGCGACACGGCGCCTCTCGGCCGAGACGCGGGGATCGGCATGATGGTGTGGAGCCCGCTGGCCAGCGGCTTCCTCACCGGCCGCTACACGCGCGAGAACCCCACGGGCGGCAAGGGCTCGCGCCTGGAGAAGTTCGATTTCATCCCGATGGACCGGGAGCAGGGCTGGAAGGTGATCGACGCGCTCGGCAAGATCGCGGGACGCCGCGGCGCCAGCGTGGCCCAGGTCGCGTTGGCGTGGCTGCTGGCCAAGCCCGGCGTGGCCACGGTCCTCGTGGGAGCCTCCAAGCGGTCGCAGCTCGACGACAACCTCAAGGCCGCCGAGCTGGAGCTCTCCGCCAAGGAGATGAGCGAGCTGGACGCGCTCACCGCCCCGTCTTCCCTTTATCCGGATTGGTTCAACGCCAAGACCGTCGACACGGACGCGCAGAACGCCGTAGGAGCCTCCCATGCAAGCTAGCCTCGCCATCGGACTCATCGAGACCAACTCCATCGCCAAGGGCATCGAAGCCTGCGACGCGATGGTGAAGATGGCCTCCGTCACCCTCGCCCGCACGTCGATCGTGGCGGGCGGCAAGTACGTGATCCTGATCACGGGACCCCTCGGCGAAGTGGAGAGCGCCCTGCGCGCGGGCAAGCAGATCGCCGACAAGACGCTCATCGACAGCGTGCTCATTCGCAACGTGCACGCTCAGGTGCTCGCCGCGCTCGACAAGCGGCATCCTGTGGAGCGCTTGGAGGCGGTCGGCGTCATCGAGACGAAGCACGCCATCGCGACGGTCCTCGCGGCGGACGCGGCCGCCAAGGCGGCGGCGGTGCACGTCGTCGAGGTCAAGACGGTCGTCCAGGGCGGCAAGGGCTACGTCACGGTCAACGGCGAGGTGGGAGCCGTGCGCTCCGCGATCGCCGCCGGCGTGCAGGCCATCAACGCCCAGCATCTGGTCGGCCACATCGTCATCCCGCAGGCGGACGCCCAGCTGCTCGCGGCGGTGGGGAAGTAGTTATCCACATTTTTGCACCGGTGCAACTGAGCGCATGAAGATCGTCATCGGCTCCGATCACGGCGGGTTCTCCGGCAAGGAATTCGTCAAGAAGTGGCTGCAGAAGGCCGGCCACGACGTGACCGATTTCGGCTGCTACTCG
>CAZZGQ010000463.1:0-2480 GCA_964653765.1 uncultured Elusimicrobia bacterium | reverse complement strand
GCTCGTAGACGTTCTGCTGCCAGCCGTCCGTGCTGATGCGCTGCTGGCCGTAGCCTTGCGGGTACATGAAGCCCACGCCCACCAGCGGCACGCCCAGGTCGGAGGCCGTCTTGCAATGGTCGCCGGCCAGGATGCCCAGGCCGCCGGAATAGATGCGCAGGGAGTTGTGCACGCCGAACTCGGCGGAGAAATAGGCGACGGCCTTGCCCTTGAACTCCGGCCGGGCATGGCCGAACCAGGTATCCTCGCCCTTGAGGTACTCGTCGAAAGAGGCGATGACCTTATCGTAACGCTGCAGGAAGGCGGCGTCGTTGGCCAGCTGCTCCAGGCGCGGCCCCGCCTGACGCAGGAGGCTGACGGGATTGTGGTGGGTGGAGGACCATAGAGCCAGGTTCACTTCCTTAAAGAGCGCCCGGGCTTCCGGGTGCCAGCTCCACCAGAGATTGTAGGCCAGGTCCTTGAGGCGGGCCAGGCGATTGGGCACGGTCCACTGCGTCGACAGATCGGTCATGGCGTGATTCTAGCAAATCCGTCGACGGCGGCCGCGTCTTGACTTGCCCGCCCGCCCCCACTACCCTTCCTCCATATGATCGCCGGAGTCAATCCGGGCCACCAGGCCTTCATCCTGGCGCGCCTGGCCGATTTTTGCCGCTATGACCCCCGCCTGGGCGAGTGGCAGCGCGACCCCTGGGGCTATATGCGGGGCAAGCTCCAGCAGACCGAGCCCGCCCTGCAGGCGCTCAAGGTCGAGTCGCTCTCGATCGCCCACAGCCGCCTGCTTTCCAGCCTCCAGAGCGGCCCTCTGACCGCCGAGGCCTGCGCCGAATACCGCGCCCTGCTCGAGCGGCTGCTCTCCCGCGGCGACTACGTGGACGTGGCGATGCACCTCTTCGCCGGGGCCGGCAAGGAGATCGTGCCCGCCGTCGACCAGCAGCTGGGCCAGGCCAAGCCGCTGCACGCCTTCGTGGTCGAGCGGCTGCCTCTCGAGCAGCGCGACCCCGACTGGGAGAAGCTCGTGGCCGAGCTGCGCGGCCGGCTCGGCCTGGAGGCGTTCGAGAAGATCCTGCAGCGCAAGCCGCGCACGCCGCTGCGCCGCCGCATGGTCCTGCGGCGCCTGCGCCGCAACGCCCTGGAATACCTCGCCGTGGTCAAGCCCACCGACGAGGCCGCGCCCCTGACGCCCTTCATGGTCTCGCGCCTCGAGGCCCTCATTGCGGCCTGCCTCCGTTTCTTGGAAAAATACCGCTGATGCGACTGGTCCTCTTGGCGCTCTGCGCCGCTATCGCCCGGCCCGCGGGGGCGCAGGGGGTGCTCTTCTCCGACAACTTCGCCCAGCAGGACGGCCTGATCACCAACGAGTACGCCTACCAGCACGCGGGGGCCACCGACGCCGTCGTCTCGGCCGACTGGCAGACCCCCTCCGGCTCGCTCTTCGTTCAGGGCGGCATCGGCTGGACCGGCGTGCCGGACGATTCCCCGGCCAACGCGCATTCGACCGGCGGGACCCACTCGGCCGTCTTCCGCCTCCTGACCAACCGCGGCGACTTCGGCAACGTCGCGATCACCTTCGACCTGCTCAACGAGGCCCTGACCGCCGGCGACACGACGCCGGCGGTGAACTGGGACGGCTGCCACGTCGTGGTCCGCTACCAGAACGAGCAGCGCTTCTACTACGCCAGCGTCGACCGGCGCGACGGCACCGCCCTCATCAAGAAGAAAGCCGGCGACACCTACTACGATCTCACGCCGCCCGCCGCCGCGGCCGTGCCGTTCGGACTCTGGCAGAAAGTCCGCGTCACGGTCTACGACAACGCCGACGGGACGGTGTCGCTGGCGCTCTATCGCGACGGGCGCCTGCTGGCCCAAGCCGTCGACAACGGCGCCGTGGGCGGGCCGCCGTACCGCGGCGTGGGCCGCGCCGGGCTGCGCGGCGACAACGCCCGCCTGAAGTTCGGCCATTTCCGCATCGAGACCCTGGCGCCGGCCGGCTCCCCCGCCGCGCCCGCCGCCGGCGGCCCGGCCATCACGTCCGTGCAGATGGTCGGCATCTCCGAGTCCTCGGCCACCGTGGCCTTCAACACCGACGCGGAGAGCTTCGATCACGTCGAGTACGGCCAGACCTCCTCGTATGGGATGGAGACGCCGTGGAGCACCGACGCCTCGATCAGCCATACCGTCCTGCTCTGGGGACTGTCGCCGAACACGCCGTACCACTACAAGATCTGGGCCAAGAACCGCGCGGGCGGCCAGTCTTCGACCGGCGACCTCGCCTTCACCTCCACCGCCCAGGCCGACACGATCCCGCCCAGCGTCTCGATCATCAGCCCGGCCAACGGCCAGACTCTCTCGGGCTCGGTGCCGCTGGTCGCCAACGCCACCGACAACGTCGCCGTGGCCGGCGTGTCCTGGGAGATCGACGGCAACATCGTCGGCGCCGAGATCACCCAGCCTCCCTACACCTACATCTGGCCGGCCTACAC
>CAZZGQ010000462.1:0-2487 GCA_964653765.1 uncultured Elusimicrobia bacterium | reverse complement strand
GCAGGGAGGCGATTATATAACAATCGCCGCCGGGGCAGGTAGAGATTGCTAGGATGGACCCATGCGCGCCCTGGTCCTGCTGGCACTGACGCTGCCGCCGGCGCGCGCAGGCGTCGAGCAGCGCATCATCGCCGCCACCAACGCCCAGCGCCTGCAGCGCGGGCTGCCGCTCCTCAAGGAGGACGAGCGCCTCGACAAGGCCGCCCTCGGCCACAGCATGGACATGCTCAAGCGCCGGAGACTCACGCACGACTCGAAGCTGAAAGGCCTCGAGACGCCCGCCAAGCGGGCGTCGGCCGCCGGCGTCGCCTGGCGCATGGTCGCCGAGAACGTGGCGTTCTACGAGGGCTATCGCCCCTCGGGCGGCCAGGTGGTCGACGACTGGATGCATAGCCCCCACCACCGCGCCAACATCGTGGCCGCGGACGCGCGCTTGATCGGCGTCGCCACCGCCTGCGACGGCAACGATTGCTACGTGACGCAGATGTTCGCCGCCGAGCGTTGAGCCTCCGTTGTTTGTAATATGAGCCGTGGCTTCTAAGAAGAAGACGCAGGCCGCGGGCCAAGGCTTGGGCACGCTGCGCTACAAGGTGCTGCTGGTCGACGACCAGGCCGACGTGCGCCGCATCTACAAGGACGTGCTCGAGAACGACGGCTTCTCCGTGCTGTGCGCCTCCAGCGCCGCCGAGGCCGTCGACTCGGCCGTGCGCTCGCGCCCGGACGTGGTCCTGACGGACGTGGCCATGCCGGACGCCAGCGGCCTGGACCTTTGCCGGCGGCTGCGCGGCGACGCGCGCACCGCCTCCATCCCGATCCTGATGTGGTCCGGCGTGCACACCAGCGAGCGCGACCAGCTCGAGGGCCTGGAGCACGGCGCCGACGACTATTTCGCCAAGGGCACGCCGCCCCGCCTGCTCGCCGCCAAGATCCGCGCCTTGCTGCGGCGCTTCGCCGCTCCCGCCGAGCTGCGCGACGTCCTGAGCGCCCACGGCCTGACGCTGGACGTGCAGGCGCGCACGGTGACGGCCAAGGGCAAGCGCGTGGAGCTGACCCGCAAGGAGTTCGACCTGCTCACCGTCTTCCTGCGCAAGCCCGGCCAGGTCCTCAGCAACAACTACCTGCTCGAAACCGTCTGGAACTACGATCCCGCGGACTACAACGATCCCCGCACCATCCAGACCCACGTCTCCGCCCTGCGCCGCAAGCTGGGCGCCGCCATCGGCGAGCGCTTCGCCAGCGTCCCCGGCCTCGGCTACCGCTTCGAGAGTTAGCGCCCCTCCGTCACACGGCCGTCACCCGGAATTCAGGCGCTGTTGAGCGCGCGTTCAGAGCCGCGCGCGCCCGGGCGGTTAAACTAGCCCCATGAAGAGCCTGCTCATGGCGGCGATGGCGTGCGCGATGCTGGCGACGCCGGCGGCGGCCGAGACGCGTTCCGGAAGGCTCGGCGCCGGCGTCGAGGTGGGAGAGCAGAACGGCCTGACGGCGAAGTACTGGACCGGCAACGATCAGGCGTTGTCCGGAGGCATGGGCGAGAGCGACGGCCGCCTCTCGCTGCACGGCGAGTACCTCTGGCACTCCTTCAGCCTCTTCCCCAAGCCCGCGAAAGGAGAATTGGCGGCTCATCTGAGCCTCGGCGCGCGCCTGCGCGACGAGGGCGAGTTCGGCCTGCGGACCACCGTGGGCGCGGACTATTGGTTAGCGCAGAGCCCCGTCGAGATCTTTCTCGACGCCGGCCCTATCTTCCGATTGTCGCCCGAGACGACGACGGACTTCACCGTCGTCCTCGGCGTCCGCGCCTACGTGGCGAAGAGGTGACCCCATGAAAGAGAAATCGAAGCTCGTGCCGTTGACGCTCGCCCACCGCTGGTGGGGGCTGGCCCCCGAGACGCTGCGCTCGTGGGCGATCCAGGACGGCGCCACCCTCTGGCCCTCGGCTTGGGGCGCGGCCATCGGCCGCCGCGAGCTGCGCGAGACGCTGGCGCGCCGCTCCGTGCCGATCCCGCCCGCCCTGGAGGAGTGGCCCCGCGTCCTCGTCGCCGTCGAGGGCATGGAAGCGCTGAAGGTCGTGTTCGACACGCTCGACGAGGCCTATCCCGACGCCACGGCGCGTCTGGCTACCGACGGCGCCCAGGCCCTGCGCGAGCTCGAGGATTTCCGGCCGCACCTTCTCTTGGCGGACATGACGGCGCCGCGCTTCGACCCCACGGAGCTCTGCCGCCAGGCGCGCTTCTGCCCGGCGACGCCGAGCACGCGCATCGTGGCCCTCGGCGCCGACCAAGAGCAGGCGGTGCTCCTGCTCAAGGCCGGCCACGCGGCCTGCCTGCCTCGGCTGTTCAAGGCCGAAGAGCTGGCCGACTCTTGCGCGCGCCTGCTCTCCGGGCAGGAGCAGACGGCGGGAGACTCTCCGACGGGCCTGGCCCGGCTGTTCGCCTGGCGCTAGGAGCCTGTCCGAATAATCGCCGTCTGTAAGCGGTAGAATCATCTCCG
>CAZZGQ010000461.1:0-2518 GCA_964653765.1 uncultured Elusimicrobia bacterium | reverse complement strand
CCGCGATCACGAGCGCGGGCTCGGCCGCCGGCACGGTGGGCAGCGCGTTCTCGTACCAGATCACGGCCAGCAACGGCCCCACGAGCTACAATGCTTCCGGCTTGCCCTCCGGGCTCTCGATCAGCACGGCCAGCGGCCTGATCTCGGGCACGCCGAGCGCGGCTGGGACGTCCAGCGTGAGCCTTAGCGCCACCAACGCCGCCGGCACGGGCAGCGCGGCGTTGACGCTGACGGTGGCGGGGCCTTCGCTGAGCACCGCCCCTCCCCCCGTCTCGATCACCAGCCCGGTGGACGGCGACACCGTCTCAGGAACGGTTACGATCTCAGCGACGGCTTCCAGCAGCGGGAGTATAGCCAGCGTCCAACTCCAGCTCGACGGCGTCGACGTGGGCGCGCCCCTGGCCGGCCCGCCATACGCCTATGCCTGGGACACGACAGCGACCTCCAACGCCAGCCACGTGCTGGCGGCGATCGCGCGCGACGCCGCCGGTGACAGCGTCACGAGCTCGTCGGTGACGGTGACGGTCTTGAACCCCGCGATGGAGGTCGGCTTGACGCTGACCTCGAGCTCGGGACTGACGTCCGCGGCGGCCCGGCCGAAGGCGTTCTCGGCCGACATGGCCACGCTCTCGATCAGCGTCGATACGTCCGCCGAGCCCAGCTTCCCGCTGGCGGCCTCGCTGACGGCGGGTGTCACGCTGCCTTCCGGCTATAGGACCTTCTCCCTGAGCCGGGCCGCGCCCGGCTCGACGCTGTTCTACGTCACGCTCTCGAGCGGAAGCTTTTCCCCGCTCGACTTCCTCTATATCAACGGCTCAACGTGCACCGTGACGGTGGGCGCGCGGTCTTTCCGCGCGGTGGGTCAGAGGAAGATTCGCGCCTCGTTGGGCGGCATCATTCAAGAACCGGCGGGGCCGGCCATGGTCGTCATCCCGCCGGGAGGCGTCAGCCGGGACGCGAAGCTGACGATCAACCTCGAGCCCGTGGACGACGGCCGACGCGCCGCGGCGCTCAAGAAGCAGGGCCTGCAGACAGCCGGTCCAGGGCGGGAGTTCACCTTCATCAGCTCGGGGGCGCTCAACGCGGCGACCGTCGCGCTGCCCTTCGACTTGAGCGGCGTGCCGGCTCAACTGCGCACGCCCGACAGGCTGCGCGTCGCCTACTTCAATCCGGGCACCTCGAATTGGGAGGTGTTGAGCAACGCGGTGGTGGCGGGCAACATGATCCAGGCGCCGGTGACGCACTTCTCTCTATACGCGCCGGTGGTGCTCTTGCCGAGCTCGACGGCAGGGCTGCGCGGCAGCTACGTCTATCCCAACCCCGCAGTGGCGCCCGACGAGCCGACGATCCGAGCCTCTTTAGGCGTGGTCGACAGCGTGGAAGTGACGATCTTCGACGTGGCGGGGAGGCAGGTCCACAGCGGCGCGGTCGGCGGCGGCCCTTCGGGCGTGGGCGCGGACGGGCAATACTACTACGACTACGTCTGGAGCGCTCACAAGGCCAGCGGCGTCTATTACGCGGTGATCCACGGCAAGAAGAGCGACGGCACGATCGTCAGGGCCAGAACGAAGTTCATCGTCGTCCGATAGCCTGCGCCCCCGGCCTGGAGCGGAAGGCCCAGCGCGGCGCAGGCAAACGGTCCCGCCGTTTTTCTATGATCGGGCCATGCCCAGCCCGCGCCTGCGCATCCTCATCACCGGAGGCACCTTCGACAAGGAGTACAACGAGCTCGACGGCTTGCTCTTCTTCCGCAAGACGCACGTGCCCGAGATGCTGGCCCTGGGCCGCTGCGAGCTGCCCGTGGCCGTGCAGACCCTGATGATGGTCGACAGCCTGGGGATGACGGAGGCCGACCGCCGCCGCGTCCTGGCCGCCTGCCTGCGCGCCCCGGAGAAGCGGCTGGTCGTCACGCACGGCACGGACACGATGGTGGAGACGGCGCGCGTGCTGGGCCCTCGCGTCGAAGGAAAGACCGTCGTGCTGACCGGGGCGATGGTGCCCTACAAGTTCGGCAGCTCCGACGGCCTCTTCAACCTCGGCAGCGCCCTCTCCTTCGCCCAGGCGCTGCCCGCGGGCGTCTACGTGGCCATGAACGGCCGCGTCTTCCCTTGGGACGGCGTGCGCAAGAACCGCGCGGCCGGCCGCTTCGAGCCCCTCAGCGCTGGACGGGCGAGATCGAGACCTTGAAGTAGTAGCGGACGCCGATCCCGCCGTCGATGCCCACGGCGTTGTCGGGCGTCAGCTTGAAGGTCGGACCGACCTCGGCGAAGGCCTCGATGGGCAGGGCCTTGGGCCAGAGGCCGAAGCCCGCCATCGTGCGCAGCGCGAACTGTCCGCCGTCGTCGGAGGCGATGCGCGGGCCGATGCCCACGTACAGGTTGGTCTCGGCGTCGGCGATGGCCGGAAGCAGCCGCCAGTTGTTGAACGTCGCGTCCGCGTAGAACACGGCCGCGTTGCCGTAGCCGATGCCGCCGTCGATGGCCAGCATGTCGTCCACCCAGTACTTCGCCGTCGCCCC
>CAZZGQ010000460.1:0-2520 GCA_964653765.1 uncultured Elusimicrobia bacterium | reverse complement strand
CTCCGTGGCCATGATCGCGGGCTTGCCGTCGAAGACCTTGATGACGAAGGTCAGCGCGCCGCCGTCGACCAGCAGGTAGTACTTCGACCCGTCGACGTCCTCGCCCTCCTTCCACTGCCGGAAGACGGCGTAATACGTGTCGGCCTGGCCCTGGGCCTTGTCGCCCTTGACCAGCTTGACGTGGACCTTCGCCATATCGGCGCTGGAAGCGCCGTACTTGCGCGGATCCGAGTCCACGAGCGCGCGCAGGGCCGTCTCGATGGAGCCGGCGTCGTTGGGATCGGCGTCGAGCACGCGCGGCATGGTGCCGTCGCGCGAGGCGCGGTCGCGGGAGAGATGGAAGCGGTCGAGCCGGACCGCCCCGCTCTCGGGCGGACGCGGCCGCGCGTTGAGGCGGACGCCCTTGTTGAGGCGGGGCGTGGTAACCGGAGGCGCGACGAGAGCGCGCGAGAAGGCCCCCATGCCGTCGAAGGCGCTGGCCGCGCCGGCGTCGCCGGCGAGGGTGGTTTGGGAGAGCTGGGCCTGGGCGGAAGGGCGGGCGCCCTGCTCGGGGGACGCGGCGTCGAGCACCGTCTCGGCCGCGGCCGGGAACTGGGCGCCTTGAGCCGACGGCAAGGCAACGCCGGCGGGGCGTGCGCCCGGGGCGGCCGAGTCTTGGCCGACCGTGAGGGACGGGGCCGAGCCGAGCGGCGCGGCCGTGAGACCGGGGACGGCGGGCAGGCCGCTCAGCGCTGGCGCGTCGAGATGGAGGCCGGCGTCGACCCGGACGTCGCCGGCGGCGGAAGCGGAGGAGGCGACGACGGCGCAGAACGACAGCAGCAGGCTGGCGAACCGAGGGCTCGATCTCATAGAGAGAGATTGTCGCTCAGAACCGAGCAGGCGCTCTGGGGCCTCGGGACCAGCCCGCGGGCGAATTTTGGCCTATCCTCGGGGGACCGGCTGGCCCAACCTGACCGAGAGTTATCCACCGACTGGTCCAGTGGCCCAGTTGGTGGATAACTTCCGGCCACGCGTGACGATCAGGCCGGCTCGTTGACCGCCCTGGGCAAAAGCGCCACAATGGGATCATGAGCGGAGAGGCCATCGTCATGCGCAAAGAGGTGCGGCTCGACGTCCCGGCGCGCGAGCTGTGGCCGCTCGTTTCGAATACTGGGCGCTTCAATCGCTCGCTCGGCCTGCCAAAAATGACCGTGCTCGGACCCTCTGCCGCCGAGCCCTTCGCCAAGGATGTCGTCGCCCGTCTCTACGGCTTGCCGCTGCGTTGGCGCGAGCTGCCGTTCGACTGGGTGGAGGGACGCTTCTTCAACGCCGTGCGCGTCTTCGAGCGAGGCCCCTTCCTGCGCTTCGAAGGCGGGATGCGGCTTGAGCCCGAGGGAAAGGGCACGCTCGTGACGGTCGAGTTCGCCTTCACGCCACGCAACGCGCTCGGCAAGTTCCTGGTCGAGCGGGCGGTCGGCCGCCGCGCCTTGGCGGACGCCGAGGCGATGCTGCGACGTTTCCAGGCCTCTCTCGCCGGCCAAGGGGAGGCCTTTCCACCCCGCCGGACCAAGTCGCCGCCCGACGCCGCCGCCCTCGCCCGCAAGGCCGAGGCGCTCCACGAGCTGCCGGTGGACCGCGACGCCGCCTCGCGCCTGCTTCATTTCATCGACCACGCCTACGATGACGAGCTCGCTCGTCTGCGGCCCTTCGAGCTCGCCGACCGCTGGGGCATGGACCGCCTCGTGGTGCTCAAGACCTGCCTCTACGCCACCAAGGCCGGCCTGCTCGATATGAGCTGGGAAGTCCTCTGTCCCAATTGCTCCGGCCCCAGCGCCCGGCCGACCGGGCTGGCCGAGCTCTCGTCCAAAGCCCACTGCTCGGGCTGTGACCTGGGCTACGACGTCTCTTTCGATGAGACGATCGAGGTCCGGTTCTCGGTGAGCCCCTCGGTGCGCCACGCGGAGGCGCACGTCTTCTGCGTGGGCAATCCTTCGCAGACCCCGCAGGCCTCGGCGCAGCTGCTGCTGCGCCCCGGCGCGACGCGCGAGACGTCCTTGAACCTGGACTCCGAGAGCTACGTTCTGCGCGATCTGGAGGCCAAACGGACGCTGCGCCTGCGTCCGAGCCCTTCCGGATCCTCGAGCCTGAGCGTCGGCCTATCGCGCCTCGAGACGGCCGAGCTCGCGTTCAAGCCGGGTCCGGTCCGCCTGACCGTCGCGGCCGCCGGGGAGCCCGCGATCGTGCGCGTCGAACGCGAGAGCTGGCGCGAGCGCGGAGCCAAGGCCTCACTCGTCACGACCCTGCAGGAGTTCCGCGACCTTTTCTCCTCCGAGGTGCTGGCTCCCGGCGTGGAGATGGCCGTCAAGTCGGTCGCCGTCGTGTTCTCGGACCTCAAGGACTCGACGGCCCTGTACGAGAAGGTCGGCGACGCCACGGCCTACGCCCTGGTGCGCGCCCACTTCGACTACCTCTTCGACATCGTCCGCCGGCGCAACGGCGCCGTGATCAAGACGATCGGCGACGCCGTCATGGCGGCGTTCG
>CAZZGQ010000459.1:0-2528 GCA_964653765.1 uncultured Elusimicrobia bacterium | reverse complement strand
AAGCCCGAGGAGTGGCAGGGCAAGGTCGGCAAGGTGGACGCGATCTTCCACCAGGCCGCCTGCACGGACACGACGATCATGGACCAGAAGTTCATGATGTCGGAGAACGTGGAAGCTTTCCGGACTTTGCTCGATTGGGCCGAAAAAAGCAAAGTCCGGAAGATCGTCTATGCCTCCTCCGCCGGCGTGTACGGCGATCGCCCGGTGCCGCAGCGCGAGACGGACGAGCCCAAGCCGCTGAACGTCTACGCTTTCTCGAAGATGGTCATGGAGTCCGTGGCCCGCGATTTCGCGAAGGCGAACAAGAAGCTCGAGCTCGTCGGCCTGCGCTACTTCAACGTCTTCGGTCCGCGCGAGGTCCACAAGAAGAAGGCGGCGAGCATGACGTGGCAGCTGGCGCAGCAGATGAAGGCGGGAAAGAGGCCGCGGATCTTCGAGTTCGGGGAGCAGTACCGGGACTTCATCTACGTGAAGGATGTGGTGGAGGCCAATATTCTCGCCGCGCGCAACGGCGCGCGCGGCACCTTCAACGTGTGCACGGGAAAGAAGTCCACGTTCAACGACATGATCTCCTGCCTCAACGCCACGCTCGGCCTCAAGCTCGAGCCCGACTATTTCAAGAACCCGTACTCCTTCTATCAGAACGAGACGCTCGGCGACCCGAAGAACGCCAAGGCCAAGCTGGGCTTTGCGGCGCGCTTCGACCTGCGCTCGGGCATTCAAGACTATTTCCAGGGCGAGAAGGTCGCCGCCGGAGCGCGATAAAACCATGGCTTCACTCAGAGAGATCCGCCGCAAGATCAAGTCGGTCAAGTCGACCCAACAGATCACCAAGGCCATGAAGATGGTCGCCGCCGCCCGCATGCGCCGCTCGCAGGCCGCCATCCTGGCCGCGCGGCCGTTCGCGGTGAAGATGGAAGGCCTCGTGCGCGGCCTCGCCACCCTCGAGACCAAGGAAGCGCAGGAGGCCGGCCGCGAGGAGCACCTGCACCCGTTCTTCAAGAAGCGCGAGGAGGGCGCCGCCGCCCTCGTGCTGATCACCGCCGACAAGGGGCTCTGCGGCGCCTTCAACTCCGCCCTGATCAAGGCCGCCATCGAGTGGCTGCGGGCCCATCAGGGACAGAAAGTCCATGTCGCCGTCGTCGGACGCAAAGGCCGCGACTTCGTGCATCGCCTGCGCGGCTTCGACCTCGAGGTCATCAGCGAGCTCGCCGGCATCTTTCCGAAGGTCAACTTCTCGCACGCGGAGCTGCTGGGCAAGGCTCTCATCGACGCCTATGAGCAGAAGGGCCTGAAGTCGATCACCGTGCTCTACACCGAGTTCAAGTCCGTGGCCGTCCAGCGGCAGACCGCCGTCGACCTGCTGCCCGTGCGCCACGACGCGGCCGCCTCGCAGACCCACGCCGCGGCCATCGCCGAGTACGGCTTCGAGCCCGGCCGCGACGCGCTGCTCTCCTCGCTGCTGCCGCGCTACGTGAAGGCGCAGCTCTACCGCGTGCTCCTCGAGTCGCAGGCCGCCGAGCTGGCCGCGCGCATGAACGCCATGGACGCCGCCTCCAAGAACGCCAAGGAGCTGCGCGACAACCTCAATCTGAGCCTCAACCGCCAACGGCAGGCGATCATCACTCGCGAGATCGCCGAGCTCGTGGGCGGCGCGGAGGCGCTGGCCTCTTAAAAGTCTCACGGAGACAAATGACCACTCTGACCGCAGCAAAGCCGTCCGAGAAGCGTCGTTACCCTCGCGTTCCGCTGGGCGTGACGCTGGACATCCAGCTCATGGGCCATCCCATCGGCCGCATCCGCGGCTCCATCGACGACCTGTCGCCGGTGGGCATGACGTTCAAGACCAACGCGGAGCTCGAGCAGGGCATGTGCCTGCACCTGCAGCTGCCCTCCTCGCTGGCGATCCGCGGCGAGATCCGCCACATCAAGAGCGCCAAGGGCGACGGCCTGCACCGCTACGGCGTCCGTTTTCACAAGGTCGGTTTCAATCCTCAGGAGAACTAGCATGAACATCGGCAAAGTCGTCCAGGTCATCGGACCTGTCATCGACGTGGAGTTCCCGTCCGGCAAGCTCCCCGCGATCTTCAACGCCATCAAGATCAAGATGCCCGGCGCCGCGAAGGAAGGCCATGAAGGCCCCGTCCTGACCTCCGAGGTCGCCTCGCACCTCGGCGACAACATGGTCCGCGCCATCGCGATGGGCCCGACGGACGGCCTCACGCGCGGCATGACCGTCGAGGACACCGGCGCGCCGATCACCGTGCCCGTGGGCCGCGCCTGCCTGGGCCGGCTGGTGAACGTCCTCGGCGAAGCCAAGGACGAGCGCGGTCCGATCAAGACCAACGAGACGCTGCCGATCCACCGCGAGCCGCCGCCGATGGTCGATCAGCAGACCACCCCGCAGATCTTCGAGACCGGCATCAAGGTCGTCGACCTGCTCGAGCCGTACATGAAGGGCGGCAAGGTCGGCCTCTTCGGCGGCGCCGGCGTCGGCAAGACCGTCATCATCATGGAGCTGATCAACA
>CAZZGQ010000458.1:0-2531 GCA_964653765.1 uncultured Elusimicrobia bacterium | reverse complement strand
TGGACGTCTCGAGCCGCGCCGCGGCCTGCGTGGGCCCGAAGACGGCGAAGCCCGCGGCCAGCAGCGCGTCGCTGACGCCCTGCGCCAGCGGCGACTCCGGGCCGATGAAGATTAGTTTGGCGTGGAGCTCCTTCGCCGCCGCGACGACGGCGGCCGGGTCGTTCATGTCGACGGCCAGGCACTGCGCCCACTGCGCGATCGCGTCCGAGCCCGGCGCGGCGTAGAGGTTCTTGAGGCGCGCGCTCTTGGCCAGCTTCCAGGCGATGGCGTGCTCGCGAGCGCCGGAGCCTAAGAGCAGGACGGTCGTATCGGGGGCCATGTCGATCCTGATTCTAGTAAATGTCACGAAGGCTGACGAAAATGGTGTTGCTAGCAACACCATTTTCGTCAACGCCCGGTGAGGCGCCGAGCCTAACGCAGGGTGATGCCGCCGTCGCCCAGCAGCTGCGGCGTCTGGTCGCGGTTGAGGCGGCGCGGCCTCACAAAAGGCTGGGACGGGGCTCGTCTTTCTCGCCGGCGTTTTTCGGCGGCTCGGCGGTCTGGTAGTCGGGGATCGGGGTCGGGTAGACCTTGGTGAAGCAAGCGGTGCAGTAGCCCTGAGGATCGCCGATGCCGCCGGCGGCGGCCTTGAGCATGCCGTCGAGAGAGAGATAGTGGAGGCTGTCGACCTCGAGGAACTTCCGGATCTCCTCGATGGAGTGGCGGTTGGCGATGAGCTCCGCCGCGCGCGGCGTGTCGATGCCGTAGTAGCAGGGCGAGACGATGGGCGGGCTGCTGATCGCCATGTGGATCTCGCGGGCGCCGGCGGCGCGCAGGCTCTTGGTGATCTTCTTGCTGGTCGTGCCGCGCACGATCGAGTCGTCGATCAGGATGACGCGCTTGCCCTTGAGCGTCTCGGGCACGGGGGCGAGCTTGAGCTCCGCCGCCAGCTCGCGCAGCTCCTGCGTGGGCTTGATGAAAGTGCGGCTGACGTAGTGGCTGCGCACCAGGCCCAGCTCGAAGGGGATCTTGGAGACGTCGGAGAAGCCGAGCGCGGCGGAGATGCCGGAGTCCGGCACCGGCACGACGATGTCGGCCTTGATGCCGTCCAGCTCGCGGGCCAAGGCGCGGCCGAGGTCTCGGCGGGCGGCTTGGACGTTGCGCTGGAAGATAGTGGAGTCGGGCCGCGCGAAGTAGACCTGCTCGAAGACGCAGCGCGCCGGCTTGGCGACGGCCTTGAAGGGCTTGAGGCTCTTGATCCGCGAGCCTTCGATGATGACGATCTCGCCGGGCTCGATCTCGCGCACGACCTCGGCTTTGACGAGGTTGAGGGCGGAGGTCTCCGAGGCGAGAGCGAAGCCCTTGCCGAGCTTGCCCAGGATCAGCGGGCGGAAGCCGTACGGGTCGCGCGCGGCGATCAGCGTCGTTGGCGTGAGCACGAGCAGAGAATAGGCGCCCTCGACTTGGCGCAGGCTCTCGATGACGGCGTCTTCCAGCGGGCCGCTGGCGCGGGCCATCAGATGGACGATGACCTCGGAGTCCGTCGACGATTGGAAGATCGCGCCGCGCTTCTCGAGCTTGGCGCGCATCTCGAGCGCGTTGGTGAGATTGCCGTTGTGGGCGATCGCCACGGGCCCGTGCAGCGTCTTGAAGACGAGCGGCTGGGCGTTCTTCAGGTGGCTGGCGCCGGTGGTGGCGTAGCGCACGTGGCCGATCGCCATCCGGCCCTGCAGCCCCTCGATCTGCTTTTGAGAGAAGACTTCGCTGACCAGGCCCATCCCGACGTGGGCCAGCAGCTCGCCCTTTTGGGCCGTGACGATGCCGGCGGACTCCTGCCCTCTATGCTGCAGCGCGAAGAGCCCGAGCTTCGTCAGCTCGGCGGCGTCCTGATGGTCGGAAAGGGCGAAGATGCCGCACATGACCGATACATTGTATCAATCTTGCGGCCGAGTCAACGAGGACGACGCGGCGCCGAGAGCTAGTTCTCGTCCCAGGAGGTCGGCGACGACCCCATGAAGCTGGGGGTGGAGCTCATCCACGTCTTGCCCACTTGGCGGCCGGTGGACGTGTCGAAGGTGACGCAGTTAGCGCTGCCCTGGTTGCGCCAGCAGGTGACGCCGTAGCGTCCGAGCTCGCCCGAGCCGGCGGCCTTGGCGACGATGACTCCGGCGAGGACGAGGACAGCGATGACGAGAGACTTATTCACGAGATGAGACCTCCCTGGTATCTTCCGACGATAGCCACGATACCAGGGATCGCCCCGGACGGCCAGAAGCGATAGTCCCAGCCCGGCCGGGCAAAAGGCCCTAGTCAAAGGGCCCAGAAAGAGCTCAGTTCACGGCCGTCTTGGACAGCTCGGTCAGGTAGCGCTCGCCGCTGTCGGGCAGCACCGTCACGATCACGGCCTGGCGGCCTTCTTCGAAGGACTTCTTGGCCTGCGCCAGGGCCGCGCAGATATTGGCGGCGCCGGAGGGGCCGACCAGCAGGCCCTCCTCGTGGGCGACGCGCGCCATCATCTCGCGCGCGCATTCCGTGTTGACCGTGACGTTCTC
>CAZZGQ010000457.1:0-2539 GCA_964653765.1 uncultured Elusimicrobia bacterium | reverse complement strand
AACCAGCCTTCCTGCGTGGCCGTCTGCGTGACGGTCGTGCACGTCAGGCTCAGCGTAGGCGGCGTCTGCTGCTGCGCCTGCTGGACGATCTGCTGGGTGATCTGCTGCATCACGCTGATGGGCTGCCACAGGGCGCCGTCGCAGAGCTCCACGCGCTTGGCCGTCTTGTTGTAGTGGATCGTCCCTTCCAGGCCCGCGTTACATGCCGTGTCGGTGCCGAGGTGGATGCCGCCGGCGGCCGCGAGGCTCGCCCCGGCCTGCTCCAGCCAGACCGCGCCCGTGTCCGTCGGCCGCGGCGTCGTGGTGTCGTTGGCGGCGAAGGTCTGCACGATCAGGCCGCCGGACGCCTTTATCGCGCCCCCTTGCACCTCCAGCTTGGCCGTCGGATTGCTCGTGCCGATGCCGACGTTGCCGCCGCTGTCCTGCAGGACGACGGTGCCGGTCGACGCCGCCGACCGTATGTACCAGTCACCGGTGCGGCCGTAGTGGATGTGGCTCCAGTTGGGGCCGAGCGCGCCGTTGTGGAACGCGGCCGTGTTCCAGCTGTCATCCGCCGCCGAATAGTCGATGGTCAGCCTCGCCCCAGGAGTGACCGTGCCTATGCCGATCGTCCCGGCCCCCGGGAACGCGTAGACGCCGCTCTGGAACGAGCCGGGAGCGACCTGCCCGGCGGCCACGTTCACGACGGCGGTCCCGGTGGAGGACAATGGGGCATAGCGCGCGTCGAGCGACTGCCCGTTCCAGAGGAAGCCGTCGGAGGCGTTGATCGCCCCACCGCGGACCTCGAGCCGCGCTGTCGGGCTCGAGGTGCCGATGCCGACGTTGCCGCCGAGCACGTTGATGCCCGCCACGGACATCGCATAAGGAGCGGCGCCGAGCTTCTGGCGAGGCGCGGCGGGCTCGCCGTCGACCGACACGTCGAGCCAACGGTCGGCTGCGACCAGAGCGGAGTCCGGGATGCCGCCGCGCGTCGCGGAGCCGACGAGGCCGGTGAAGACGCCGCTCGAGACGGCGACCGATTGGCTCTCGGCGAACACGGCGCTGCCGCCGGTCTCGGCGTCGTAGATCGTGAAAGTCACGTTCTTGGCGCCCGTGAAGGTCGGGCTCGCGGTCAGCTGGCCGCGGTAATACATCTGGCGCGGCGCGTCCGCCCGCGCGCGGGGCGCGGCGACGGCTGCGAGCAGGAGCGCGGCGAAGACGGCCCGGATCAATGTTCTCATCGATTCACCTCATGACCGCCAGTTTGCCGCTGGCGCGGCTCGTCTGTCCCGCGGAGCGGGTCTCCACCGTGTAGATATAAGCGCCCGAAGCGACGCCCGAGGTGTCCCAGGCGTACTCGTAGGCTTGAGCCCCGCCGGCCCCGACGCCGGGCGCGCCGCCGAGCGTGGCGCGGTGGACCAGCGTTCCGCCGAGGCTGTAGATCCGCAGCTCGAGGCTGTCGACGGCGGGCGACTCGACGTGGATCGTGGCGCGGCCGTGCCGCGCCGGGTTCGGATAGGCGAAGACGGAGCCGAGCGTCCCCGGGCCGAGCGTCTGGGGCGCGGCGGAGGCGAAGACGGCGTAGGTCGACGGAGCGCCGATCACGGCGTTCACCGCCACGGCCGAGCCCGCGGCATCGAGGGACGCCGTGGGCAGCGCCTGCCAGGCCTGCGCGCCGCCGTCCCAGACGTAGGCGTTGACCACGGTCCCTGCCGGCGCCTTCGCGGGATCGTAGGCGAGCTTGATGACGGCGCTCTGAGCGGAAGGGGCGGAAGCGATGCCGAGCGCTTGCGCGCCGACCGCGGCCGTCGGGATGAAGGAGACCTGCGCTCCCGAGCCGACCCGCAGCAGCCCGCGCGCCCGCTCGTCGGCCCGCTTGCGCATCTCGGCGACGGGATCGGACGTGCTCTCGGCGGCGATGGTCAGGGTTCCGTTGCGCGCCGTCGCGCTGGCCAGGGACACCTGCACGGGCACCGAGGCGAAATCGCCGAGAGTGATCGCGCCGCCCGTCGCGATGGGCAGGCCGATCGACCACGAAGGGCCGCCGGCCGCGTTCTGGACCGTGACTTGGAGAGAGGCGCGGCTCGCCGTCCCGTCCGGCAGGCGCGTGACGGCGGCGAGGGTGTGGCTGCCGTTGGCGACCGAGGAGGTGTCCCAGGCGAACAGATAGGGCGAGGACGCTATGCTCGCCGCGAGGGTGTCGTCGACATAGAAGGAGACGACGCCGCGGACGGTCGCGCCGGTCGCGGAGGCGAGCACGACGATGGCCCCGGACACCGTCGACTGGTCGCGCGGCAGCGCGAAGGACAGCACGGGAGCCGGCGAGGGCGCTGTTGCGGCCGCGGCGCGCGGAACCGCCGTCCACATGCGCCCTGTGCTGAGCGCGCCCAGCCCCGTCCAGCCCGACATGCCCAGCGTGACTACTTGAGCGTCGACGCCGGGGACGAAGGCGGCCATCAGCGCGAGAATCAGGATGCGTCTCATCGGGACCCTCCATCGAGGAAGCGCGCCACGGCCTCGTTGCCCGGCTCGATCTCTCGCACGCGCCGCCAGACCTTGA
>CAZZGQ010000456.1:0-2549 GCA_964653765.1 uncultured Elusimicrobia bacterium | reverse complement strand
CTCATCCCGCAGGGCGATCCCACGCTGATGTTCAACTCGGCGGGCATGGTGCCGTTCAAGCCCTACTTCCTCGGGCTCAAGAAGGACCTCTCGCGCGCCACCTCCTGTCAGAAGTGCTTCCGGACCACGGACATCGAGCGCGTGGGCATGACGCTGCGCCATCTCACCTTCTTCGAGATGCTGGGCAACTTCAGCTTCGGCGACTACTTCAAGCCCGACGCCATCGCCTGGGCCTGGGAGTTCCTCACCAAGGACCTGGGCTTCGATCCCAAGCGCCTGCACCCCACCGTCTTCGTCGACGACAGCGAGGCGGAGCAGCTCTGGAAGAAGCAGTCCATCGTCAATCCCGTCGTCCGCCTCGGCGAAGAGAGCAACTTCTGGGCCGCCGGCCCCACGGGCCCGTGCGGGCCCTGCTCCGAGATCTATTTCGACCGCGGGCCGGAGTTCTCCTGCGGCAAGAGCACCTGCGGCGTGGGCTGCGACTGCGACCGCTATCTCGAGATCTGGAACCTCGTCTTCATGCAGTACAAGCGCGACGAGAGCGGCAAGCTGACGCCGCTGCCCAAGCAGAACATCGACACGGGCGCCGGCCTCGAGCGCGTCACCTTCGCGCTGCAGGGTAAGCCGTCGCCGTTCGATACCGATCTATTCAAGCCCATCATGGACAGCGCGGCGCGGGTCTTGGGCAAGGACCCGAACGCGAACGAGGACGCCAAGCGCGCCTTCCGCGTGATCGCCGATCATTCCCGCGCGGCCACGATGCTGATGGCCGAGGGCGTCATCCCCTCCAACGCCGACCGCGGCTACGTGCTGCGCCGGCTGATCCGGCGCGCGCTGCGCTACGGGCAGCTGCTGGGCCACCCCGAGCCCTTCCTGTATAAGCTGGTCCCGGCGACGATCGAGATCTTCGCCTCGGGCTACCCCGAGCTCAAGGACGCGCGCGCCCAAGTCGAGAGCACGCTGAAGACCGAGGAGACCAAGTTCCTGGAGACGCTGGCCAAGGGCCAGGTGGAGTTGGAGAAGCTGTTCACGCAGGTCCACGGCAACAAGCTGTCCGGCGAGAAGGCATTCTGGCTCTACGAGACGTATGGCTTTCCGCTCGAACTGACGAAGGAGATCGCGGCTGAAAGGAAGCTGGCCGTCGACGAACAAGGCTTCAAGGACGCGGCGCTGCGCGCCGCGGACGTCGCTCGCGCTTCCTGGAAGGGCTCCGGCGAGAAGCACCTGGCGGTCTCCGGCAATTTCCAGACCCAGTTCACCGGCTACAATAGTATAGAGGAATCGGCCACGGTGGTGGCGTTCCAGCGCCAGCAGGACTTCGCCGTCCTCGTGCTGGACAAGTCGCCGTTCTACCCGGAAGGCGGCGGCCAGGTGGGAGACGAGGGCGTCATCCTCTCGCCCGACGGCGGCCGGCAGCTCGCGCGCGTCCTGGACACGCAGAAGCAGGGCACGGCCATCCTGCACGTCGTGAAGGACTTCGAGGAGAAGGCGCTGCAGCCGAACGCGCGCGTCCTCGCGAAGGTCGACGCGGTCCGGCGCAACTACATCAAGCCGCATCACACTGGTACCCATCTCTTGAACGAGGCTTTGCGCCGCCTGCTGGGCGCGCACGTGCGCCAAGCCGGTTCCTACGTCGGCGCCGACAAGCTGCGTTTCGATTTCACGCACCCCAAGGCCGTCGATCCCGAGGTCCTGCGCGACGTCGAGAAGATGGTTCTCGACGAGATCAAGAAGGGCGACCGCGTCGAGACGAAGGTGGACTCCATCGAGAAGGTGAAGGAATACGGCGCGGTCACGCTCCTCGGAGAGGACTACGGCCAGCGGCCGCGCTTCGTGCTGATCGGCGCCCAGGGCTGGAAGGATCCGAAAGACCGCTACTCCCTCGAGCTCTGCGGCGGCACGCATTGCTCGACCACGGCCGAGCTGGGCCGCTTCAAGATCGTCAAGGAAGCCTCCGTCGCCGCCGGCGTGCGCCGCATCGAGGCCCTCGCCGGCAAGGCCGTGGAGGACTACGACGAGGCGCGCGCGCTCGACGAGCGTTTGGCCGCCGAGCAGCTCGCCGTCCGCGAAGAGGCCCTGCTCAACGAGATCCACGCCCTCGGCGGCAAGGCCGAGCCGGCGCGCGAGCGCACGGAAGCCGCGCTCCGCGTCCGAGAGAAGGAGCTCAAGGAGCTGGTCTCGCGCCTGAAGGAGAAGAAGCTGGCCTCCGCCGGCGACGCCGGCCGCAAGGTGGTGGAGGTGAAGGGCGTCAAGCTCTGCGCGCAGCGCTTCGACGGCGCCGACGCCAAGCAGCTGCGCCCCCTGTCCGACAAGATCAAAGCCGAGGTCGGCAGCGGCCTGGTGTTCCTCGCCGCCGCCGGCGGCGGCAAGCTGTCCTTCGTCCTCGCCGCCACGCCCGATCTCGCGGCCAAGGGCGTCGACGCCGCCAAGATCGCCAAGGCTTTCGCCGGCGCCAACGGCGGCTCCGCCGGCGGCCGCGCCGACTTCGCCCAAGGCGGCGTCGCCGACGCCGACTGGGACAAGGTCGTCGCCGGCCTCGCCGCGCAGCT
>CAZZGQ010000455.1:0-2554 GCA_964653765.1 uncultured Elusimicrobia bacterium | reverse complement strand
TACCGCGTCGACGCCACGGCGCCGCAGACGGCGCTGACGGTGGGCTCGCCGGTGATGATGCTGGGCGGCGTGGCCGTGGTGACGCAGGATACCCCGCTGTCGTTGAGCGCCACGGACGCGGGCTCGGGCGTGGCCAAGACGGTGTACTCGATCGACGGCGGCGCCGACCAGCAATACGCGGCGCCCTTCCACCTGAGCGTGGGCTCGCACACGGTGTCGTTCGGCTCGCTCGACAACGCCGGCAACGTCGAGCCGCGGCAGTCGGCGACGATGAGGGTGCAGCAGGACGACACGACGCCGCCGGTGACGACGCTGTCGATCGGCGCGCCGCGTAACGGGAGCTTCGTCTCGACGTCGACGCTCTTCTCGCTGTCGGCGGTGGACGCCGGCGTGGGGGTGCAGGCGACGTACTACTCGGTGGACGCGGGGACGTTCGCGGTCTACGCGGCGCCGTTCGCCCTTCCCGAGGGCTCGCACTGGCTGCGCTACTACAGCATCGACAGGGCGGGCAACGCCGAGACGGTGAGCGTGACCTCGGCGGCCGTGGACGGATCGGCTCCCGCCTCATCTCTCTCCATCGGCGCGCCGCAGGCGACGCTGGCGGACGGGCGCCTGGTGGTCTCCTCCTCGACGCTGCTGTCGGCGCAGGCCGTCGACCCGGTCAGCCAGGGCGTGGCCTCGGGCGTGGCCGCGCTGACGGCGAGCGTCGACGGCAAGAGCGTGCCGTCGTTCTCCCCCTTCGCCTTGCCGGCCGCGGACGGCGCGCACGTGGTGACGCTCCAGTCCGTCGACAACGTCGGAAACTCGGAAGCCCCCCATTCGCAGACGGTGTCCGTGGACCAGACGGCGCCGGTCACGACGCTGACGCCGACGACGACGCCGTACGCGGCGGCCGACGGCGGCGCGCCGTGGCTGGGCGCCTCCGCGCAGCTGGTCTGGGCGGCGCAGGACCCGGTGGTGAACGGGGTGGCCTCGGGCGTGAACCAGACGCAGTACCAGCTCGACGGCGCCGCGGTCCAGGCGGCGACGGCGGCGCTGGTCCTCGCCGAGGGCTCGCATTCGATCGCCTTCCGCAGCCTGGACAACGTGGGCAACGCCGAGGCCTGGAAGAGCGTCTCTTACCGCGTCGACGCCACGGCGCCGCAGACTACCCTGACGGTCGGCTCCCCCGTGCTCGATCTCTTCGGCCAGGAGCTCGTGACCGCCGACACGCCGCTGTCCCTCTCCGCCCAGGACTCCGGCTCGGGCGTGGCGAGCACCGTCTACTCCATCGACGGCGGCGCCGATCAGGCCTACTCGTCGGCGTTCCATCTCGCTCCGGGCGCCCATGCCGTCTCCTTCGGCTCGACCGACCACGCCGGCAACGTCGAGACGCCGCAGACGTTGACCGTGCAGGTCGGCACGCTCCTGGCCGACGCCGTGGCGGCCGCGCAGTCGATCACGCTCTCGGGCAACGCCTCGATCAACGGCGACGCGCGCGCCCCGCAGGTTTCCCTCGGCCACAACAGCAGCGTCACTGGGACGATCTATCGCGTCGCTCCGATCGAATCCGCCGACCTCGCCGCCGCCCTGGCCTACGCCCAGGCGCACAACGCCGGGCACGGCGGAGCGCTGTCGCTCAGCGGCAATCAGTCGCTGACGCTGGCCGCCGGCACCTACGTCTACTCCAGCCTCACGATCGGCGGCAACGCCTCCCTCTCGGTCTCCGGCAGCGTGCAGATCTTCCTGACCGGCCCGCTGCAGGTTAGCGGCAATGGCTCCTTCAACGCCTCGGGCAGCGCCGACAACCTCTGGATCTTCAGCGACTGCACCGAGGTCTCGTCGGTGGCGGGCAACGGCCGCGCGGCGTTCCACTTCTACGCCCCCCAGGCCGCCCTGTCCTTTAGCGGCAACGGCCAGATCGCGGGGCGGATCTACGGCCGGACCGTCTCGCTGAGCGGCAACTCGGTCGTGCCGCCGGGCTCGACGCTTTCGCCGGTCAAGCACAAGCGCGATTCCGATGAGAAGAAGGATCGTCCGCACCCGCGCGACGACGACACCTCGACCAGCGGCTCGCTCGCCTCGTTCCGCCTGGACCACGCCGCTCCCGGGACGCCCGGCGGCGACGGCCGCCCGACCTCGCCCGCGCCCGCGCAGGCGCGCGGCTCTCTGCCCCCGCCCGCAGTCACGGGCGGGGTGGCCCAGAGCTCGCAGACGTTCTCCTCGCCGGTGGCCTTCAAGCCCGGCCGGGCGCAAGGCCAAGCCTGGGCGCGCGAGGCGGCCGCCCTGCTCTCGCGCCTGGATTTCGCCGCTCCCGGGGCCGCGGGGGGCTTCTCGGCGCCTCGCGCCTCCTCGCCCACCCTCGACCGCGCCGCGCTCCCCGCCGCCGGAGGCGGCCGCGGAGTCGCGCAAAGCTCTCAGACGTACACGGCGGCGGCGGTCCATCTGCCTCGCGCCCTGGCGCGGGCGCTCGAGGCGCAGAGCAGCGTCGCCGCCGACCTGTCCCGGCGCGCGCCGGCGCCGCCGCAGGTCTCCGGCGCCGCGGCCTCGTTCTCGGCGGTCCCGGCCTCTTGGC
>CAZZGQ010000454.1:0-2563 GCA_964653765.1 uncultured Elusimicrobia bacterium | reverse complement strand
TACGCCCGTCGAGAAACGGGTCACGACTCGAGATGACTTTTTCAGGAGCAACTAATTAGAGCGATTTAATACCGGCGGAGAGCGTCCCGACGCCGCCCGAATCTTGGCCGAAGGATCGCCGCGTCAGCCGGAGAATGATAAGCTTTTCCCGCATGAGAGCATGGGTCGCGTCGTTGGTCGCCGTCCTTCTGCTGAACGCTTCCGTCCGCGCGGCCTCGCCCGCGGAGAAGATGACGCCGAAAAAGACGCATCCGAGAGGCACGGTCGTCTTCCGCGTGGCCGGGGTCCTGTCCAAGAGCGGCAAAAAGGACAAGAGCGGAAAGATCAAACGGCGCGGGCGTCTCATGCCGGCCTACGTTCAGACGACGGTCAAACCCGGAGACGTCGTGCGGACCGACGCCCGTTCTCGCGCCGAGATCCATTTGGGCGACGGCGTCATCATACGCCTGAAGGAGAACTCCGTCATCAAGCTCAGCGGCTTCGAGGCGACGAAGAAGGTTCAGAAGGTCTCGCTGAGGGCGCTCGCCGGCGAGATCCTGTTGAAGATCTCCAAGAACGTCGGCGTTCAGAGACGCGTCAAGGTGTGGACCCCCACGGCGGTCGCCGCTGTCCGCGGGACCGTCTTCATTGTCGACGTCACCAAGCCGGCGGAGACGGACATCCGAGTCTTGCAGGGCACGGTCCGCGCCTCCTCGGTTTCCAGCGCGGGCGCGGAGGAAGCGGGCGGACGCGACGTCGTGGCGGGCAAAGAGGTCGCCGCCGTTCAAGGGCAGCCCTTGTCGGAGCCCGCGGCGATGTCATCCGAGGAAGCGGCGGAAGGCGCCGACTGGCTCGGGGAGCCGGAGATGGAGGCCGCGAGCGGGCAGGAGGACGACGCCGAGGCGGGAGAAGAGGAGAGCGAGGCGGCGGAGCCGGAAGCGCCCGAGACCGTCGAGCCGGAAGCGCCCGACTCGACCACGCCTCAGATCGAGGAGTCCGAACCCGGGGAATCCTCGGGCGATTCGGACGAATGACGTTCATGAAAGCGAGGGCTTCCCGCGTCGTTTTCGCGTTGGCGGTCTTGATCGGCTCCGCGATCCTCCCGTCCAACTCGGCGCTTGCGCGGCTCTCCGTCTCGGGCCGCGCCGCCGCGCCCGAATCCCGCGTCCAGCGCCTCAAGGAAGCGCGAACCTGGATGTACCAGATACAAGACCTCGACCGACCGGGCGCCGTCGAGGCCTTGGCTGCGACCGAGTATCCCCTCTTGGTCGTCGAGCCCGGCCACAACCTCAAGGAGGACCGTTACGACACCCCGCGGCTGCTCGAAGCCCTGCGAAAGACCCCGTCCGGCAAGAAGAGACTCCTGTTGGCGTACATCGACGTCGGCCAGGCGGAATCCTATCGCGACTATTGGGCGCCCGACTGGAAGGCCCCGACTCAAGATCGGGCCGGCAGCCCCGATTTCCTTGTCACGATCGACCCCGACGGCTGGAGCGGGAACTATCCGGTCGCCTATTGGAGGAAGCCGTGGCAGGACCTGTGGCTGTCGGAGAGCGGGATCGTCAAGGTCCTGGCGCGGCTCGGCTTCGACGGAGTCTACTTGGACTGGCTCGAGGCTTACGACGACGATCGAGTCGCTCAAGCGGCGGCCTCGGAAAAAGTAGACGCCGCGAAAGCGATGATCGACTTCGTCGCGGCCATCAGATCGGCCGGCCGCTCCGTCGCGTCCGATTTCCTCGTGATCGCCCAGAACGCCCCATATCTGATCGACGCCGATCCCGATCGCTACGCCGCGGCAATCGACGCGCTGGCGGCGGAAGACACTTGGTTTCACGGCACGGGAGACGCCGGATGGGACGAGCCCGGCGCCGGCGACCTGCACGAGCGCCACGACGACGAGTGGTCGACCGAAGCGCGCCTCGCGCAGTACCGCAAGTACTTGCGTCGCGGTTTGCCGGTGTTCACGGTCGATTACTGCGTCAAGAAGAAGAACGCGGAAGAAGTCTATCGCTCGGCGAAAAAAGAGGGTCTCAGACCGTTGGTCACGCGGGTGCCCTTGTCGCGGCTCACGCCCACTCCTCCGTAAACAAGCCGGCCTCCCGTCGAAAACGGGAGGCCGGCTTGGAGTCTTCTCTTTGACGAAAGCTGGCGGGGCCGACGGGATTCGAACCCGCGATCTCTGCCTTGACAGGGCAGCGTGTTAGGCCAGCTACACCACGACCCCAACGAGGGATGAGTATAGCATTTTAAGGCAGGGCGTCGAGCAGGCCGCGGATGAGGTCGAGCGAGGAGATGACGCCGCGGAGCGCGCCGTCCTCGGCCACGAGGACGCGGTGGATCTTCTTGCCGAGCATCAGGCGCGCCACCTGGTCGATGGGCATCTCGGGATCGACGACGAGGGTGATGCGGGTCATGACCTCGCGCACGGGAGTGTCGATCATCTTCGGCGCGTCCTGCGTCAGCTTGATCCGGTCTCCTTCATAGTAGAAGGCCGGCTCCTCGCCTTTGGCGCGCTGGTCGACGCGGCGGACGAGATCGCTCTGGGAGATCACGCCGAGCAGGCGCTTGTGGGGGCCCACGACCG
>CAZZGQ010000453.1:0-2571 GCA_964653765.1 uncultured Elusimicrobia bacterium | reverse complement strand
GCAGCTCGGCCTCGTGCGCGGCCAGCTCGGCGTCCAAAGACGCCTTCTTGAGGGAAGGATCCTTGTCCCAGGCCATGTACTTCTCGCCTTCCATGTACGCGTGCCGCGCGCGCAGCACGAGGTCGGCGTAAGCCGTGGCGTAGACGAAGGCGAAGCCGCCCAAGGCGGTCAGGAGGATGCGGCGCCAAGCCATGGCCTCAAGTAAAACAGATTCCGCAGGACCTATACAAACCGGCTATACTACGCGGCGCGTGCCAAAATCGCCCTCCCTCTGGAAGCAGAACCGCGAGCAGCTCGCCCCCGCCCGGCTCGGTCCTTTCGGCTGGGCCCTCGCGGCCGCAGTGCTCTGGGCGCTCGTTCCTTTTTTCATCCACGTCCGCTACACCGTTCAGCGCCTGCCTACGACGCTCGGCATCTATTGGGAGATCGTCCCCCGCCTCGTCTCGACACCGGGCCCCGAGCTGGGGGCGTTCTGGCTCGGCCATGCGGCGAGAGCGCTTGGCTGCTTGCTGTTTTTCATCGGGGCCGCCGCCATCGGGAGCGCCATCCTGGCGCGTTTCGTCCCCGACGACGGGGAACCCGTCATCGTCGCTCTGAAGCCGATGCTTTCCGTCGGTCTCGGGCTGGGCGTACTGGGATATCTGGCGTTCGCCTTGCTGGCTCTGCGGCTCGGCCAGCCTCGGGTCGCCGTCGGCGTCGTCGTAGCGGTCTGCCTTGCCGGCATATGGTGGCTCGCGACGAGAAAGCAAGCCGCGGGACCCGCCGCCGCGAGCCCGACCCTGGCCGAACGCCTGGTCTTCATTTCCCTCCTGCTCTTGCTGTTGCTCGCCTTCCTGGGCAGCACGGTCCCAGAGGTCTCCTTCGACGCTCTGACCTATCACCTCGCCGTGCCCAAGACGTACGCCATCGCGGGCCGGCTGATCGATCTCCCGCACAACCGCTATTCCTACCTGCCTCTGCTGACGTCGATGCTGTACTACTTGGGCTTGGCCGCCGGCGGGATGTATGCAGCCAAGCTCGTCTCCTTCGGTCTGGGCGCGTGCCTGCTCCTCAGCTTGTACTCGGTCGGGAGAGCGCTGGGCGGAAGGCTGGCGGGGCTGCTGTCCTGCGCGATCTTCGCCGGGACGCCGCTCGTGATCTACCAGTTTTGGTACTGCAACTCGGACCTCGGCTGCGCCTTTTTCCTGTTCCTCGCCGCCGCCTCGCTATGGAGCTATTTCCAGGAGCCGCGCCAAGGTCCCGCCGGCCTCTACTTATCCGCGGTATTCTGCGGGCTCGCCCTGGCCGCCAAGCTCACGGCCGCCTTCGGCGTCGTGTTCCTCGCGGTCGCCGCTCTCGTCGCGATGTGGAGGGACCGCGCCGGCCTCGGGTGGCGCGCGCCCGCGCTCTTCGGCGCGCTGGCCGTCGTCCCGCTGCTCCCTTGGGCGGCGAGGAACTACGCCTACACCGGCAACCCGGCCTATCCGTATCTCGTGTCCGTCCTCGGCCCGAAGTCGACGGATATGGAGGCTCTGCAGGGGTGGTATACGGACGCGCGCGACAACAGCCCCGGCTTCCGTCCCTGGAGGCACGCCGAGAAGATGTGGCACGACGCCGTCCTGGGCTTCGAATCGGCCACGTTCGACAACACCGGCCCTTTGTTCGTCGCCTTCAGCCCCCTGGTCCTGCTCGGGCTCGAGGACCGGCGCGTCGGGGCCGGGGCGCTCTTCGTCGGCGCCTGCCTGGCGGCGGGATTCTCGAACACATACATCACGCGGCTCTTGCTTTCCTATTTCGCGCCGTTCGCGCTCATCATCTCCCTGGCGGCCTCCGCTCGAGCGCTGCCCAAGGCCTGCCGGACCTCGGCGATCTCGATTCTCCTCGCGATCACGCTGTTCAACCTCTATCGGGCCTCGGAAGTGTTCATGCTGACCTCGGTGCACGGCCTGGAAGTGGCGACGGGACGGGAAGCGACCTCGGACTATCTCAAGGCCGCCCACAACCTCTATCCGAGCCCCTCGTATGGAGCGTACGAGTTCATCGACGGCCTGCGGCTGCCGGGCTCCGATCGGATCCTGGCGATCGGAGAAGCGCGGACGTTCTATTCGTCCCGCATGGTCGTCACCAGCGCCCCGCACGACCCGCCCGTGGCGTTGGTGTGGGCGGACGAAGCCAGGGACGGGGCGAAGCTGTATCGAAAGCTCAAGGCCGAGGGGATCGCCGTCATCCTGCTCAACAAGAGACAGGACTTCGCCACGGCGCTCCAAAAATACCGGACGCCCAAGGCGATCGAGGCGATCAACGATCTTCTAGTCCACTACTGCCAACCGCTCTACCGCGACAACTGGACGATCGTCTTCAAGCTGAAAGATTCAGCCTGAGCGACGAGCGCGCAAGCGCGCTAGACGATGCCGCCGCTCATCGGGCCGCGGCCGGAGCCGGGGGCGCGATTGATGTCGGGCGGGCGCGTCTTGAGGACGGTGTGGAGCGTCGAGGCGAGCACCGCCGTGCGCAGCGGCTTGGGCATGAAGTCCTTCACGTTGGACTCCAGGCGGATCATGTCGATCTGCTTGCGGTCGACGGTGCGGCCGG
>CAZZGQ010000452.1:0-2578 GCA_964653765.1 uncultured Elusimicrobia bacterium | reverse complement strand
GCCTTGGCGCGGTCCGGGATGATCTTCACCTCGGGCATGCCGGGCTGATAGTCGGTGTCCACGTCGGTCGCCAGGCCGGATCTCTCGAGCTTCTCCATCACGCCCTGGGAGACCTTGGCGAGCTGGTCCCAGTCCGGCCCTTGGACGGAGAACTCGATCGGGAAGCCCCGCTGGGCGGTGAAGCCGGAGAGCGACAGGTCCTGGACGGTCGCGCGCTTGACGCCCGGGATCTTCGCGGCTTCGCCGCGGAACCAGCCCATGAACTCCTGCTGCGTGGGCCGCTTATTGAAAGGAGGGGCCACGGGCCGCTCCGGCGGGTCCTTCATCGTGACGAACATGATGCCTTGGTTGACGAGCCCGCCCTGGAAGCCGCCGATCGCCACGTAATAGGTCTCCAGCTCCGGCCGGCCTTTCAAGATCGTCTCGGCTTGGCGGAACACGTTGTCCGTGAAATCCATCGACGAGCCGAGCGGCGTCTGGAGGTTCACGAGGAAGCGGCTCTGGTCCTGCGGGGGCACGAACTCCTTGCGCACGCCGCCCAGCAGCAGCAGCGAGACCGCGAACACGGCCGTGCACAGCCCGATCACGGTCCAGCGCCGCGCCAAGCACCGGACCAGTATCCCGTGATAAGCCCTCGCCCAGCGGCTCATCTGCGCGTCCACGAAGCGGCCGATGCGGGAGTTGTGGCCGGTCTCGAGGAACTGGGAGCAGCGCATCGGCGCCAGCGTCAGCGCTTCCAGAAGGGAGAGCATGACGGCGACGGACATCGTCACGCCGAACTGGAAGAAGAATTTGCCGATGATGCCCTTCATGAACACGACGGGCAGGAAGATGGCCAGGATGGCCAAGGAGGCGGCCACCGCGGCGCCGGTGATCTCTCGCGCGCCGACGATGGCGGCCTGGACGCGGCTGAGGCCCTCCTCTTTATGGCGCACGATGTTCTCCAGCACCATGATGGCGTCGTCGACCACGATGCCGATGGAGAGCGACAGGCCGAGCAGCGTGAACGTGTTCAGCGTGAAGCCCATGAAATAGAGCACGATGAAGGCGCCGACGAGCGAGGTGGGGATCGCCAGGATGACGTTGAAGGCGGAGCTCCACGAGCCCAGGAACAGCCAGCAGACCAACGAGGTGAGCAAGGCGGAAAGGACGAGGGTAAAGATCAGCTCGTGCGTCGAGTCCTCGATGAACTTCGTCGCGTCCATGACGATGCCCATCTTCATGCCCTTGGGCAGCAGAGACTCGAGCTTGGCCACGCGCGCCTTCACGGCCCGGCCCACGGCCACGGCGTTCTCGCCGCGCTGCTTGACGACGCCGATGCCCACGGCGGGGGTGCCGTTCATGCGCGAGACGCGGCGGACGTCGGCCAGACCCTCCTGGACGTCGGCGACGTCGCCCAGCCGTATCGTGCGCCAGATCGGCGAGCCGGCGCGAGAGGGGATGACGAGGTTCTTGAAGTCGTCCGGGGTGCCGGCTTCGCTGAGGACGCGGACGTTGACCTCTCTCGGGCCGTTGTCCATGTAGCCCGAGGGGGTCAGCGAGTGCTGGCTCGTCACCGCGGCGATGATGTCGGTGACGGAGATCTCGCGCTGGCGCATCTTGCCGCCGTCGACCCAGAGGCGCATGTTGGGATCGACGTAGCCGCCGAAGCGGATGTCGCCCACGCCCGGGATCGTCGTCAGCGTGTCCTTCAGGTGGTCGCGGACGAAGAGCATGATGTCGCGCATCCCCGTCGTGCCGGTGAGAGCCGACCAGATGATCGGCTGGTCCTCAGGGTTGGACTTGGTGACGATCGGGGGATCGATGTCGTTGGGCAGGGTCTTCTGGGCCTGCGCGATCTTGGACTGCACCTCTTGGAGGGCGACGTCGATGTCCCGGTTGAGGTCGAACTCGATAGTTATCGTGGCCAGGCCTTCTTGGCACTTCGAAGTGACGTTCTGGATGCCTTCCACGCTCATGACGGAGTCCTCGATCACGTCCGAGACGGCCGACTCCATGGTCTCAGGCGAGGCTCCCGTCCACGTCACGCTGACGGTGAGCACGGGGAAGTCCACGTCGGGCAGCTGGCTGATGCCCATGCGCGAGAAGCCCACGGCCCCGAAGACGATCAGGCCGACCATGAGCATCCACGCGAAGACGGAGTTCTTGATCGAGATGTCGGAAAGCGTCATTTGCCGGGGCCCTGCGCGGGGCGGTCCGGGCCGCCGGCGGCGACTTCGAGCTGCGCGCGGGCGAACGTGGCCTGCTGCCGCGCCGAGTTGAGGAGCAAGCGAGTCGACTCGAGGGTATTGAGGCTGTCGAGAACCTCGAGGTTGGTGACAAGGGAGAGCTTGTAGTCCTGCTCCTGCGCCTTGACGTTGGCGCCGGCGAGGTCGTCCGCCTTTTGGAGGGCGGCGACCGTCTGGAGGGCGGAGGTCAGGGTGACGTACGCGGAGCGGGCATCGCGCTCGGCGCCGCGCTGCGCCGCGGAATACGTCTGCGCGGCCGACTCGGCCGCGGCCTTCGCCTGATCGGTCTGGGCGCGGATCGTGCCGCCGTCGAAGAGAGGGAGATTGAGGCCGAGGATGGCGTCGTAGTG
>CAZZGQ010000451.1:0-2578 GCA_964653765.1 uncultured Elusimicrobia bacterium | reverse complement strand
GTGCTCACGCACGGCAACGTCCTGGCGGGCGTGGAGATGGCCCGCGAGATCCTGACGGCGGCCAGGCGCGACACGGTCCTCGCCGTCATGCCCTTCTTCAGCGCCTTCGGCGTGGCGCGCGGGCTCTGGCTGCCGCTGCTCTCGGGCATGCAGGCCGCCTATCACCGCGACTTCTCCGACGCGGCGGCGATCGCCGCTCTGGCCGAGACCGCCAAGCCGACGCTGCTCTTCGCCACGCCGACGATCCTGCGCCGCTACGCCCGCGAGGTCCCCAGGGCCGCCTTCGCCTCGCTGCGCTTCGTCGTGTCGAGCGCCGAGAAGCTGCACAAGTCCGTCGCCGAGGAGTTCAAGGCCGCCTTCGGCGCGCGGCCCATCGAGGAATACGGCAGCACGGAGACCTCCTCGCTGATCGCCGTCAGCGTCCCCGAGCCGGCGCTGCCCACCGATCCCAATCCCGATCCCGTTTACACGGAGACGGCGGGCCGCAACGTGCCCGGCACCGTGGTCAAGGCGGTCGACCCCGACACGGGCCGGCTCGTGCCCGAGGGCCAGACGGGCTTGCTGATCGTCAAGGGCGGCAACGTCATGAAGGGCTACCTGGGCGAGCCCGAGCGCACCGCCGCCGTCCTCCAAGACGGCTGGTACGTCACCGACGACCTGGGCTCGATCGACCGCGAGGGGCGCCTGACCATCGCAGGCCCCAAGGCGCGCCGCTCGCGCGTCTCCGGCGAGCTGGTCTCCCACGCCGCCGTCGAAGAGAAGCTGCGCGCCGCCACGGGCGAGGCCGCGGCCGACTTCGTCGTCACCGGCGTGAGCGACGTCGAGGGCCGCGAGCGGCTGGTCGCCCTCTATTCCGGCTGGGACGGCGACGCTTCCGCTCTGCGCGAGAAGGCGCGAGCCCTGGGGCTCTCCGAGGCCGCCCTACCCGCCGCCGCCGACTTCCACCGCGTCGAGCGCATCCCGCGCCTGGGCAACTCCAAGCTCGACCTGATGGCGGTCAATCGCGCCGCCCGCCGCCTGTCCGGCCTGCCCGAATAGGGCCTACCTGACGGGGCCGTAGGACCCCTGCGCCGGGCGCCTCAACCGGCTACCCTCGTCCCATGCGAGCCCTCTCGCTCGTCCTGGCCGTCCTGGTCGCCGCCGGGCCCGCTTTGGGAGCGGGCGTCGTCGCGCCCCGCGCCGAACGCATCCCCGTCGTCGAGCTGCCCGCGGCGGCCGTCCCGCTCCAGGCCGAAGCCGCCGGCGCCCAGCCCCTCGCCGAGCCCCTGCCCGCCGCTCCCGCTCTCGAGCGCGCCGCCCCGTTCGCCGGCCTGACCCGCATGGAGAAGACGATCCGCTGGGGCGGAGCCGTCCTCGGCGTCGCCGGCCTCGCCGCCGCCGCCTTCGACGGTTCGGCGTGGCCTCTCGCCGCCGGAGCCATCGGAGGCGCCGCCACCGCCCTCATCCCGCCGATCGAAGGCGAGCACCGCCTTCCCTACGAGGAGCGCCAGCGCCTGGCTTGGCGCGTCCACGAGCGCCTGGAGCGTCTGCTGCCGGCCTCCGGCCTGCCATCCGGGACGTCGCCGGCCGTCGAGATCGTTCCCGCGGCTCACCCTTACAGGTTAGGCGTAGGGCAGTCGAAGATCGCCGCCTCCGATGGCTGGGCCGATGCTCCCGATGCCGAGTTGGATTCGGCCCTCGCTCACGAGCTGGGCCATCTCTATTTCAACGACCTGAGCGACGGCGTGATGGCCTGGACGCACCTCGGCGGCCCCGCCCTCCTATGGGCCGGCTACGCGGCCTTCGCGGCCCTCCCCTTTGTCGCTCACGGACCGTGGGCCTGGGCGGGCGCCGTGGCGGCGATCGCCGGCGGCTTGGCGACCTATGGCTCGGTCCGCCTGCGCGAGCGCCGCGCCGACCTCTACAGCGCGCTGCTGGCCCATCCGAGCGGGCTCATCGCAGCCCTCAAGAGATGGGCCGCGGTCGGCATCCGGGCGGACTCGACGCGGTGGTGGATCTTCGGCCGCAAGCATCCCGCTCCGAGCAAGCGGATCGCCTACCTGCGCTCTCTGCTCTAGCTCAGCGCCGTCCGAAGGACAGCCAGCGCTGCAGCAACTCTTGGCGCTTGGCCAGGACGTCGGCGTCCTGAGGCCTCCGGGCGAGCGGCTGGTACTCCACGACGGCGTTGTCGCGGGTCTCGACGATCAGGTTCGCGCCCGCCTCGGCGATCGTCCCGTCCAGCCCGACGCTGAAGGTCCACTGCGAGATCCGCCAGCGGCCTTGCGCGTCGACGGCCCAGTCCTCCGAGACGAACGTCAGAAAGCCGGCCTGGAAGCGGCCCGAGGCGTCCCGGGAGCCCCAGACGTTGACGTAGTCGGCCTGGTGCGCCGCCGCCTTGTCGCCGCGGACGTCCTCGAGGCCGTAATTCGCCGGAAGGATCTCGTCGTCGCGGAAGACGCCGAGGGCGACCACCTTCTCGGCCAGCTCTTGCCAGGGCGAGCGCGCCTGGAAGGCCGGGGCCGGAGGAGCCGGCGAGAAGGCGCGCGCCGCGTCCAGCGCCTGGGATTCCAGGCTGACGGACGGCGCGGCCTGAGCGGCC
>CAZZGQ010000450.1:0-2580 GCA_964653765.1 uncultured Elusimicrobia bacterium | reverse complement strand
GGCCCATCGTCGAAGACAGCGTCACGCTGAGCATGTAGACGCCCTTCGAGGCGGCGGGCTTGGCCTTCTGGATGGCTTCCAGCACGGCCTTCGCGTTGCCGGCGATGTTCTTGGCGTCGAACGACGCCTTGCCCACCGGGACGTGGATGATGCCGTAGTCGTCGACCTTGTACTCGACGCGGCCGGCCTTCAGCTCCTTGACGGTCTTGGCCACGTCCATCGTGACGGTGCCGCTCTTCGGGTTGGGCATGAGGCCGCGGGGGCCGAGGACCTTGCCGAGCTTGGAAAGGTCCTTCATCAGGTCGGGCGTGGCGACCAAGATGTCGAAGTCGAGCATGCCCTTGCTGATCTGGTCGACCAGATCGTCGCCGCCGACGATGTCGGCGCCGGCGTTCTGCGCGTCCTTCTGCTTGTCGCCGCGCGTGACGACCGCGACCTTCTTGCTCTTGCCGAGGCCGAACGGCAGGCCCACCGTGCCGCGGACCTGCTGGTCCGCCTGCTTGGGGTCGACGCCGAGGCGCACGTGCAGCTCCACGGTCTCGTCGAACTTCGCGGTGGCGCACTTCTTGCAGATAGCGACGCCCTCGTCCAGCGTGTACAGCTTCGTGGCGTCGAGGTTCTTCTCGATCGCCGCCATTCTCTTGCTCATGTTATTCTCCTGACCTGTTATCGCTCGTTGTCGAGCTCGGTCGACTTATTTAACTTTGGGGTCTGACCCCAAAGTTAAGCAACTAGCCCTGAACCTCGATGCCCATCGAGCGAGCGGTGCCCTTCACCATCTGCACGGCCGCCTTCAGGTCCTTGGTGTTCAGGTCCGGCATCTTCTGGGTAGCGATCTCCTCCGCCTGCTTCAGAGTGATCTTGCCAACCTTATTGCGGTTGGGCTCACCGGAAGCCTTCGCGAGACCAGCAGCGCGCTTCAACAACGACGAGACCGGAGGCATCTTCGTGATGAACGTGAAGCTGCGGTCCTCGAAGACCGTGATGACGACCGGGATCGTCATCCCGGCCTCGGCCTTCTTCGTGCGGTCGTTGAACTGCTTGCAGAAGTCCATGATGTTGACGCCGTGCTGACCGAGCGCGGGGCCGACGGGCGGGGCGGGGTTGGCCGCTCCGGCCGGGATCTGCAGCTTGATTTGCGTCTTGACCTTCTTTGCCATTTACTTTCTCCGTACTCCCAACAGCTTTGCGACCGTTCCCGCGACGAGGAAAAGCAGGAACAACTTCCAAAACGGGGCGCGCGAGGCGCCGAACACCCACTGCGTGAATTCGGGCGTGAAGACGAGCGGCCAAGCCAGGACGACCAGTCCGGCGGCCAGCAGCGTCGTGCCGAAGAACACCAGGAAGCCCACGCCCACGGCCGCGCCCATCGTCAGCAACGCCAGCAGCGTGCCGACCACGCCCAGGGCGCGGACGTGCGTCAGCCGGACTTTCGGTTGCTCATACTCCTGGTCCGGCGGCAGCACTTCTACTTCCACTTCTGAAAGAACCTACCTGATTTAGATCTTCTCGACCTGCAGGTAATCGAGCTCCACGGGCGTCGGGCGGCCGAAGATCGTGACCATGGCCTTGACCTTGGCCTTGGCGTCGTTGACCTCTTCGATGATGCCCACGAAGTGGCGGAACGGACCTTCGATGATGCGGATGTTCTCGCCCTTCTCGAACTGCACGGCGGGACGCGGCTTGCCTTCGGCGGCGGTCTGCGTCAAATCGATGATGCCGGCCACTTCCTCGTCGGGAAGCGGCGTGGGGCGAGGCTCGCCCAGGAACCCGGAGACGCCGTTGATCCCCTTGACGAACCAGTAGGTCTGCTCGTCGACCTTCATGTCGAGGAGGACGTAGCCCGGGAAGAACTTCCGCTTGGAGACCTTCTTCTTGTTCTTCTTGACCTCGACCACGTCTTCCGTCGGGATCATGACTTTGAAGATCTTGTCCTGGAGCTTCTCGGTCTCGATCTTCTGGGTCAGCTGCTTGAAGACCCGGTCCTCGTAGCCCGATTGAGTGTGCACGACGTACCAGCCGCGGTCGAGGGTGCTTGTCATGGTTACCTACCTGCCTAGAATCGAGCCTAAGAGCACGGAAAGGACGAAGTCGATGCCGGCGATGAAGAGCGACAGGATCGCCGTCAGGATGACGACGGCCCACGTCGAGGCGATGACTTCCTTGCGCGTGAGCCACGACGACTTGCGCAGCTCGTAATAGGCTTCTCGGATGAATTGGGTCGCTGTATTCATTTATAAATTAGGGCCCGGTTCGGGGGCGCCAGGATTCGAACCTGGAGGGGCGGTTTTGGAGACCGCTCGTTTAGCCAGTTAACGGACACCCCCAAACCGGGCCTGATCCACGCTACTTGACTTCCTTGTGAGCCGTGGACTTGCCGCACTTGCGGCAGAACTTATTCACCTCGAGCTTGAACTCCTTCTTCTTGCCCCGCTGGAAGGTGTAATTCTTGTCCTTGCAGACGGTGCAGCCGAGGGTAACGATGACTCGATCGCCCATGACCTTACGCCGTGATGTCCGAGACGACGCCGGCGCCGACGGTGTGGCCGCCTTCGCGAACGGCGAAGCGCAGGCCCTTCT
>CAZZGQ010000449.1:0-2580 GCA_964653765.1 uncultured Elusimicrobia bacterium | reverse complement strand
TACCGCGGCGGCGGCGTCTACTTCGCGCGCGGCATGCAGATGCGCTACGCGCTGCTCTACTGGGCCGGCGACGACCGCGGCACCCGTTTTCCCGACGGCAACAACGACATGATCTTCTCGATCCCCGTGGGCACGCACCTCACGCAGGTGGCGGGCCTGGCCTGGGGCGAGAAGCTGAAGAAGACCCGCGGCGTGGCGCTCACCTACTGCGGCGACGGCACCTCCTCCAAGGGCGACCTGCACGAGGCCCTGACCTTCGCGGGGCAGTTCAAGCTGCCGGCGATCTACATCATCGAGAACAATCAGTGGGCGATCTCCGTCCCGAGGCGGCGGCAAGCCGCCTCGGAAACCCTCGCGCAGAAGGCCTGGGGCTACGGGGTCTACGGACTACAAGTCGATGGCAATGACGCGCTGGCCGTTTATTCGGCGATGTGCGACGCGGTCGCGCGGGCCCGGTCGGGCCAAGGCCCGACCCTTTTAGAATGCGAAACGTATCGCATGAGCCACCACACGACCGCCGACGACTCCACGCGCTACCGCGAGGCCGCGGAAGTCGAGTTCTGGCGCAAGCGCGATCCGCTCGTCCGCATGAGGAAGTACCTCGAATCGAAGAAGCTCTGGAACGAGGCGAAGGAGAAGGCGCTGGCCGCCGAGACCGAGAAGTGGATCGACGGCGAAGTGGCCGCCTACGAGGCCTTCCCGGAGCCCAATCCGCTGGACATGTTCTCCAACAACTACGCCCACGCGCCCTGGAACCTCATCGAGCAGCGGGCCGAGCTTGAGAGGCTGCTGGAGAAGAAGGGCGGGCCGCAGATCCTCACTCAACTGCCGCCCGTGGAGGGACGGTTCCCGTGAGACCACACGACCGTGCTCAGGTGTGTCCGGACACAGTAAAGCACGCTCGAGGATCGAGATGACGCCCACCGCCACCGCCGAAGCGACGCGCGAATTAAACCTCGTCCAGGCCGTCAACGAGGCGCTCGACCAGGCCATGTCCAAGGACGAGCGCGTGATGATCCTGGGCGAGGACGTGGGCCGCAACGGCGGCGTGTTCCGCGCCACGGAAGGCCTCTGGAAGAAGTACGGGGACGCGCGCGTGGTGGACACGCCGCTGGCCGAGATCGGCATCATGGGCTGCGCCATTGGCCTCGCGATCGACGGCTTGCGGCCGGTCGCCGAGATCCAGTTCGACGGCTTCATGCCCTCGGTCTTCGATCAGGTCGTCTGCCATCTGGGCCGCCTGCGCAGCCGCACGCGCGGCAAGCTGACGGTGCCGCTGGTCCTGCGGGCGCCGCACGGCGGGCTGATCCACGCTCCGGAGCATCATTCGGAGTCGCCCGAAGCCTATTTCTGCCACACGCCCGGCATCAAGGTCGTGATCCCTTCGACGCCCTACGACGCCAAGGGCCTGCTGCTGGCGGCCATCGAGGATCCGGATCCCGTCGTCTTCTTCGAGCCGAAGCTGCTGTATCGCGCGGCCAAGGGAGAGGTCCCGAAGGAGCGCTACACCGTGCCGATCGGCAAGGCGCGGATCGCCCGGGAGGGCGCCGACCTCACGATCATCTCCTGGGGCGCGATGGTGCGCACCTGCCTGGAGGCGGCCGAAACGCTCTCCGCCGAAGGGAAATCCGCGGAGGTCCTCGATCTGCGCACGCTCACGCCGCTCGACTTGGAAGCCGTCGAGGCGAGCGTGTCCAAGACCGGCCGGGCCGTGATCGCCCACGAGGCGCCCAACACGGGGTCCTGGGCCGCCGAGATCGCCGCGCTGATAGGCGAGCGCTGCCTTCTCAAGCTCCAGGCGCCGGTCGCGCGCGTCGGCGGCTGGGACATCCGCATGCCCCTGTTCCGCCTCGAGAAATACTACATCCCGGACGCCGACCGCGTGCTGGAGGGGGCGCGCAAGACGCTCGCCTTCTAAGATGGAAGCGAGGCTGCTGCCGTGGACGACGCGGGCTGTGCAGTGGCACGACCGCGCCATGGCGATCCCGACGGTGCGCTCTTGGGTGGAGATCCTCACGATCGTGCTCGGCATCAGCGGCTCCTTTTGGCTCCTCTCGAAGGCCTTGAGCTACGTCGCCGTCGGCATCCACGGGCTGCTGGACCGCTCGCTGGCCGAGCTCTTCGCCGTCCTCTACAACCTGGCGCTGGCCGTGCTCTACTCCTCGGTGCTCGTGTACGCCGCCATCCGGCTGCGCGGAGGAAAGAACGACTTCCTGGCCTTCGAGGCCGCCGGCTTCGTCGTCGCCTACCTGATGCTGAAAGCCGTCTACGCCGAGCGCTCCGGCGAGATCAGCGCCCACGCCCTGCCCGGCTACTGGGGCGGCATCGCCTCCTATCTCTTCTTCTGCCTGCGCACGCAGTACCTCGTCAATCCGGCCACGCCGAAGGCATACGCCGCGGCGCTCTGGCTGACGCACGGCGTCCAAGGACTGGTCGTCACGCTCTTCGGCGCGGCCGCGGCCGCGCTGCAGGGCGTGCGCTGGTGCGCCCGCCTCACTAAAAGGAGATTCGCATGACCTACGACTTCAAGCTGCCCGACATCGGCGAAGGACTCACCGAGGGCGAGGTGACCAAGTGGCA
>CAZZGQ010000448.1:0-2585 GCA_964653765.1 uncultured Elusimicrobia bacterium | reverse complement strand
GCGGGAACATCCGCGGCGCGGCCAGCTTGAGCTTGGCGCGGTCCTTGAGCACGAGGTCGCGGAAGGCGTCCCAGCCCATGCGCGCCAGGACGTATTTCAGACGCGCCTTCATCTTCTGCTCGCGGTCGCCCTCGCGATCGAACACGCGGATCACCGCGGCGATGGAAACAAGGAGGTCCTCCGCGGGCGTGAACGGCTCCAAGAGCTGCGCCTCGCGCGGCTGCGCGCCCAGACCGCCGCCCAGCCACAGCTCGAAGCCGCGCTTCTCGGCGCCGTCCGGCCCGACGATCAGCTTGGCGACGACGCCCACGTCGTGGAGCAGCGGCATGCCGCAGTCCGTCGGGCAGCCCGAGAACGAGATCTTGAACTTGCGCGGCATCGCTTGGTTCATCGGGTTGCGCAGGAAGAAGTCTGCCGCGGCGGTAGCGTAAGGGCTGACATCGAAGGCCTCGCCGCGGCACACCCCGGAACGATGGCAAGCGGTTACGTTCCTGACCGTGTTGGAACACGCCTCTCGCGAGGTCAGTCCTACGGCGTTTATCTTCTCCAAGAACGACGTCGCTTCCGTCAGCGCGACGAAATGGAATTGGAAGTTCTGCCGCGTCGTCACGTGGGCGACGCCGCGAGGAGTGCGCTCGGCGAGGTCCGCCATGGCCTCGAGCTGCTCGCCCGTCAGGCCGCCGGCCGGCACCTTCAGGCGCACCATCTGCAGGCCTTCCTGAGCCTGGCCGTAGACGCCGTTCTGCAGGCGGAAAGCCTTGAACTCGTCCTCGGAGAGCTCCTTGTTCCAGAAGCGCCGGACGAACTCGTCGAAGGTGTCGACCTCCTCGGGCTCGGCCCAGCTCTTCCACACGGCGCCGGGGTCGCCGGGCATGTCTTCCGCGTCGGGGACGTGTTTCATCGCTCTCCTCCGGCGCCCGCGATCTGGAGCGCGGCGGTCAGCCGCTCGCGCAGGCGCACCACTTCTCCGACCACGACGACCGCTGGCGCGGGCACGCGCTCGGCGCGCGCCGCCTCCGCCAGGCCGGCGAGGTCGCTGATGATCACTCTTTCCTCGGGCCAACCCGCCGAGGAGACGATGGCCGCCGGCAGCGACGCCGGCCAGCCGCGCGACAAGAGCCGTTGCGCGATCTCCGGCAGCGCCTTGAGGCCCATCATGACGACGAGCGTGCCTTTCGGCGAGAGCGCGTCCCAGTCCACGCCGGCGCCCGAGGCGCCCGCGCAGGCGTGCCCGGTGACGACGGTGAGCATGGAGCTGACGCGCCGGTCCGTGACGGGGATGCCGGCCGCGGCCGGAGCGGCCAGGCAGGACGACACGCCGGGGATCGCTTCCCAGCGCAGGCCCGCCGCAGCGAGGGCTTCCGCCTCCTCGCCGCCGCGGCCGAACAGGAACGGGTCGCCGCCCTTGAGGCGCACGACGCGCAGGCCCAGGCGCCCCAGGCGCACGAGCAGCCGGTTCACGCGGCTCTGCGCGCAGCCGCCGCGGCAGCCGGCTCGCTTGCCCACGAAGATGCGGCGCGCGTCCGGAGCCGCCAGCGCCACGGTCTCGAGGCGCACGAGGGCGTCGTAGACGACGACGTCGGCCTCGCGCAGGCGCTCCGCGCCGAGGAGAGTCAGCAGGCCGGGGTCTCCAGGGCCCGCCCCGACCAGCGAGACCATGCCGCTCACCCGGCCTCCAGCATCCCGGCCAGGGCGCGGCGGCGCTGGGTCAGCGGCAGCTTCAGCAAGCGCGGACGCATGCGCGCGAGCTTGGCCGCGAGCTGCGCATCGGCCGGCGTGAGGAACTTCTCCAGCCGTTGGCGCAAAGTGCGCGCCAAAGCCGGGCTGGCGCCTCCGGTGGACACGGCGAGAGTCAAGCGGCCGCGCCGGGCGACCGAGGGACAGATGAAGGCGCAGAGTCCGGGCCGGTCCACCACGTTGTGCAGCACGTTACGGCGGCGGCACGCCGCCGCGGCCCGAATATTAAGGGATTCGTCGTCCGTGGCGATGACGGCCAAATGGACCCCTTCGAGGTCGTTTTCCTCGAAGGGGCGCCTTTTGCAATCAGCGGCTGTCCGCTTGAGTCTTCGCCCTATTTCCGGCGCCACGACCGTCACCTTGGCGCCGCACTTCGCCAGCGCCTTGGCCTTGCTCTCCGCCACCACGCCGCCCCCCACCACCAGGACGCGTTGTCCCTCGAGATCCAGGAAGGCGGGATAATACGAGCGAGCCATGCTAGAAGACCATGCCGGCCGCGACGGTGGCGCAGGTGGCCTCGTCGATGAGGATGAAGCTGCCGGTGAGGCGGTTGTCGGCGTAGCGGTCGTGGCAGAGAGGGCGGGCCGTGCGCAGCTGGGCGCGGCCGATCTCGTTGAAGGCGAGCGTGGCGCTGACGCCGGCGGACTCCTCCAGCGTGCGCACGTCGATCTTCGCGTCCACGGACGTGACCAGGGCGCGCGTCTCCGCCGTCGTCTGGCGCAACAGGTAGGGCTGTCCCGTCCTCAGCGGCTCCTGGGCCAGCCAGCAGAGGGTGGCGCTGAGCTCCCGGGCCACCGAGGCGGGAGCGGCGGCGCGGCAGATCATGTCGCCCCGAGCCACGTCCAGCT
>CAZZGQ010000447.1:0-2590 GCA_964653765.1 uncultured Elusimicrobia bacterium | reverse complement strand
CATCTTCTACAACCAGGGCCAGACCTGCTCGGCCGGCTCGCGCGTGTTCGTGGAGAGCTCCAAGTTCGACGAGCTGGTCCACGCGTTGGCCGAAAAAGCGAAGACGGTCCGTCAGGGACCGGGTCTGGATCCGAAGACGCAAATGGGGCCGCTGGTGTCCCGTGATCAGATGGATCGGGTACTCGGGTACATCGATGCGGGCAAGAAGGAAGGGGCCAAGATACTCGCCGGCGGCGAAGCCGCCGGCGGCCGCGGCTACTTCGTGAAGCCGACGGTCTTCAGCGACGTGAAGGACTCCATGAAGATCGCCCGCGAGGAGATCTTCGGCCCGGTCGTCGCCGTGATGCCCTTCGACGACGTCGAGGAGGTCGTGACGCGCGCCAACGACACGCCCTACGGCCTCGTGGCCGGCGTCTGGACCAAGGACGTCAAGAAGGCCCACCGGCTCACGCAGCAGCTCAAGGCCGGCGTGGTCTGGGTCAACTGCTACCAGTTCGTCGACGCCGCCGCGCCGTGGGGCGGCTACAAGCAGAGCGGCTACGGCCGCGAGAAGGGCCAGTATGCCATCGAGGAGTACACGCAGGTGAAGTCGGTCTGGGTGGACCTGAACTGAGATGAGCACGCTCGGAGCCGCCTGCGAGACGTTGGTCGTCGCCAAGACCGAGGGCCAGGTCGGCCTTTTGACGCTCAACCGGCCCGACGCGCTGAACGCGCTGAACCACAAGCTGATGGATCAGCTGGAGCGGGCGCTCGACCAGTGGAAGGACGATCCCGCGATCCGCGTGGTCGTGATCGCCGGCGGCGACCGGGCGTTCGCCGCCGGCGCCGACATCAAGGAGATGGACAACCTCTCCGCCAAGGACTGGGAGAAGGACTCCCATTTGTCCCGTTGGGACAAATTGGGCCGATACCCCAAGCCCACGATCGCCGCCGTCTCCGGCTTCGCGCTGGGCGGAGGCTGCGAGCTCGCCATGGCCTGCGACATGATCGTGGCCAGCGAGACGGCGCAGTTCGGCCAGCCCGAGATCGCCATCGGCGTCATCCCGGGCGCGGGCGGCACCGTCCGCCTGACGAAGGCCGTGGGCAAGGCCCTCGCTCTCGAGCTCTGCCTGACCGGGCGCCGGCTGGGCGCGCGCGAGGCGTTCGAGCGCGGCTTGGTCAACCGCGTCGTGCCCGTCGAGAACTGCCTGTCCGAGGCGCTGAAGCTCGCCCAGCAGATCGCGGCGATGCCGCCGCTGGCCGCGAAGGCGGCGAAGGCCTCGGTTTTGAACGCCGTCGAGGAAGGCGTGGACCGGGCCCTGGCCTTCGAGCGGCAGGTGTTCTATTCGCTGTTCGATACGCAGGACCAAAAAGAAGGCATGAAGGCCTTCGTCGAGAAGAGAAAGCCGCTGTTCAAAGGAGCCTAGTTATCCACAACACTCTCAGCGCTGAGAGTCCTGTGGATAAGTCGAAAGAGATCATGGCCGAGACGACCACGAAGACCGAAAAGCCGCAATTGCTGTCCGAGACCAAGGACGGCATCCTCACGCTGACGCTCAACCGCCCCGAGGTGCTCAACAGCCTGACGATGAAGATGATGAGCGGGCTGACGAAGGCCCTGCGCGACGCCGAAAAGGATAAGGCGATCCGCTGCGTCATCCTGACCGCCGCCGGCCGCGCGTTCTGCGCCGGGGCCGACCTGGGCGACCTGCGCCGCCGACAAGAAGAGAAGGAATTTTCATTAGGGGAAGAGCTGCGCCTCCACTTCAACCCCCTCATCCTCCAGATCCGAAAGATGGAGAAGCCGGTCGTCGGCGCGGTCAACGGCTTGGCCGCCGGCGCCGGCGCCAGCCTGATCCTCTCCTGCGACGTGAAGGTCTGCGCCGACTCCGCCAAGTTCATCAATGCCTTCTCGCGCGTGGGGCTGGTGCCGGATTCCGGCATGACTTGGTACATGCCGCGCATGATCGGCTATTCGCTCGCCTTGGAGCATGCGTGGCTGGCGAAGCCGATCACGGCGCAGCAGGCGCTCCAGTTCGGTTGGGTTAACAGCGTGGTTGCGGCCGAGCAGGTGGGTTCCGCGGCGCTTGCTCTCGCCGGCGAGATCGTCAAGCAGGCGCCGCGGGCTGTCGCCCTCACGAAGCGCGCGATCAATAAATCGCTTGAGAGCACATTCGAGGATCAGATGGAATACGAGGCCCAACTGCAGGAGGTCCTCGGCAAGACGAAGGACCACGAGGAAGGCGTGAAGGCTTTCCTGGAAAAGAGACAGCCCGTTTTTATTGGAGAGTAGTGTTTGATTCCTGCTGTTTTTTAGGAGATAGAACATGGCCCACAAAGAGCCGGAGCGCGTCAAGGAAGAGAAGCTGCAGACCAAGCTGGCGAAGGGCCAGAAGATCGAGACCGTCGAGGAGATGACCGACGAGTACCGCGGCCACCTGACCAACCTCATGATGATGCAGGCCGACAGCGAGCTGGCCGGCGCCTTCGGCTACGTGCCGTGGATCATGAAGTCCCCCGATATCAAGGAGACGCTGCAGGTCTCGCAGATCGTCAAGGACGAGGTGCGGCACGCGCGGGTGATGTACCGCCTGCTCGAGGGCGTGGGCGT
>CAZZGQ010000446.1:0-2595 GCA_964653765.1 uncultured Elusimicrobia bacterium | reverse complement strand
CTTGATAGACTTGCTGTCCCATGCGCAAGATGCAGTTCCAGTGCCCGGCCAAGGTCAACCTGTTCCTGGAAGTGACGGGCAAGCGTCCCGACGGCTACCACAAGCTGGCCACCATCTTCGCGAAAATCAACCTGTACGACGTGCTGGACATGACCTCCGACCAGTCCGGCAAGATCAAGTTCGAGTCGGAGTTCGAGGCCAACGACGACAACCTTGTCGTCAGGGCCGCGAAAGCGTTTTTCAAGGAGTTCCGCATCGGCCAGGGCGTGACGATCAAGCTGACCAAGCGGATCCCGGTCGGCGCCGGCTTGGGCGGGGGGTCCTCCGACGCGGCCGGCACCCTCATGGGGCTGGCCAAGCTCTACGACATCGAGTTAACAGGCCCGAGGCGACTTCGGCTGCACAAGATAGCGGCTCGCCTCGGCGCGGACGTGCCTTTTTTCCTGCAGCCGGGCAATTTTTACCTGGGGACGGGCATCGGCGACAAGCTCAAAGAGATCAAGGTGAAGCATTCTCTCCCCTATATGATTTTGGCCTACCCGAACATCCACGTCTCCACGCCCGATTCCTATAAGGCGCTGACGCTCCCGGACCGTAAGGAGCGATTGACAAGGATGTCCCAACTTAATAGACTCCTTCTCAGCCTCAAGAACGGGCGCCCCGTCGAGGATTGGGCGCCTTTGCTCTTTAATAGGCTTGAGCAGGCCAAACTTCCCGCTTTGGAGCACGTCGAGCGGGCTCGCTCTATTTTAGAGCGGCTCGGCGCCCACGGCGCGCGGATGTCGGGCTCGGGGTCGTCGGTTTTCGGCTTCGTGAGCTCGCACGCGGAAGGGGAGCGTTTGCTCAAGCGTCTGCAAGGTTACCCTTGGCAGGTTTTTCTGACCAGTTGTCACGGCTAGTTACGGCATCATTGTGGAAATCACCGAAGTCCGCGTCCATCTGCGCAACGAAGACAAGCTCAAGGCCTTCGCCACGGTCACGTTCGATCATTGCTTCGTCGTGAGGAACATGAAGATCATCGCCAGCAACAAGGGCATGATCCTGTGCATGCCCTCGCGCAAGCTGCCCGACGGGACCTACAAGGACATCGCGCACCCGATCAACATGGATTTTCGCAAGGTCCTGGAAGACAAGGTCATAGCCTGCTACGAGGAAGAAGTCCGAAAAGGAACGAAACCGTCGGAGCCGGATTGAAGCTTTCTCCCAGGTGGTGTAATGGTAACACAGCGGACTTTGAATCCGTTATTCCTGGTTCGAGTCCAGGCCTGGGAAAATTGAAATGATCCACAAAGAAAAGAACGGCCGCAGTCTGGGCGTGCTCATCCTCGCCGCCGGCGAGGGGACGCGCATGGAGTCGACCATCCCGAAGGTGCTCCACCACGTCGGTGGCCGCCCCATGCTGTTCTACACGCTGCGTCTCGCCAACGCTCTCAAGCCCCAGGCCATCGGCGTCGTGGTCGGCTACGAAGCGGAGCGCGTCAAGCAGGCCGTCTCCGACATGGCCAAGGACTGCGGCATCAATCGCCCGATCCAGTACATCCACCAGAAGAAGGCCCTGGGGTCGGGCAACGCCGTCCTGGAATCCCTCCCGTTCTTGAAGAAGTTCAAGACCATCGTCGTGCTCTGCGGCGACACGCCGTTGATCACCTACGAGTCGCTCTACGCTCTGGTGCACAGCCACGAGGAGCAGAAGGGCCAGGTGACGCTCCTGACCGCTCGCCTCGCCAATCCCAAAGGCTACGGACGCATCGTGCGCACGCCGCTCGGCGAGGTGCAGCGCATCGTCGAGGAGTCCGTGGGCTCGCCCAAGGAGCTGGCGATCACGGAGGTCAACTCCGGCGCCTATTGCTTCGAGCTCGAGGCCCTGCAACAAGGCTTGAAGGAGATCGGCGAGAAGGGCCCGAAGAAGGAGCACTTCCTGACGGACGTCCTCGAGATCATCCGCGCCAAGGGCGGCAAGGTGAACGCCTACCTGTCCCAGGTGCCCGAGGAGGTCCTCGGCGTCAACTCCCGCATCCAGCTTTCCGCCGCCGAGCGCATCATGAATCGCCGCATGCTCGAGCGACTGATGCTCTCCGGCGTGACGATCCTCGACCCGCAGTCCACGCACGTGGACGCCGACGTCGAGATCGGCCAGGACAGCGTCGTCTACCCGGGCACGATCCTGCGCGGCAAGACCAAGATCGGCAAGATGTGCCGCATCGGGCCGTTCACGCACATGTACGAGGTCCAGGTCGGCAACGAGTGCGAGATCCGCATGTCGCAGCTCGACTCCTGCCGCGTGCTCGAGAAGTCGCAGATCGGCCCCTTCGCCAACATCCGGCCGGAGTCGGTGATCGGCCCGCGCGCGCGCATCGGCAACTTCACCGAGGTGAAGGCCTCGCGCATCGGCTTCGGCACGAAGGTCAACCACCTGAGCTATATCGGCGACGCCGAGATCCACGAGGACGTCAACATCGGCGCCGGCACGATCACCTGCAACTACGACGGCAAGGCCAAGCACAAGACGACCATCTCGGCGAAAGCTTTCGTCGGCAGCAACGTGAACCTGATCGCGCCCGTCAAGATCGGCCGCGGCGCCAAGATCGCGGCCGG
>CAZZGQ010000445.1:0-2606 GCA_964653765.1 uncultured Elusimicrobia bacterium | reverse complement strand
GAGACGACCTGGGCGCGCCGCCGCCAAGCGATCTGATGGACCAGACCCCCGAGCCGCCGCCGCCCAACGACTACGCCGCGCGCTTCGCGCGGGCGCAGCCGCCCGCGCAGCCCGCCGGGGCGGCGCCCGTGAGCGCCGCGGCGGCCCCGCGCCCTTCCGCGCCCGCTCCCGCGCCGGGAGGGCCGTACTCCTTCTCCGACCTCTTCGAGGCCTCTCTGACGGCGCCGTTCCGCCCCTGGGCGGCCTTCGCCGAAGCCGCCGCCAGACCGGCGCCCGGCCTGGGCGCCGCCGCCGGCATCGTCGCCGCTTACGCCGCCGCTTTCTTCGCCTTGAACATCGTCCACGCGGCGGCGCTCTTCCCGTCGGCGGTCTCCTCGCAGCCGCCCGAGCGGGTGGCCATCGTGGGCGCCGCGGCGCTGCTGCTCGCTCTGGCCGCCAGCGCCGCCGCCGCCGTCGTGCTGCAGCTGGCCGCCCTGGCGACGGGGGGAGAGGGGAGCTTCTCGCGCAGCTACCAGGCCGTCGCGCTGCTGGCGTTGGCCTTGCCGCTGGAGGCCGCCTCGCTCTGGTTTCCGCCGCTGGCGCCGCTGCCCGTGATCCTGGCCGCCGTCGGGGCCAGCGCGGCCCTGGAGCGCCTGCACCGCTCCTCCGCCGCGGGCGCCCGCACGGCCGCGGCGCTGCTCGCCTTCGTGACGCTGGGCGCGGGCTGGCTCATCGCCCAGGGCCTCGATCGCGCGGCGGCGCAGTACGCTTCCCTTCAGCAGACGCTCCAGCAGGTCCAGCAGGCCACGGCGGCCTCGCAGGCGCCCGCCGGGGCCCCGCCGCTGAGCGGCTTCGCCACGCCGGCGCCGCCCCCGGACGCGGCGGCCGCCGCGTCAGGCCTCGGGCTGCTCGTCTCGCCCCCGGGCTCCGGCCTCGATGAGGCCGGCCCCAAGACCGCCGCGCAAGCCAACAGGGCGGCCGTCGATGCCCTCGGCAAGGCCGCGCCCCTGCTCAACGGCGCCAACCCCGCCCTTCAGGACCTGACGCCTCAGCAGCGCCAGCAGCTCCAGCAGGTGGGCGCCATCGTCAACCAGTTGCAGAACCAGATGCGGACGGGCCAGGGCTTCACGCCCCAGCAGCAGGCTCAGATGATGCAGATGCTGCGGCAGATGCAGCAGCAGGCCAATCCCGCCGCCGGCGGCGCCAGGCCCTCCGCGCCGGCCGACGGCGCGCAAGGCCGATGACGCTCGACGGGAAAGCGGCCCTCGTCACGGGCGGAGCCCGCCGCGTCGGCCGCCAGATCGCTCTCGCCTTGGCCCGCCGCGGCATGGACGTGGCGATCCACTACAACCGCTCCCGCTTCGACGCCGCCGCCCTCGCCCGCGAGCTGACGCGCGCCCACGGCGTCCGGGCCGTGGCCCTGCGCGCCGAGCTCTCGAGCGCGCGCGCCTGCGCCGCCGTCGTCCGCGAAGCCGCGCGGCGGCTGGGCCGCCTGGATGCCCTGATCAACAACGCCTCCCTCTGGGAGCCCAACGTCTTCGGCCGCACGAAAGAGAGCGATTGGGACCGCCACATGGACGTCAACGCCCGCGCTCCCTTCTTCCTGACCCAGGCGGCGGCCCCTCACCTCAAGCGCGCGCGGGGCGCCGTCGTGAACATCGCCGACTGGTCCGCCCACCGCCCTTACGCCGACTATCTCCCGTACTGCGCCTCGAAAGCGGCGCTGCTCTGCCTCAACACGGGCCTGGCCAAGGCCTTGGCCCCCGAGGTGCGGGTCAACGCCGTCATGCCCGGCCCGGTGCTGCTGCCCGACGGGCACAGCGAGAGCGGCGCCACCGCACAGGCGCTCAAGCGCGCCACGCTCGTGCGCCGTTTGGGCAGCCCGGCCGACGTCGCCAAGGCCGTGCTCTTCTTGCTCGAATCCGACTTCATGACGGGCGCCTCCGTCGCCGTCGACGGCGGCCGCCTGATCGCTTGACAGAAGTAGGAATGTAGGATATTCTGATTCCATGACACGCTTGATCACGTCGACCCTTAGCGCTAAGGCCCAATTGACCATCCCCAAGGAGGTGCGCGCCCTACTCGGCGTAGGCCACAAAGGGGATACCGTCGGTTTCCTGGTCGACACGGAGTCCGGGAGCGTGCGCCTGGCCCGAGTCGACACGACCCTCTATCAGGGCGAGCTGAGTCCCGAGGAGTGCCGCGCCCTCCTCAAGTTGAGGCGTCGCAAGGGCGGCAAGCGCTTCAAGTCCGTTGAGGCGCTGATCGGCGATCTCAAGGCCCGAAGGGCCTGACGTGCGTTACTTTCGTACCGCGGCCTTCGCTCGGCTCTATCGGAAGCTGCCTGCGGATCGTCAAGCCGCGATCGACGAGGCATTGCGGCGCCTCGACTCGGCCCTCGCCTCCGACCGCGTCTCGGGCGGGCTAGGCCTCAAGGAATTGAAATTCGGATTATGGGAGATCCGCGCAGGCCTGCTCGATAGGATCGTCTTCTTTCGGCGAGGCGATGAGATCGAGCTTTTGATCGTCGGCACTCACGACGATGTCCGCCGTTTCTTAAGGAGAAATTAGACATGTTCAGCGTCACCCGCCTCATCCACTTTTGCTACGGCCACCGCCTGATGGAC
>CAZZGQ010000444.1:0-2613 GCA_964653765.1 uncultured Elusimicrobia bacterium | reverse complement strand
CAGGGCGTGATGATCCCGCAGCCGGTCATGAGCAAGCTCATCGACGGCCTGCGCCAGATGGGCAGCTCGGCCGCCGAGGCCTCGTTGGTCGCGCTCACCAAGACCGAGATCAAGGTCTTGGCCCTCCTGGGCCGCGGCAAGAGCAACAAGGAGATCGCCGCCGATCTGACCTGCTCGGTCAAGACGGTGAAGAACCACCTCAACTCGATGTTCCAGAAGCTCTCGGTCTCCAACCGCACGGAGGCCGTCGTGAAGGGCATCGATCTCGGCCTCATCTCCGCGGAACGCGCGGACTAGGGCGTCGAACGCCCGCCGCCAAAGCTATCCCCAAATTGTCAGCGCTGACAATTTGGGGATAGCTCTTTTCGGGGGTCCAGTTGGCGCGAGGCGCCTGGGGCTTTGGTCCGACGCGGACGGCTTCCGGTTTTCAATAGAATGGCATCATGAAAAGGCTCGCCGTCATCGCGACGTTGTCCGTCTCGCTCGTCCCCACTCTCGCCTCCGCCGGTTGGCGGCGGACCGATCCGGATGTCCGGCAGCTCGTCGCCGCCGGCATGATCGATTCTTCCGACTCGCCTGGGTTGATCTGCTGCACGGACGGCCTCTATGTCAGCCAGAAGGCCTGGCCGACGGCGCAGGAGCTGGCCCGAGGCGGAATCCGGCGCGGGCCAAAGCGCCTTCTAGGCGAAACTGGTCGCGCGACCAGTTTCGCTTCTCGTTTTGAAGAACTGGTTTTAAAACCAGCGACCGATAGCCGCTCTACTTCTTCGGCTCGAGGCCGGCCCGGGTGCGGGCGATCGCCTCTTCGGCGTAGACGCGCACGCGCGTGTTCGGATGCGTCTTCGCCTTCTCGAGCAGCGGCAAGGCGCGCTCGTCCTCGAGCTGGCCCAGGGCGCTGACGGCGGCCAGCGTCACGCGCTCGTCGGGATCCTGCGACGCTTCGCCGATCCAGGCGATCACGGAGTCGGAGACGGGCGCGTAGTCGGCCAGGGCGCGGATGGCTTGCGCGCGCCGCGCGAAGGTGTGCGGCGGCAGGCTCATCTTGCGCAGCGTCTCCAGGTTCTTCTCGTCGTGGAAGGCGGCCAACGCCGTCACTCCCCCCGCGCCGATGACGTCGCGATAGGAGGACTGCGAGAACGCGGCCTTGATGGGGCCCAAGTACCGGGCGTCGCCGATGGCTCCCAGCGCCTTGACGGCCTCGGCCTGGACGAGCACGCTCGGATCGCGCCGCGCGAGCGGCGCGACGAGAGCGGCGGCCTCGGGGCGCTTGTAGCCGCCCAGCGACTCCACCACGGCGCGCCGGACCTTCGGGTGCTTGATCGTCAGCAGCCGCTTGAGCGCCTGGAAGGACGACTCGGTGCGCATCCCGCCGAGGGCGCGGGCGATCTCGGCGCCGGCGCCCCAGAACGGCTCGCGGCGGACGGCCTGCTCGAGGGCGGCCACCGTCTTGTCGTCGGTCCAGAAGGCGGCGTTGCGCGCGGCGAAGTGGCGGCCGTAGGCCTTTTTCGCGTGGCGCAGCTGCTGCAGCCACATCGCATGCGGCTTGCGCAGCTGCAGGCGCTTGAGGACGACGTAATCGGGATCGACCTCGACATCGAGAGGTTCCCCCGGGAGCGCCCAAGACAAGCGATGCTCCTTGTCGGAGATGTCGGCGACGAAGTCCTTGGTCCAGCCGCGGCCCGTGAAGCGCACGGGCAGCTTGAACCTGTAAGCTGGCTCGGCCTCGCTCACGTCCTGGGTCTGGACGACGTGCAGGCCGGCCTTGTTGGTCTTGGCGTCCCACGTATAGGAGGCCTTGAGGACGGGATAGCCGGCGCGGTAGACCCACTGGTCGAAGAACCATTTGAGGTTGCGGCCGGTGGTCTCGGCGATGGACTGGATGAGGTCGGGCGTCTCCACGCTGCCGTCGCGGTGCTTCTCGAGGTAGTGCCGCACGCAGCGCCACCAGTCTTGCTCCCCCAGATCTTGGCGCAGCATGTGCAGCACCCAGGCGCCCTTCTCGTAGGTGTGACGGTCGAAGAGAGTCCAGGCGTACTTGTAGGTGCCGCAGACGATGGGCCGTCGATAGCGGCGCTGGTCCTCGTCGAAGTAGACCCGGGCGTTGTGGTAGAGCTCGTAGTCCGCCTCGTCCTCGCCCTTGTCGTGGGCTTGGAACAGCACCTCGAAATAGGTGGCGAACCCCTCGTTGAGCCAGGCGTGCGACCAGTCGCGGCAGGTCACGAGGTCGCCGAACCACTGATGGGCCAGCTCATGGGCCACGAGGAGATCGAGGTCCACGTCCAACGCGGCGCGCGCGTCGATCAGACAGGCGTCGGTCTGCGTGGTGCAGGTCGTGTGCTCCATGCCGCCGGGATATTCGGCGACGGCGACCTGGGCGTACTTGTCGTAGGGATAGGGGACGCCGGTCATCTTGGAGAAGAACTCCATCGCCTTGACGGTCTTGCCGAAGCCGCGGCGGGCGTCGGCCTCGCGGCCCTTCTCGCAGTAGTAGGTGACGGGGACGTCCTGCCAGCGATCCTCGATCTCGGTGAAGCGGCCGGCGGCGATGCTGATCAGGTAGATCGCATGCGGCCGGTCCATGCGCCAATGCCACGTGGCCTTGCCGCGGCCCTT
>CAZZGQ010000443.1:0-2615 GCA_964653765.1 uncultured Elusimicrobia bacterium | reverse complement strand
TCCTGGGCGCGCTCTCGATGAAGGCCTCGGACATCCACATCGAGCCCTTCGAGGACCCGACGGGCAAGACCTCCAAGATCTTGCTGCGTTACCGCGTCGACGGCCAGCTCGTGCCCGGCCCGTTCACCGTGCCCTGGGGCTACCGCGGCGCCGTGGCGGCCAAGATCAAGATCATGACGAACTCGATGAACATCACCGAGCGCCGCGTGCCGCAGTCCGGCCGCATCCAGATCCTGGCGCAGGGCAATCCCATCGAGTTCCGCGTCGAGATGGTGCCCACCGTCTACGGCGAGAGCTGCGTCATGCGTATCCTCGACCGCAAGGCGGTGCAGGTCGACATCATGAAGATGGGCTTCATGCAGGACACGCTCGACAAGTTCTTGGGGCTGCTCAAGGGCATCGGCGGCAAGAAGAACTTCGGGTTGATCTTGGTGTGCGGCCCTACGGGCTCGGGTAAATCGACGACGCTCTATGCCGCTTTGAACCACGTGAACAGGCCGGACATCAAGATCCTGACGGCCGAGAATCCGGTCGAATACAACCTCGACGGCATAGTTCAGGTGCCGGTGAATCCCGATCTGAAGCTCGGCGAAGGAAAGAAGTTCGACTTCGCCACGGCCCTGCGTTCTTTCCTTCGCCTCGATCCTGACGTCATCATGGTCGGCGAAATCCGCGACGAGGAGACCGCCCATATCGCCATGGAAGCGGCGATGACCGGCCACCTCGTCTTCTCCACGATCCACACCAACGACGCGCCCTCCGCCATCTCGCGCCTGACGGACATGGGCCTACCCTCGTTCATGGTGGCCACGACGATGAAGGCCGTGATGGCGCAGCGTCTCTCGCGCCGCCTCTGCGACGGCTGCAAGACGCAGCGCGATCCGACGCCTGCGGAGATCAAGGTCTTCGAGGAGAACAAGGTCGAGCTGCCCAAGGGCATGAAGCTCTACGGCCCTCCGGAGCACGGCGGCTGCGAGAAGTGCAAGAATCTGGGCTACAAGGGCCGCGTGGGCCTGCACGAGCTGCTCGTCATGAGCGACACGATGCGCCTGAGCGCTCTCAAGGACGTCGCCGCCGACCCGCTGCGCGCGCAGGCCCAGAAGGAAGGCATGCGCCTCATCGTCCAGGACGGCCTCGAGAAGGTGAAGATGGGCCTGACGACCGTGCGCGAGGTCCTGGGAGGCACCGAGTAATGGCCGACGCGAACATCACCCAGGAGCTGCGGCTCGACGGCAAGATGGCGCTCGAGCTCTTCGAGATCGCGGGCTCGCTCAATTCCACGCTCGACCTGGACTCGTTGCTGGGCAAGATCAGCGCCGCCGCCGAGCGCCTCCTGGACTCGGAGGCGAGCGCCGTCATGCTCATCACCGACGACAAGCGCGCGCTCTTCTTCCGCGTGGCCTCCGGCGACAAGGCCAAGGCCCTCAAGACGATGACGCTGCCCATCGGTCAGGGCATCGCCGGCTGGGTGGCGCAGCACCGCAAGCCCGAGGTCGTCAACGACACCAAGACCGATCCGCGCTTCGCCGGGAAGTTCGACAAGGCGTCCGGTTTCGTGACGCGCTCGCTGCTCTGCGTGCCCATGATGTACCGCGGCGAGCTGGTGGGCGTCGTCGAGGTGCTCAACAAGAAGTCGGGCACCTACGCTCAGCGGCACATCGATCTGCTGAACGCGCTGGCGAACCTGGCCTCGGTCGCCGTCACCAACACGCGCATCATCCAGGACCAGAAGAATTTCATGTCGCACGTGATGGAGCTGCTGGTCGGAGTCGTCGAGACCTCCAAGCCGCGCATGGAAGAGCACCCGATGCGCTGCGCCAAGCTCGCCAGCGCGCTCGGCCGGCTGCTCGAGATCGACGACTACGATTACCGCATGCTCTACTACGCGGGCATCCTGCACGACATCGGCTATACGGCTTTCAAGAACCCGCGGCTGCTGGCCGAGCTCGGCATCGGCAGCCCGTCGGAGGAGCTTCATCCGGTGCTCTCCTCCAAGATGCTCGAAGGCATCAAGATGCTGGAGGGGGCGATCCCGATGATCCGCCACCACCACGAGCGTTTCGACGGCGCCGGCTATCCAGGAAAGCTCAAGGGCGAGGCGATCCCGCTCGGGGCGCGCATCCTCGGCCTCGTCGAGGCCGTCGAGGAGCTGCGCATGCAGGGCCTCTCGGGCAACGAGCTCTACAAGAGGGCTTTGTCGGAAGCCAAGGCGGGCGCCGGCACGCGCTTCGATCCGCAAGTCGTCGCCGCTTTCGAGACGATCATGGCCAACCCGGAGGGAGTATGGTAGCCGCCGCGCAGAAGCCTTTCCGCGTCCTCATCGCCAAGCCCGGCCTCGACGGCCACGACCGCGGCGCCAAGGTGGTCGTGCGCGCCTTGCGCGACGCCGGCTTCGAGGTCATCTACACCGGCATCCGCCAGACGCCCGACATGATCGCGGCCACCGCCCTCCAGGAAGACGTCGACGCCGTGGGCTTGTCGCTGCTCTCCGGGGCGCATATGACGCTCTTCCCGCAGATCATCGGCAAGCTCAAGGAGAAGGGCCTCGGAGACGTGCTCGTCTTCGGCGGCGGCATCATCCCCGACGAGGACGTCCCCGAGCTGCAGAAGGCCGG
>CAZZGQ010000442.1:0-2618 GCA_964653765.1 uncultured Elusimicrobia bacterium | reverse complement strand
GGCGGCGCTGGCCCGCAAGCTGGGCTTCACCTACGCGCGGGTGCAGACCAACGGGGTGAAGCTGGCGGAAGAAGCGTATGCCGAGGAGCTCGTGGGGGCGGGGGTGAGTTTCTTCCGGGTTTCGCTGCACGGGCATACGGCGAAACTGCATGACGAGCTGGTCCTGGTGCCGGGGGCGCTGGCGAAAGCGTATAGAGGGATCGAGAATCTTCAGCGCCTCGGGGCGGGGATAGGGATCAACGTCGTCCTGAATAAGAACAACATCCGCGAACTTCCGGCCCTGTGCGAGGCGTTTTTGGACCGGAAGTTCGCGGATATTGTTCTGATCTATCCTCTCTTCGAAGGCGATATGGTCGTGCACGAGAAGGAGATGAGCGCGCCGATGAGCGAGATGGCGCCTTTCGTGCGCGCGGCCTTCAAGATATTCGAGAGACGTGGGCAGCCGCTGCCGCGGCTGCTCAACTTCACGCCCTGCGCGGCGCCGGAGCTTGCCCCGTGGATGCTGTCCTGGTCGGCGCGCAGCGCCTTCGTGGTGGACCAAGAGGGGAAGCCGGTCGATCTCTACATGGCCAGCCACGACGACCGGGTGAAGACCTCGACCTGCGCGAAATGCCGGCTGAACGATGAGTGCCTCGGCTTCAAACGGAATTACAGGTCGCGTTTTCCGGACGAAAAGCTCCACGCCGTCGAGGGGATGATCGGCGACGCGCCGATGGAGCCTGAGCCCGCGACGAAGGTGTCCAGCCACCCGCGAGGCGCTTCCGCGAAACTGGTAGCGCGACCAGTTTCGAGGGAGGCCGCGCTGATAGCCCGCGCCATCTTCCCGGTGCCCGAGACAGGGAGCGATTCTCCTTTGAAGGTCGAGCGCATCGACGTCTTCCTCGACGAGTCCAAGCTGACGATCGAGGAGAAGCGCTCGCAGTGGGAGCTCGCCCATGCCTGACGCTCCCTTCTGGCAGAAGTGCAATTCCCATTGCGTCATGTGCACCAACAGCGATGCCTACATCGAGGAGCCGGACTCCAAGTACAGCCTCGAGAAGCACAAGGCGAAGATCGCGGAGCTTAAGGGCGCGCCGGGCGATCGCAACGTCTACTACCGCAACGGGGAGCATCAGGACTATTTTCTTTTCACGGGTGGCGAGCCCACGCTGCATCCGGAGTTCTTCAAGCTGCTGGGTGAGTACCGCAAGAGCTTCCCGGGGCTGCCCTTCACGCTGCTGACCAACGGCCGGACGTTCTGCGTGGAGGTCTTCGCCAAGAGCACCCTGGCGATCGGCGGCAGGCCTTTCGACGTCGCCGTGCCCGTCCACGGCCCGGACGCGGCGACGCACGACTCGGTGACGCGCGCCCCGGGCAGCTTCGAGGAGACGGTGCTGGGCCTGCGCCACCTGCTGCGCCACGCCGGCCCCGGGCAGCGGCTGGAGATCCGCGTGATCTTGCACAAGAACCCCACGCGCTGGCTGCCGCGCACGCTCGAGTTCCTCTTGGCGGAGTTCCCGGACACGGCGGCCTACCGCCTCAACCTCGTCTACTTCGAGGTGGAGGGGCAGGCGCAGAAGAACTTCAAGAGCATCGGCGTGCGCCTGTCGGACTGCGCGCGGCAGGTGGACGCCTGCTACGAGACGCTGCGGCGCTTCGGCGAGCTGCGGCTCTACCACTTCCCGCTCTGCGTGCTTTCGACGCGGCTTTGGCCCTGGGCCTGGAGGACGCTGCCGCGCTACGAGATCAAGCACGCGGCCGCTTGCCGGTCTTGCCCCGTCAACGACCTGTGCAACGGCCCGCACGACTGGTACGCCTCGCTCTACGGCGACGCCGAATTCCGGGCCCCGGTCGCCCGCCCGGCCCTGGAGACGACGGGCGACCTTTTCCATCCGATCGTCGCGGTCGGTGAGGGTCTCGTCGCGGCGCGTCCGGCCGCCATCGTCGATGAGACCAAGGACCCCGGCGCCAAATGGTGAGCGCGGCGGCGCTGCTGCTGGCGTTGCGCGGGGTGGCGCGCGCGGCGGCGGGCCCCTACGGGCCCTGCGAGGGGCAGGCGCCGCGGCTGGTGCGGCCGCTGCTCGCCTACGCGCAGGACCTCGCCGTCGGGGACGGCCAGGGCCGCGTCAGGCTGGTCGACGTCGAGCTGGCGCAGAGCATCGTGCTGGGCGTCACGGTGGAGAGCCGCCCGGAGGACGCCGAGTACCGCGTCCATCACCTGCTGTCGCGCTCCTGGACGGCGGCGTTGGAGCGCGAGCAGGACGCGGAGCCGCAGGTGAAGGCGGCGCTGCGCGAGGCGGCGGCGGCTTCATCCGGCGCTCCGGCGCTGGACGGCGAGGCCGAGGACCGCTTCGTCGAGGTCGCCGCCGCGGTCTGCGCCGGCGTCGACGCGGCCGCGCGCGCCGGCCAGCCGCGGGAGGCGCTCTGGGCGAGCGCGCTGGCGGACTGGCGGTACTTCGGGTTCAAGGCCGAGGGCGTGGAGTGGGGGCCCTCCATCGGCTCGCGCGCCCGCGCGCAGAGCCTCAAGTTCCTGCGCCGCATGCGCGATGCCGCCGCGCCGGGGCCCGCCGCGTCCGCGACCCGCCTCGAGGCGGCTCGCCGCGCCTGGCTGGCGGCCCAGGAGCGCGCCGGCGAGACGC
>CAZZGQ010000441.1:0-2637 GCA_964653765.1 uncultured Elusimicrobia bacterium | reverse complement strand
CGCGGCCGCGACGGCCGGCGGCAGGACCCACTCGGGAGAGAAGCGGGCGAGGACCCGCTCCTTTTGCGCCGGGGCGCCCGTGCCGAGGAGATAGATCGCCACGGCGTGGACCAAAGCGGCTCCCAGGCGCACCGCCATGACGATCAGGGCGGCGCAGAAGAGGACGCCGAGGACGGCGCAGGAGACCGTGTACCGGAAATATTCGAGCTCCAGGAGGAACTGCATCCGATAGCCCGCGAAGGCGAGGATCGGCAGGCTCGAGAAGCCGAAGAACAAGGGCATCGGCCCGCCCGCCGCGACGCCCGCGGCCAGGATCGCCCGCCAGCGCATGGGAGCGTGCAAGGCCTCGGCCCCAGGGGCGCGGGCCAGGAAGGCCCGCGCGCGTTGGCCGGCGGCGGCGGCGTCGCAGTCGTCGATCAGCACCACCGCCGCCGAGAACCAGGAGAGCGCCTCCGTATCTCCGGTCAGCAGCCGCGAGAGCCCCGCCATCGCCAGGCGCGGCGTCGCGCCGAAGAGCGCGGAGAAAAGCAGGTCGAACCGGGCGCGCTCGCCGGCCAGCCGACGCGCCGCCATGAGCGCCACCGTCACGCCGGCCGCGGCCGCCAGTCCGGCGGTCACGAGAGCGGACACGGGCGCCAATAAGAGGAAGCCGTACAGGCCCGTCGACTGCGTCCAGAGACCGGAGACCGCCCAGCCGAAAAGGGCCAGCGGCACGGGCAAGGCCAGGGCCGTGAGGATCAGCAGCCCCGCGCTCTGCGGATGCTCGAGGATCAGCTGCCGGCAGCGGCGGGCCAGGCCGGCCGGCAGCGGCGCGGCGTCGCGCGAGAGCGTCCACAGCCGCCACACCGACACCAGCAGCGCCAGGAGGGCCAAGCCTCCGGAGATCAGGCGCCAACGCTGGGCCAAGGTCATAGCGTCAGGCCGTCGTGCTGCGGAAGGGGTAGAGCCGCAGCCCCGGGTCCTTGATGCCCTGGCTCTGCAGGAAAGCCGAGGTGACCGTCTCCTCGGCCTCGTGCCAGGCCAGCTCCGCCGCGTCGAGGCCCACCTCCAGCGAGCCGCCGGCGATCATGGTGTGGCCTCCCCCGCGGTTGCCGCCGCCGAGGATGCGCTTGAGCAGGCGGCCGGCCCCGCCGCCCGGGTCGCTGGTGCGCAGCGAGACGTGCAGCCGGCCTTGGTAGCGGCCGGTGACGATCGACCAGCGCATCTTCTCATGGGTGAGCAGGAAGTCGGCGATCTGCGCCACGCGGTCGGGCGTCTTGAGGGGCCCCAGGTGGACGCCGATGATCGAGCCCGTCGTGAAGGAGTTGCGGATGCCGCGGGCCAAGTCGGAGAAGAAGTTCTGCGAGCGCTTGGGATAGCTGATCTTCCAGAGGGCGCGCATGTTGGCGCGCGGCCAGAAGGCCTGATAGGCGGCCATGTCCCGGTCGGTGGCCTCGCGGCCGAGGTTCTGCGTCTCGGAACCGATGCCGTAGACGATCGCCGTGGCCAGCCGCTGCGGCACCTTGACGCCGGAGGCGATGAGCGCCTCCGCCAAGATGGTCGTCGTGGCGCCCACGGACTCGTCGATCAGCGCCACGCCCGCCTGGGTGTCGGCGTGTCGAGGATGGTGATCGATGATGAGGTCGGGCCGCCGGCGCGGCGGGAAGCGGTTGTTGCGGAAGGGCGGCTGGGTGTCGACCAAGGCCACGTGCGGCGCCTCCTGGATCTCCCCCTTGCGCAGCGGATAGGCGGGGATCAGCAGGCGCTCGGCCATGAGGCGGTTCTCGGCGCGGCCGATGATGCCGCCGTAGACGATGCGCGTGCGTATCTTAGACAGCGATTGCGCCAGGTGCGCCAAGGCCCAAGCGCTCGCAAGCGCGTCGGGATCGGGATGATCGTGCGTCATGATCGTCAGGGGACGCAGCTGCTTGCCGCTCGTCTCGATCAGCTCGAGCAGCTTGCGCGCGTGCCAGCCGGGCTTGGCCCGCGGCTCGATCATCGCGGGGCTATCCCGATGAAGAAGAGCCATAAGAGGATCGAGACGGCCAGGGCGATGGCCTTCTCGCGCAGGTTGTGAGTGAAGAAGGTGCGCAGGTTCTGCCGCGCGGGGCGGGGCGCCTTCTCGGCCATGAAGCGCTCGAGCTCCTCCTGCAGCGTGTGCAGGTCGGGCATCGTCTTGAGCTGGCCGTCGCGCGCCACGGAGATGATGCCTTTCTCCTCGCTGACGACGAGACACAGGGCGTCGGTGCGCTCGCTCATGCCCAGAGCCGCGGTGTGGCGCGTGCCGAGATTGGTGATCTTCGAGAACTCCTTGGAGAGCGGCAGGTGGGTGCCGAAGCGCGTCACGCGGCCGTTCTCGATGATGACGGCTCCATCGTGGCCGAGGCTGTGCGAGTCGAAGATGCTCTCCAGCAGCGCCTCGGAGAGCTCGCCGTTGAGATCCCAGCCGCCGTCGAGGTGGCGGTCCAGCGGATCGCGGCCGTGGAGCACGATCAAGGCGCCGATCTTCTCCTGGGCGAACTCCGCCACCGCCGTCATGACCATCTCGATGAGCTTGGGCGTGGGCTGCTCCCGGCTGCCGCCCTGCAGGCTCCAGACGGCGATGCGCTCGAAGATGTGGCGCAGCTCCTCCTGGAAGATCACGACGATGGCGATGAT
>CAZZGQ010000440.1:0-2639 GCA_964653765.1 uncultured Elusimicrobia bacterium | reverse complement strand
GCGGGCCGCGCGATCAGGCGCGGGCCTTCGGAGAGCGTCGTGGCGGGGCGGCGGAAGTCCGTGACGCTCGAGTTGTAGAACAGCAGGACCTTGCGGACGTAGTCGCGCGTCTGCTTGTACCAGCCGCGGTCGCGGAAGAGGAAGCGCGGGCCGGCGTTGTAGGCGGCGACGATGCGCTGCTTGAGCCAGAGCGGGGCGTCGCGAAAGCGGACGCCCTTGAGCTTGTACTTGCGAAACGCCGCCTGGAACAGGCGCGCCACGTAGGCGGCGCCGGCGGCGATGTTGAATTCGGGCTCGTAGAGCCGGTTGGCCGGGATGCCGAACTCCTCGGCGGTCTTCGGCATGACCTGCATCAGGCCTTGGGCGCCGCGCGGCGAGAGCGCGCGGAAGCCGAATTCGGACTCGGCGGCGACGATCGACTTGAGGAGGCGGGCGTCGAGATGATAGAGCTCGGCATACTTGAGGATCATCTCGTCGTAGCGGTCGGTGATCTCCGGGCTGGCGAGCAAGATCTGGAAGGTGTGCCGATACTCGGGCGTGGCGGTCGGGTTCGGGACGATCAGGGGGCGGGAAGGCGGACGGGGCCCGACGAAGAGCTCGACCTCGGTGCCGCGGGCGGGCGCGGCGGCCTGGTCGAAGCGGGCTTCCGGGGGCCGGACCACGGCCGAGCCCAGGCCGTGCCGAGCCGCGTCGTAGAAGCGCGAGAAGCCCACGGCGTCCCAGCCGGCGCCTTGGACGCCCGCCATGGCCAAGTCGGAGCGCGAGCCCTGGGCCGAGACGTCCGGCGCCAAGCTCGACTGCAGCGCAATGGCGAGCACGCATACGGCGAGCACGCAGCACGAGCGCATATTCCAGGAGTATAGCACGGCCTCGAAAAAGGGCACGGGTCCACCGGCCCCCACCGGGTGGGCCCCTCCCTGGGTCCTTTGCTATAATGCCCGCTCATGGCCTCCCACCGCGTGATGGTTGTCGGCGGCACCGGCTTGGTGGGCAACGCCCTGGTCCGCGAATGGCAGCGCCGCGGCGCCGGCGTCACCGCCGCCACCTATCATTGCCACCCGAGCGCGGACTTCCAGCGCCTGGACATGCAGGACGAGGCCGCCGTGCGCCGCATGTTAAAGGAAGCGGCGCCTTCTATCGTGGCCGTCCCGGCCGCCAATCCGCACGTCGACTACTGCGAGCTCCACCCGCAGGAGACGCGCCGCGTCAACGTGGAAGGCACTCTCAACGTGGCGCGCGCCTGCAAGGACGCCGGCGTCCCCATGGTCTTCTTCTCCTCCGACTACGTCTTCGACGGGAAGAAGGAGCTCTACACGGAGAAGGACGCCGTCTGTCCCATCAACGAATACGGCCGGCAAAAGGCCGAGACCGAGGCCGGCGTCCTGGCCGCCTCCCCCTCCAACCTCGTGGTGCGCACCTCCGGCGCCTACGGCTGGCAGTGGGAGCCGAAGAACTTCGTGCTCCAGATCCGCGCCAAGCTCTCGCAAGGCGAGCGGATGAAGGTGGCGTCGGACCTTTTCTATAACCCCACTTCGGCCGACAACCTCGCGGAGATCGTCGTGGAGCTCTGCGCGGCGGGGCTGGGCGGAGTCTTCCACGCCGTGGGCGGCGAGCGCATCGGGCGCCACGATTTCGCGGTGAAGGTCGCCCACTCCTTCGGCTTGGACGCCGGCCTTCTAGAGCCCGTCTCGAGCGCGACTTTCTCCTCTCCCACGCCCCGTCCCCAATCCTCCTCGCTCTCCACGGAAAAAGTTCGCGCGCTGACGCGCGCTCAGCCGTGGGGCGTCGAGGAAGGCCTGCGCCGCATGAAGGACGCCGAGCCCGCCTGGCGCGAATACGCCAAGCGTCTTCCCGGCATGTCCCGCGCCGGTTATTAGAGGAAGAAGTCTCTTTGTATCGGCGCCGAACATTTGCTATCATCCTTGTCTGATTTAAATTAGCGGAGGAACAGGAACTCGTGATCAACGTCTCGATGAAGGCCATGCTCGAAGCCGGCGTGCATTTCGGCCATCAAACCCGCCGGTGGAACCCGAAGATGAGCAAGTTCATCTTCGGCGAGCGCAACAGCATCCACATCATCGATCTTCAGAAGACCGTCAAGGAGATCAAGAAGGTCTACGGCTGGGTCCGTGACCAGTCCGCGACGGGCAAGGTTTTCCTCTTCGTCGGCACGAAGAAGCAGGCCCAAGAGATCCTGCGCACCGAGGCCGAGCGCTGCGGCGCCGCCTATGTCAGCGACAAGTGGCTGGGCGGCACGCTCACCAACTTCGCCACGCTGCGCAAGTCGGTCAAGCGCCTCGAGGAGCTCGAGAAGTGGCAGAACGACGGCATCTTCGCCGTCCTGCCGAAGAAGGAAGTGGCCCGCCTGACGAAGGAGATGAACAAGCTCAAGAAGACGCTCACGGGCATCCGGCCCCTGACGAAGCTTCCAGACGCGTTGTTCGTCATTGATCCTGTAGAAGAGGATCTAGCCGTGGCCGAGGCGCGCCGCCTGAACATCCCCATCGTCGCCGTCTGCGACACGGATTGCAACCCGGACCTGATCGATCACCCAATCCCCGGCAACGACGACGCCGCGCGCTCCATCAAGCTGTTCTGCGGCATCATCGCCGACGCCGTGGCCGAGGGCCGCGCCGCGC
>CAZZGQ010000439.1:0-2651 GCA_964653765.1 uncultured Elusimicrobia bacterium | reverse complement strand
GTCAAGCGCATCGGCGGATAAAAACGAGCGATAAGATTGACCGGGCGGTCGTTCCCCCGTCATGCCGATAGGGCAAGGAGTAGGGCCGGAGCTCCCGGGCAAAATGTCATAATCAGTCCGTGAGCAAGGCGATGCTGCACAGCGGCGCGGCGATCCTGCGCTGGCGCGGTTTGAAGTTGCTGGGCGTGCTGAATCGGCCTGAAGGCCGATCCAGCCAGAAGCACCCCGCCGTCCTGTTCTTGCACGGCTTCCCGGGAGCCGAGAAGAACGTGGACGTGCAGCGGCGTCTGCTGCGGCTGGGAATCGCCAGCTTCAGCTTGCATTTCGGCGGCGCCTGGGGAAGCGAGGGAGAGTACGCTTTCTCGAACCTCCTGCCCCAGGCGCGAGCCGGGCTGGCCTTCCTGGCTTCGCGGGAGTTCGTGGACGCCCGCCGGCTGGCCGTATTCGGCTTCTCGATGGGCGGCTGGACCGCCCTCAATCTGGCGGCGCGCCAACCCGAGCTGCGCGCCGCCGTGGCCGTGGCTCCGGTGGGCGGTCCGGAGATGGTGACTGAGCTCACGCACAAGCGCATCGCCCACCTGTCGCGGGCGCTGCGGGTGTCCTCGGCCACCGCCCTCACCCGCGACTTCAAGAAGTCGGTGGCGCGGTTCGATCCGGCCCGCGCCGTGGGCCGCCTGGCCTGCCCGCTGCTGCTGGTGCACGGCGACGCCGACGACGTCGTGCCGCACGCGATCTCGCGCCGGCTCTACTCTCTGGCGCGCCCGCCCAAGAAGCTCGTGCTGGCATCCGGCGCGGGGCACGACTTCCTCGACCGCCGCGACTGGCTGTCGCGCCTGACGTCGGACTGGCTGGCCGGGCGCTTGTTAAGTTAACTTCGGGCAGCCCGAAGTTAACTTAACGGCCCAGCGTCTTGAAGGAGCGCAGGAACTTGATGAAGGTGTCCCGGTAGTCGAAGTAGACGTCCCGCGTCGTGGACATCTTCACCGAGTAGTAGCTCTCGCCGACGGGGATCACGGCGTAGTAGTCGTGCAGCTCCTCCTCGAGGGAAGGCAGTTGGCTGTCGGGTAGCCGGCGATGCTGGACGACCTCGAAGAGCCGGGCGAGCAGGCCGGAGATGCGGTAGGGCTGCACGATCGTGGCCTCGCGGCCGGTCTCCTTGTCGGAGCGGCGCAGCTCGTCGATGTAGCGCTTGACCGGCACCCAGCCCGGCTGGCCCTTTTCGAACCAGCGGATGTCGATGCCGGTGCGATAAGTGCCCGACGGGTTGTCGGGTCCCAGGATGTGCGTGGCGAAGCCGGCGCCTTCCTCCTCTTCGAAGGGATACCAGTCCGGCCCCGGCAGGTCGCAGACGAACGTGGCCGAGGGGGGCGTGTAGCGCAGCGACGGCTTGTCCTCGGCGGCGGCCCAGCGGGCCGCGCCCACGGCCAGCAGCGCCGCCGGCAGCCAGAGGTTAGCGAGCCTCGTCATGGACCATCTCCGTGCGGAATTGGCGCTCGGCCTGGTTCATCTCGGCGAACAAGGCGGCGGAAGCGTGCAGGTTGGACTCTTCCGAGGCGAAGCGCCAGTAGCATTGCTGCGGCGTCGGCTCGGGCAGGCGGACGGCGGCGAAATCGGCGTCGATGGCCTTGCGCGAGGCGTCCAGCTGGTCGCCGTCGATCAAGCCGGCGTTGTTGAGCTCGAGCGCGTCCTTCTTGAGCGCCTCGCGGTCGGCCTCGAGGCGGGCCTGCGTGTCGGCCTTGAAGACGGCCTGGCAGTCGGCCTGAGCGCCGTGGTCGAAGGCGGCCTGGGCCTCGGCGTTGCCCTTGCGCGGGTCGATCGTCTGGACGCGGCCGGAGGCGAGCATGTGGATGAGGTGGTCGCGGTATTCGCCGCCATGGTCTCGCCACTGGTGGAACTCGATGCGCGTCTCCGGATCGAGGAAGTCGTCGTTGTGCAGCGCCTGGGCCATCTTCGCGTAGAACAGCCATTGGGCCGAGCGCGCGTAGGCCTCGGCGGCGTAGGCGGAGGCGTCCCAGCCTCCGCGGGAGGCGTCAAGCCTGAGCAGCTTGCGCAGCAGGAAGCCGGCCTGCTCCTCCGGGCTGTAGGTGCCGCGGCGGCTGCCGTCGGAGAAGACGCGTTCCTGGCCCCACTCGGCCTTTTGCTCGCTGACGGCGACGCTCTCGCGCTTGGCCGCTTCGATGGCCGGGACCGGGACGTGCAGCGAGGCGTAGATCTTGGCGGAGTCCGAGAGCAGCGCCGTGGGGCCGGAGCCGAAGAAGCGCTTCTTGTTCTGGAGGATCGGGCCGGGAGAGAGGGCGATCGTATAGGCGCGCATCTCCGGCGTCTCGATGGCGAGCAGCGCGGCGTGAGCGTCGAGCCCGGCGCGCGCCGTGTCGAAGACGATCTGCGGCAGGTTCGCCATCACGGCGGCGAGGGCGCGCGAGCGCGACGGCTCGACGGCGCGCTCCGAGAGCATGCGCAGCAGGTCCTTCGCTTCGCGGCCGTAGGGAGCATCGCCCAGGAAGCGCTCGAAGTCCGCCAGCGGCACCGCGCGCGCCGGCGGAAGGCCGGCCTGCGGCACGGGCTGCGTGGGCAGCAGCGTCGTGGGCACGGGAGCCTGGGGCACGACGGCCGCGCCGGCGGCCGCGGCGGGCGCCGGCAGCGCCGCGTGA
>CAZZGQ010000438.1:0-2652 GCA_964653765.1 uncultured Elusimicrobia bacterium | reverse complement strand
TCCAGCCACGAGACGTAGGAGCGCAGCTGGTTGCGGGTGACCTTCACGGTCTCGAGGCCCCGGCCGTGCAGCACGGCGAAGAGGCCTTCCTTCAGCTCGGCCTCGTTGCTCGTGCCGTGGATGAAGTGGCCCGTCTGCAGCGTCGACAGGAAGCGCGCCGCGCGCGAGGAGTCGGCGAAGAACATCACGTCCTCGGGCTTGAGGCGGTCGCGCACGTCGGGATACTGCTCGGCGATCGCCTTATAAAGGCGGCCGGTGTTGAGCCGCAGCGCGGTGGACTGCGTTTGGAAGAGGATCTTCCCCTCCGGGGTCTCGGAGGCCTCGAAGCGATAGGCCAGGCCCGCGGCCTGCGCCTTGTCGTTGTAGAAGCGGGTGACCGCGGCCACGAGCTCGGCGCGCTTGGCCTTGGAGAGGCTCTTGGGCGTCTGCAGCTCGGCGCCGTAGAGATAGGTGTGGTCCTGGACGCCGCTGCGGACCTCGGTCAGGCTCTTGAGGTTGAACTTCTGCTTGGCCGCGGCGTTGATGGCGGCGAACAGCTCGAGCGTGGGCTGCGGGAACCCCTCGGAGTCGCCGATGGCGCCCTTCGGATTCTCCGCCCGCGTGGCGCGATGCATGGAGACGCGCGCCCCGTTGTAGCTGACGACCATCACCGGATTGCCGGCCCGCGTGCGCAGCTTCGAGGTGAGCACGGTCTCGGCCGAGTTCGGGCCTTTCTCCGCGCGCGGCGTGACGAAGGCGACGTGCACGCCCAGGTCAGCGAGCTTCTCTATGTAGGAAACGGTGCTATCGGAAGCCGGTCCGTGGAAGGTATCGAGGATCACGACCACGCGGGGATAGGCCTTGTTGAGCCGGCCGCCGTCATCGGGACCGGAAGGGCCGGACGGGCCGCCGACGTTGCCGTTGCCGCCGTTGCCGCCGTTGCCGCCATCGCCGGCGCCGCCGCCGGCGGGATCAAAGGAGCCCGCCGAGAGCTTGGGCGCGCCGTCAAAAGTCTGCGTCAAGACGCCGCTCGGCGCCGCGTCGCCGCCTTGCCCCTGCGCCGCGGACGGCATCAGCTCGGCTCCCATCGCCTCAATGGCCGTCATGGCCGCCTCGGGCGCAGCCGCCTCCGGCCTCGCGGCCGAAAGCTGCGCGCCGGGGATCGCGGCCGCCGGCAAGGTTTGCGCGCCGAACATCTCGCCGAACGAAGGCGCGAACACCGGGCCGGTCAGCGCCGCGGCCGGAGCGCCTATCGGCATCATGGCATGGTCCGCGGCGCGGACCGAAGGAGCGATGAGAAGGGCGACGAGGGCGGCGATGGAGAGCATTGAGCGGTTCATGGGGCCTCGCAGTTGGAGTCGTCGGCCGGCATAGTACTAAAGGTCATTTTGCGCGCCCGTGGGCCGAGGGGCCCAGCGGCGCATGGGCATTGGGCCCAGCGCGCCCTGGGACCCCAGTGCCTTCTAGCCTTCAGTATTTTCATCTTGTGTCACTTAGTGTTGTCTTTTATATCGCCGCCGGAGCCTTCACCGGTTGCTTGTCCAGAGCCTTCAGCAGCGCCAGCGTCAGCAGATAAGCGTTGCGGTAATGCGGCAGCGAGAAAGCGGCGATCGTATCCGCGGAAGAGTGGATGATGTCCCAGATCACTTCGGGCGAGGCGCCGAAGAGCGTCATGGCGGCGATGCCGAGCTTCCGGAAAGTGGAGGAGTCGCCGTCGCCGCCCCAGAGCGTGATCTCCTGGAGGTCGCGCTTCTCTTTCTTCGCCACCTCGGCCACGAGGTCGAGAAGCGAGCGCGTCGAATTGTTGCCCCAAGAGAACGTGCCGTCGACCCCGAGCGTATCGAGGTTGACCATCGAGTCGATGCGGGCGAGATCGCTCTTCGGCAGCGAGCGCGCGAAGCGGCGCGAGCCGACGAGCCCTTCCTCCTCGCGCGCGAAGGCCACGAAGACGAACGTGGCGTCGGTGTCGACATCCTTCATCGCCTGATAGAGGTTGGTCACCATCGTCGCGCCCGTCCAGTTGTCGATCGTCCCCGCGCCTTCGTCCACCTTGTCGTGATGGCCGCCCACGACGACGACGCGATCGGCGCGGCCCTTCTTGACGACGATGAAGTTGTGCTTGCCGTCCCCGGCGTCCTGCCGCTGGACCGTGTCGTAGAGATCGAGCCGCGGGGCTTGGTCCTCGGCCACGTCGACCACCTTCGCTCCCGCGCCGGCCGCCTGATAGAGCGCGATCACGGCGGCCTCGCGCTCCGGGTTGGTGAGCGGCGACATGCGCATGCGCGCTTCCATGTCTGCGTCCGTCGGCACGCCCTCCGGCTTGACGACGAACTTGGCCGCGACGCCCGGCGTCTGTCCGGCGGGCAGGCTCGGGTGGAACGTCTCGATCGCCTTGGCGAGGAAGGAGCCGTCGAAAGCGCTCTCGATCCCCTCGACGCCGGAGGAGGCGCCGGCCGCCATGCCTTGCAGCGCGGGAAGCGCTCCCGCCTCGGCCCGGATCCCGTCCGCCGCATCGGCCTTCGCCGCCGCGGCTTGCGCGCTCGGCAGCGCGATCGCCTCGGGCAGGGCCGGCGCTGCCTGCGCCGTCGACGGGCCCTCCAGCCTCGAGGCGCTGAGGACGCCGATCGGCCCGGCCGGCGGCGCCACGGAGCCGCGCGACAGCCCGCTATACAG
>CAZZGQ010000437.1:1473-2662 GCA_964653765.1 uncultured Elusimicrobia bacterium | reverse complement strand
TCACGACGCACACGCCCGTCGAGGCCGGCCACGACGTCTTCGACGAGCAGCTCGTGGCCGAGTACTTCAAGACCTATTGGCCCGAGCTGGGCCTGGACCAGCCCAAGTTCATGGAGCTGGGCCGCTCCCCGGGCGAGCACGGCTGGAACATGACGGCTCTGGCGCTCAAGCTGGCGGGCCGCCGCAACGCCGTCAGCCGCCGCCACGGCTTCGTCTCGCGCCACATGTGGCACAAGCTCTGGGCTTCCCAGCCCGAGGATCAGGTGCCGATCTCGCACGTCACCAACGGCGTGCACATGGCGACGTGGGTGCAGGCCGAGCTCGCGCGCTCCTTCTCCAAGCACCTCGGGGAAAAGTTCTGGGACAACCAGGACGACCCGGCGCTGTGGTCGAAGGTGGCCGCGATCCCGGATGAGGAGCTCTGGGCGCTGCACCTGCGCAACAAGAGCGAGCTCTTCCGCATGCTGCGCGCCCGCGCGCGCTCCCGCTGGATGTCCGGCCAAGCCGATCCCTCGCAGATGGTCGCCTCGGGCTCGCTGCTCGATCACCAGCCGCTGACGATCGGCTTCGCGCGGCGCTTCGCCGGCTACAAGCGCGCCACGCTGATCCTGCGCGACATCGAGCGCCTGAAGCGCCTGCTCAACAACGACTTCCGTCCCGTGCAGATCATCTTCGCCGGCAAGGCGCATCCCGCCGACGACGGCGGCAAGCACCTCATCCAGCAGGTCTACCGCATCGCCAAGGACCCCGCCTTCGCCGGCCGCATCGGCTTCATCGAGGACTACGACATGCACGTGGCGCGCTATCTCGTGCAGGGCGTGGACGTCTGGCTCAACAACCCGCTCGCCCCTCTCGAGGCCTGCGGCACCTCCGGCGAGAAGGCCGCCATCAACGGCGTGCCGAGCTTGTCGGTGCTCGACGGCTGGTGGGAAGAGGGCTACAACGGCTCCAACGGCTGGCCGATCGGCCAGGCAGGCGGCCGCGGATCAGGCGAGGCCGCCGATCAGGCGGACTCGATCGATATCTACGAGGCCCTGGAGCAGAAGATCGTGCCGCTCTTCTACGACCGCGGCTCCGACCGCATCCCCCACGGCTGGCTGAAGGTGATGAAGGAATCCATCCGCTCGGTGGCGCCGCGCTTCTGCGGCAACCGCATGGTCAAGGACTACGTGAACGAGCTCTACGTTCC
>CAZZGQ010000437.1:0-1373 GCA_964653765.1 uncultured Elusimicrobia bacterium | reverse complement strand
AGCTGTCGATCTGCTCGAGGGTCTCGGCCTGCCAGTTGAGGACGAGGAAAGAGGCCTTCTCGCCGGCGGCCTTGGCGTCTTTGCGGCCTTGGTAGGCGGCTTCCACGGCCTCGGGCTGCTTCTCGAAGTCGCCCAAGAGGCGCAGCGACTTGTGATCCCGGCGCAGGGCGCGGAACCACTTCTTCTCGATCGGTTTCTCGGCGTAGAGCTGGCGCACGTCTCCGTCGATGCGCGGCGGGGAGTGCTTCTTGAGCCAGCGGATCAGCAGGCTGCCGGCGAAGATCGGCAGCACGAGATAGTAGAGGATCAGGGTCACCCAGCGATTCTACCAAGTCGCCGCTTTTCAGGGAACTTTTCGGCGGCTTGGCGCGTATACACGTCGTGGCCCGCCTGCTCTTCGAGTCGACCTATGCCGCCCGCGGCGCCGTCGGGGCCGAGCGCTTGGAAGGCGAGGAGCTCCAGCGCGCCCGGCGCTACGCCCGGTGGTCCCTGGACGTGGACGGCTGGCCGCCGACGCCGGCGGCCTGCGCGGCGGAGCGCTGGCTGCGGCGCGGCCCGCTGATCCCGGCGCCGGAGGAGCTCGAGCGGCCCCTGCGGGCGTTGCTCGGCTCCCGGATGCAGGCGGGGCTGAGGGCCGCGCATCGCCTGCAACTCGCCGCCGTGCGCGCCGGCGGGCCGCGCAAGCTCGACAGCGACCTCGACGCCGACGGGGCGTTCACGCGCGCCGAGGCCGAGGTCATCGCCCGGCTGGCGCTGGAGGACCTCTCCGTCCTCTGGCGCTGCGTCGCGGCCCTCTACCCGCAGGAAGAAGAGCACGCTCCGCCTCTCTTCGTCTCGTTCTTCGGCGGCCGCAAAGCGGGCTGGGACGCGGCCGGAGTGGAGGACGGCGGGCGCGGGGAGGCCGAGCCGCTGCCCGCGCCGTTGTCGCCTCAGCCGGCCCGGCCCAGCCGCGGAGCGCTGCGCCTGCTGCTGCGCCGCGGCTTCGGCCACCGCGAGTTCCGGCCCGGCCAGGCGGAGGCGGTGGCGGCCTTGCTCGAAGGGCGCGACGTCGCCGCCCTCCTGCCGACGGGCGCGGGCAAGTCGTTGATCGTGCAGCTGGCCGCTCTGCTGCTGCCGGGGACGGCCATCGTGATCGAGCCGCTGCTGGCCGTCGTCGAGGACCAGCGGGCCGCCTTGCGCCGCTTGGGCATCGCCGCGGCGGGGGACGCCTCCGAGCTCGAGGAGCTCGCGGCGGGCCGGCTGCTGCTGGCTTACGTCTCGCCGGAGCGCTTCGAGAGCGCGGCCTTCCGCCGGGCGCTGCGGGCCGCCGCCGCGCGCGGAGTCTCCTTCGTGGCGGTGGACGAGGCGCATTGCGTGACGCCTTGGGGCCACGG
>CAZZGQ010000436.1:0-2674 GCA_964653765.1 uncultured Elusimicrobia bacterium | reverse complement strand
AAAGGAGCAATGGAGAGTTAGTAAACAATCGAGCCTGACACCCTTGTTAACTAGAAGGAGGGCTTGAAGGGGGCGGGCCAGGCGGCGCTCAGGCCGAGGAAGCGGCGGATCGAGTGGGCGATGCGCTCTCCGGCGCGGCCGTCGCCGAAGACGTCGACCGGCCGGGCCATGGCGCGGTAGGCCGCCTCATCCGACAGCAGCCTCCCGGCGCGGGCGGCGATCTTGGCGGGCTCGAGCCCGGCGATCTCGGCCACGCCGGCGCGCAAGGCCTCCGGACGATCGGTGACGTCGCGCAGGACCAAAGCGGGCTTGCCGAGGCTGGCGGCCTCCTCCTGCAGCCCTCCCGAGTCGGTCATCACGAGGCGGCAGCGGCGCAGGGCGGCGACGGCGTCGAAGTAATCGAGCGGGGGGAGCAGATGGGCGCGCGGATGACGCAGCGTCCGGGACACCGCCGCTCGGACCTTCGGGTTCGGATGCACGGGGAACACCAGGCGCGCTTGCGGCCTCTCCTCGAGGACGCGGCGCAGCCCGCGGCAGGCGCTCTCGATGCCGCCGTCGAGGCTCTCGCGCCGGTGCAGGCTGGCGAGGATCAGCGCCTCATCGGCGCGCAGCGCGGACAGGACGGCGGCCAGCATCGGCTCCCTCGTCTTGCGCGGGCGCGAGGCCGCCCAGCGCACGGCGTCCACCACCGTGTTGCCCGTCACCAGGACGCGCCCTTGGCGCAGGTCCTTCAAATGGCGCGCGGCGGCCGGCGTCGGCGCGTAGAGGAGGTCCGCGAGCTGATCGACGAGGACGCGGTTGGCTTCCTCCGGGAACGGGGCCGCGCGATCGAAGCTGCGCAACCCGGCCTCGACGTGCGCCACCGCCGCGCCCTCGTGGAAGGCCGCGAGCGCCCCGCAGAGCGCCGTCGTCGTGTCGCCCTCGACGACGACGAGCGCCGGGCGCTGCTTGCGGATCAGGGCGCCCAGCCGCTCGAGCGCGCGCGCGGCGAGCCCGTTGAGGGTCTGGCCGGGCCGCATCAGGCCGAAGTCCCAGGAAGGCCGCAGCTCGAAGCAGCCGAGCATCTGGTCCAGCATCTCGCGGTGCTGAGCGGTGGAGACGATGCGGCAATCCACGCCGCCGGCCGCCCGCAGCGCGCGGGCCACCGGGGCCAGCTTGATCGCCTCCGGGCGCGTGCCCAGGACGACGAGCACCAGGGGCTTTCGCGCGGTCACGTGGCAAGTATACAGCTTTTGCCTTTCGCCCATGGCGTCGCGGGCCGCGCCGTGGCATCATGCTGCCGGCCGAAATCCTGCGCCGACACCGGGGGGTGAATGTCCTTGCGCCGAGGAGAAGAGGTCGAGGTCCGCAGCCTGTCCGAGATACGGGCCACTCTGGATGAGCGCGGCCGCCTGGGCGGCGTCCCGTTCATGCCCGAGATGGAGCGTTTCGCCGGGCGGCGCGCCCGCGTCTGGCGGCGCGCCGACCGCGTCTGCGTCGAGGGCGCGCCGACGATGCGCCGCCTCGACGGCTTCGTGCTGCTCGAGGACCTGCGCTGCGACGGCGCCGCCCACGGCGGCTGCCAGCGCGCCTGCCTGCTGCTCTGGCACGAGACCTGGCTGCGCCGCCCCGGCTCCGGCGGGAGCGAGCCGCCGCTGGTCCCCTGCACGCAAGGCGCGCTCTCCGCGGACGTCTGCCAGTCGACGGCGCTGCTCTCGGCCTCGCGGCCTCTGTCGTCGTGGCATCCGGGCCAATACCTGCGCGACCTGGCCACCGGCAATCTCACGCCGGCGGAGCTCTTCTATTCGCTCTTCCATACCGCCGCCTACCACCTGACGCTGCTGGCCTCGTCGTGGCGCCGCGCCCTGCGGCCCGCTCACACGCCCAGCGAGAGCCTGGGGCTGGCTCCCGGCGATTGGGTGGAGATCAAGAGCCTGCCGGAGATCGAGGCCACCCTGGACGGCCGGCAGAAGAACCGCGGCCTCGAGTTCTCGCCGGGGATGTCGCGCTATTGCGGGAGGCGCTTCCGCGTGGCGCAGCGCCTCGAGCGCATGATCCTGGAGACCACGGGCGAGCTGCGCGAGGTCTCCGACACCGTGCTGCTCGAGGGGCTCAACTGCGACGGGGCCTGCTCGCGCGGCTGCCCGCGCTACAACCCGCTCTATTGGCGCGAGATCTGGCTGCGCCGAGTTCCGGGGCCCGATCCGAACACGGGGGCCAAGCCCTCATGAGCCGCTGCGACGTGGCCATCCTGGGAGCCGGTCCCTATGGCCTCGCGGCCGCCGCCCACCTCTCCTCGATCAGGGGCCTCGACGTCCGGATGTTCGGCCGACCGATGGAATTCTGGCGCGCGGCGATGCCGAAGGGCATGTGCCTCGAGTCGGCGCACTACGCCTCGAACATCAGCGATCCCGACGGACGATTGAGCCTGCGGGACTTCCACGAGAAGAACGGCCGCGCGTCCGCCCTGTCCAGCCCCATTTCGATGGAAACCTTCGCCGAGTACGGCAGCTGGTTCCAGGGCCGCGCGGCGCCGTTCCTCGACCTACGCCTCGCAACGCGTATCTCCCCCGACAGCGGCGGCTTCCGCCTCTTTTTCGAGGAAGGAGAGAGCCTCTTGGCGCGGCGGGTGATCGTCGCCGCGGGCATCGCCCCGTTCGCGCGGCGGCCGGAGGTCTTCGCGCAGCTACCCGCG
>CAZZGQ010000435.1:0-2684 GCA_964653765.1 uncultured Elusimicrobia bacterium | reverse complement strand
TCTCATGATCTACGATCTGCTGCTGACCGTCCACGTCATCGCCTGCCTGCTGATGATCCTCGTCGTGCTCCTGCAAACGGGGCGCGGCGCGGGCTTGGCGGTGTTCGGTGGCGGCGGCGATTCGCTGATCAACACGCCGACGGGCTCGAGCTTCATGCGCAATTTCACCTCGATCCTGGCCGGCACCTTCGCTCTGACGTCGCTGTTTCTGACCCTCATGTCGAGCCGCTCGGGCCTCTCGAGCGTGACCTCGCGCGTGCCCGAGCCTCTGCCGGCCGAAGCGCCGGCGACGCAGGGCGCGCCCGGGGTACCGCAGAAGCCTCCGACACAGCAACAGCAGCCGCAGCCGAAGAAGAAGTAGCCGCAAACACCCTTTAGCGCGGGTGGTGGAACTGGCAGACACGTACGCTTGAGGTGCGTATGCCCGAAAGGGCTTGAGGGTTCAAGTCCCTCCTCGCGCAAGATCTAAGTGAAGCGCCGGCTCTCTTCGAGCCGGCGCTTCGCTTTGCTAGGATAGGCCTATGAGAAGAAATGTATTCGTCGTGTTGCTCGGTCTCGGAATCCTCGCTGGCGTCGGCCCCGCCGCCAGAGCGGACATGTTCTGCAACGTGGCCTGCAATCGCGTGACCTGTAAGGATGCCCAGGCGCAGCGGCTCTGCCTCAAGGAGTGCGACCCCGACGGGATCAGGAACTGCGCCAAGGCCAAGACGGACGGCTCAACAATCAGCGCCGAGCACAGGAAGACCTTTTGCGCGGGGGCGTGCACGAAGAGCAAGTGCGCCGCCGACGCCTCCGTCGCCGAGATCTGCCGCTCCTACTGCGGGGCTGCCGGCGACAGCGCGAAGAACTGCCCGCCGCGGCCTAAGTCGTAGAGCGGCTTAGGGCGGGCGCCCGTAGAGCCGGCGCAGCGCGGTCTTGGCCCGTTCGAGGCGCCGCTTTTGCGCGGCCGCCAAGCCTCGTCCGCTGCGGTTGATGTGGTAGTTGAGCATCGACATGGCGGACTGGAACTCGGAACTTTTGCGCCGCCGGCTCGCGTGAGCCGAGCGCTTGAGCCCGCGGGCGATGCCCGCGGCCGAGCGAGTGAAGACACCCTTGGGCAGGTCCAGCGCGTCGCTCGTCCTGGCGACCCGCCTCACCCAGCTTCGTGGTCGAGACATAAAGCACCTCCATGCTCATTGTAACGCCGGCGCTTCGCTAATTACTTCCCGTGTCTTTTCACCTTGGCGGCCAAGGTAAATAGACACGAGAAGTTATTAATGCGACGATCGGACAGTGGCGACGATCCTCTCGCATGCGGTGGCGGCCTGCGCGCTCGGCCAAGGTCAGCCCGCGGCCTATCGACGGGACTGGCGCTTCTGGTACATGACCTCACTGTGCGCCATGCTGCCGGACATCGACGTCGTGAGCTTCAAGTTCGGCGTGCCGTACGAGAGCATGTGGGGGCACCGGGGGATCACGCACTCGCTCTTCTTCGCCGCCTTCGTCGGCTGCTTGGCCGCGGCGCGCTTCAAACCGGACTGGCGCCGCGACGGCTGGAGGCTGGCCCTTTTCTTCTTCGTCGCCACGGCCTCGCACGGCGTGCTCGACGCCTTCACGAACGGCGGGCGCGGGGTGGCGTTCTTCGCGCCGTTCGACCGGACGCGGTACTTCTTCCCGTGGACGCCGATCCAGGTGTCGCCGATCGGCGCGCGGTTCTTCCTATCCGGCCGCGGGCTCGAGGTCCTGGCCAGCGAACTGCGCTGGATCTGGCTTCCGGCGCTCGTCCTCTCGGCGCTGATCCGTTACTTCAGAGCCATCGGAATACCAATACGTAAATCGTAGAAGAGCCGCATGGGAAAACTCGAAGGCAAGATCGCCCTCGTCACGGGGGGCAACAGCGGCATCGGCTTGGCGACCGCCCAGCGCTTCGCGCAGGAGGGCGCCTTCGTCTACGTCACGGGGCGCCGCAAGCCGGAGCTGGACGCGGCCGTGAAGAAGATCGGCAAGAACGCAGCGGGCGTCCAGGGGGACGTGGCGAAGCCGGCGGACCTGGACAGCCTCTACGCGCGGATCAAGAAGGAGAAGCGGCGGCTGGACGTGCTCTTCGCCAACGCGGGCGTCTTCAAGTACGCGCAGCTCGGCGAGATCACCGAGGAGGTCTACGACTTCCACTTCGATATCAACGTGAAGGGCGTGCTGTTCACGGTGCAGAAGGCCCTGCCGCTCATGCCGGACGGCGGCTCCATTATCCTCAACGCCTCGGTCGTCGGCAGCAAGGGTTTCCCGACGCAGAGCGTTTACAGCGCCACGAAGGCCGCGGTGCGGAGCTTCGCCCGCACGTGGACCACCGACCTGAAGTCTCGGCGCATCCGAGTCAACGTCGTCAGCCCAGGCCCGATCGAGACGCCCGGCTTCGACGTCTTGATGAGCTCCTCTCCGGTCGGTGAAGAACGTCGCAAGAGCATCGCCGACGTCGTGCCGCTCGGCCGCATGGGCAAGCCCGAGGAGATCGCCGCCGCCGTGGCCTTCCTCGCCTCCGACGACGCTTCCTTCATCATGGGCGTCGAGCTCTTCGTGGACGGCGGCGTCGCTCAGGTCTAGCCGGACGCCCTTTCGGCTATAATCCGGCTATGGACGCGCCGCCGCGATTCCTGGCCGACGCGATGCTCGGCAAGCTCGTGCGCTGGCTGATCCTGGCGGGCTTC
>CAZZGQ010000434.1:0-2697 GCA_964653765.1 uncultured Elusimicrobia bacterium | reverse complement strand
TGGGGGGAATTGGCGCGCGCCGCGGGCGGCCGCCTGACGGCGGGCGACGCGGCCGATCCCGTCGATGCCATCGGCACCGACACGCGCGCCTTGACGGCCGGCCAGGCGTTCTGGGCCCTCAAGGGCGAGCGCTTCGACGCCCATGACATGCTCACCGCCGACCTCGCCGCCAAAGCTTCGGGCTGGATCGTGGAGGCGGGCCGCTTTCCGGCGAAAGGGCCCAAGCCGGCCCACGTCGTGGAGACGGAAAGCACCCTCAAGGCCCTGCAGGCGCTGGCCGCCCACCACCGCCGCCGCTTCGAGATCCCGGTGGCCGGCATCACCGGCTCCAACGGCAAGACGACGACGAAAGAGATGCTCAAGAGCATCTGCGCGCGCGTCGGCCCGACCTGCTCCACGCCGGGCAACTGGAACAACCAGCTGGGCGTGCCCCTTTCCGTGCTCGAGCTGCTGCCCGTGCACCGCTACGGCGTCTTCGAGCTCGCGGACTCGCATCCGGGCGACATCGACGAGGTGGCCAAGATCGCGCAGCCGACCGTGGGCCTCATCACGAACCTCGGCGCCGACCACCTCGAGTTCTACGGCTCGATGGAGAACAATTTCAAGACGAAGGCCGAGCTGATCGACAACCTGCCCGAGGACGGCAAGGCCGTGATCAACATCGACGACCCGTGGCTGGCCGGCCTCGAGACGAGGCTGGGCGCCCGCGCGGTGACCTTCGGGATGGGCCCCCAGGCGCGGGTGAGCTTCGCCGACGAGGGGCATCTCATGGTCGACCGCCACAAGCTGTCGGTGAAGCTGCAGGCGTTCGGCCAGCTCAGCCGCTACAACGCCGCAGCCGCGGCCGCCGCCGCCTGGGCCATGGGCATCGACCTGGAGAGCATCCGCGCCGGCCTCGAGGACTACAAGCCCTCCGCCATGCGCCTGGAGCTGCTGCGCCACTCTTCGGGCTGCGCCATCGTGCTCGACGCGTACAACGCCAATCCCGACTCCATGCGCGCCGCCATCGACGCCTTCTGCCGCGAGTTCGGGCGCGCCAAGAAGGTCCTGATCCTGGGCGACATGAAGGAGCTGGGGACCGACTCCGGCCGCTTCCACGCCGAGCTGGGCCGCTGGCTGGCCGGACTGCCGCTGGCCGAGGTCTTCCTGGCCGGCCCCGAGATGAAGCCGGGAGCCGACGCCTTGTCGGCCGCTCGGCCGTCGTTCGCCGTCCATTACGCGGCCGATCCCGAGGCCTGGACGCCCCAGCTTAAGAAGACCCTCACCAAGGACCATGCCTTGTTCGTGAAGGCTTCCCGCGCCATGAAATTTGAAACGGTGGTCGCCGCCCTCTAATGCTCTATCATCTCCATCAGCTGCGCGGCGTGTGGGGCGCGCTCAACGTCTTCTCCTACATCACCTTCCGCGCGGGAGGGGCGGCCCTGACGTCGCTGGTCGCCTCGCTGCTGGCGGGTCCCTACGTGATCGCGGCCCTGCGGCAGAAGAAGATCGGGCAGATGCAGCGTACCGACGGCCCCGCCACCCACTTGGGCAAGCAGGGCACGCCCACGATGGGCGGCATCCTCATCTTCCTCTCGCTGGTCTTCAGCGCCCTGCTCTGGATGCGCTGGGACGACCGCTTCACTTGGCTGCTGCTGGCCGTCACGGCGGTCCTGGCCGGCATCGGCGCCTGGGACGACTACGCCAAGCTCTCGCGCCGCAGCGCCGCGGGCGTCTCCTCCCGCACCAAGTTCATCGTCCAGGTGACGGTGGGGCTGGGCGTGGCCTTTTACCTGGCGATCGCTCCGCCCAACGGGCAGTTCATGACGCGGCTCAACGTCCCGTACGCCAAGGACCTCTTCTGGGAGCTGGGCTCGCTCTACTACGTGCTCGCGGCGCTGACGATCGTGGGCTCCTCCAACGCCGTCAACCTCACCGACGGCCTCGACGGCCTGGCCGCGGGCTCGATCATCTTCTCGGCCATCACCTTCGGCATCCTGGCCTACACCGCGGGCAACCTCAAGTTCGCCCAGTACCTGCGCATCGTCCACGTCGAGGGCGCCGGCGAGATCACGGTCTACATGGCCGGCTTGGTCGGCGCTTGCCTGGGCTTTCTTTGGTTCAACGCTTATCCCGCCGAGATGTTCATGGGCGACACCGGCTCGCTCTTCCTGGGCGGCGTCATCGGAGCGGCGGCGCTCTGCGTCAAGCAGGAGCTGCTGCTTCCGATCGCCGGCGGCGTCTTCGTCGTCGAGACGCTGTCGGTCATCCTGCAGATGAGCTCCTACCGCCTGCGCAAGGGCAAGCGCATCTTCAAGATGGCGCCGATCCACCATCATTTCGAGCTCCTCGGCATCGCCGAGCCCAAGGTCACCGTGCGCTTTTGGATCGTCAGCATCGTCCTCATGCTCACGGCGCTGGCTTCGCTCAAGATCCGCTAGGAAACATGGGATTCGATCCCGCTAAGTTCAAAAAAAAGACCGCTTCCGTCGTGGGCCTCGGCAAGTCGGGCGAGGCCGCGACCCGGCTGCTGCTGAAGAAGGGCTTCAAGGTCCTGGTCTCCGACAAGGCGCCGCGCGTCGAGGTAGGCAAGAAGCTAGGCAAGCTGGCGTCCAAGGTCTCCTACGAAGGCGGCGGTCACTCCGATCGCGTGCTCAAGTCGTCGTTCATCGTCAAGTCACCCGGGCTTCCCAACCATCTCGAGATCTTCGACAAGGC
>CAZZGQ010000433.1:0-2711 GCA_964653765.1 uncultured Elusimicrobia bacterium | reverse complement strand
CCGTGGATGCCGAGGATCACGGCGCGCCTAGGCCCAGCGCGTCAGCTTGGACAGCAGGCGCGTCTTCCACTCTTTATAAGGGAACCACCAGAGCTCGGAGGCGTTGGCCGGCCACTCGTGGATCGAGACCGACTGCGGCCAGCAGAACATCCGCAGGCCCTCGTCCGAGTGGCGCCGGCCGAGGCCGCTCTGCTTGATGCCGCCGAAAGGCAGGGCGCAAACGGCGTAATGGCTGCCGACGTCGTTGATGCCGAGCAGCCCGGCCTCGACCGAGAGGCCCAGTCGCTCCGCGCGCCCGATGTCGCGCGTCCACAAGCTCGCCGAGAGGCCGAACTGGCCCATGTTGGAGAGGCGCACGCCCTCCTCGCCGCGCTCGACCTTCATGATGGGCAGCACGGGGCCGAAAGTCTCCTCGTTCATGAGGCGCATCTCGTGGCTGGCCTTGAGCACGAGGGCCGGCTGGATCAGGAGGTTCTCGGCGTCGATCACGTCGCCGCCGAGGACCTCCGCGCCCCGGCTGCGGGCGTCAGCCAGATGCTCTTGGACCACCTCGAGCTGCGGCGGGAAGATCAGCCGGCCCATCTCGACGTCGCCTTCCAGGCCCTGCCGTAGCCCGGCCATCTCGCGGCGCACGGCCTCGACGAACTTGTCGTGGACCTCGCTCTCGACGTAGACGCGCTCGACGCCCACGCAGAGCTGCCCGCAGTTGGCGAAGGCGCCCCAGACCGCGGCGCGGGCCGCGCGCTCGATCGCCGCGTCCTTGAAGACGATCATCGGGTGCTTGCCGCCCAGCTCGAGCACGCAGGGCTTGAGGGCCCCCGCCGCGTTCTGCGCGACCTCGCGGCCGGCCTTGGTCGAGCCGGTGAATAGGATCACGTCGGCCTCGGCGGCCACAATGCTGCCGATGCCGGAGTCGCCCACCGCGACGCCGAACAGGCCTTCCGGCAGCAGGCCGGTCGAGGCGATCGCCTCTTCCAACCAGAGCGCCGTCCGGCTGGCCCACTCCGAGGGCTTGAGCAGCACGGCGTTGCCGGCCAGCATCGCCGCGAAGGCGTCGCCGAACGGGATCAGGAAAGGCATGTTCCAAGGCGTGATCAGGCCGGCCACGCCGCGCGGGACGTAGCGAACGTAGGTGCGCTTGTTGAGGAGCATCCACGGGCGCCACGCCGCCTTGTCCTGCAGGATCCGGTGGGCGTTGGAGGCGTAGTAGCGGACGATGAGCTGGGCCGCGTCCAGCTCCAACGCTTGGATCTCGGCGGGCGGCTTGCCGGTCTCGTCGTGGATCACCTTGATGAGGGCCTCGCGGCGCTCCATCAGCTCCGCCCAGAGCCGGCGCAGCAGGCTCACGCGCTCGCTCAGGGCGTAGCGGCGCCAGATCGCGGCGGCGGCGCGCGCGGCGTCGGCCTTGTCGTGCACGCGGGCCAGGTCCATGTTGGCGGCGCGCGGCGGGATCAGGCGGCGGCTCATCGGCGGTACGCCCTCTCCAGCGTCACCTCGTAGGGATCGGCCTCGTCGGCGCACTCCTCGCGCACGAAGCCCACGCCGGGCGCGTAGTAGCGCCGGCCGAAGCCCGCGTCGCCGCCGGCGATGGCGTAGGCCACCACCAAGCAATCGAGGTAGGAGCCGGCCGGCGTCTTCACGCTGCCGGCCAAGGACTCGATGGAATAGCCGCGGGGATAACGCTTCCACGAGCGGCCGACCGCGCTCGGCAGCGGGAACTCCAGCTCCCCGTCGCAGCGCACGCCGTCGCCGCCGGCGAACGCCGTGAACTCGCGCGACAGGTCCGGCTGCCCGGGGGCGCGGACGGTGCGCCGGCACCGGGCCTCCAGGCCGCCCGGCACCGGCGCCACCGAAAGCATCTCGACGGTCACCGCCCCTTCGCCGTCCGGTGTGCGCGTCGCGTACTCCAGCACGCGGCCCGCCTCCAGCGGGAAGTAATCCGGCGTCACGACGAGACTCTAGTAAAATCGGGGGTCTGACCCCAAATTTTACCTAGACCAGGTGCTCGAAGGTCTTCTTCTGGGCGGAGATCTCCTTGTAGGTGCGCTCCACCGCCGTCCAGTCGACGTTCTTGAAGAAGGCTTCGACGTAGTCGGCCCGGCCGCTGGCGCCCCAGTCCACCATGTAGGCGTGCTCCCAGACGTCCATGACGAGCAGCGGGATGTAGCCGGCGGGATGGCCGCTCTCGTGCAGCGTCACCCAGTTGTTGGAGAGCGCGCCGGTCTTGGGGTCGTAATAGAGGATCACCCAGCCCACGCCTCGCATCTTGCCCATGGCCTGGAACTCCTTTTTCCAGCCGTCGAAGCCGCCGAAATAGGTCTGCAGCGCCTTCGCCAAGCCGGATTCCTGCGGCAAGGGCTTGGCGCCCTTGAGCACGCCGAAGTAGTGCTCGTGCAGGATCATGCCGTCGTACTCGAAGCTGATCCGGCGCTTGAGCTCGGCGAACTCCGGGCCGTACTCCCCCTTCTTGGCCAAGGCGGCGGCGTGCTCATTGAGCAGGTTCACGTTCTTGATGTAGCCCTCGTAGAGCGTCCAGTGCTGCGCGACCTGATCCTCGCTGATGCCGTCGAGGTTCTTCGGCCGCAGCTCCTGGCGCGCCTTATAGGTATAAGTCATGAGGCCTCCTTTAAATGGGTTCTAAACGCAGCCGCGCAGGACGATCAGGATCAGCACCAGCGGCAGCGGCACGCCGATGACCCAGAGCAACGCCC
>CAZZGQ010000432.1:0-2714 GCA_964653765.1 uncultured Elusimicrobia bacterium | reverse complement strand
CAGGCGTACCAGCTGCTCGAGAACCATTTCGAGATCGACCACTACGACAAGCACACCGCGATCCCGCGGCCGTTGCTGCTCAAGCGGGTCAAGGACAAGGACGGCCTGCTCTGCATCCTGACCGACAAGGTCAACGCCGAGCTGCTCAAAGCCGCGCCGCGGCTGCGCGCCGTGGCCACCTATTCCGTGGGCTTCGACCACATCGACGTGCCGGCCTGCAGTGGCCGCCACGTCGTCGTCACGAACACGCCCGGCGTGCTCACCGAGTCGACGGCCGACTTCACGTGGGCGCTCCTGCTGGCGGCGGCGAGGCGCGTCGTCGAGGGCGACAAGTTCATGCGCGCCGGCAAGTACAAGGGCTGGGATCCGATGATGCTGCTCGGCACCGACGTCCACGGCAAGACGCTGGGCGTGGTGGGCTTCGGCCGCATCGGCCAGGCCGTGGCGCGGCGCGCGCTCGGCTTCGGCATGAAGGTGCTCTATTTCGACCGGCAACGGCTGTTTCCGGAGGTGGAGAAGGAATACGGCGCCGAGTACCGCGAGTTCGACGACCTCCTGCGCGAGTCCGATTTCGTCACGCTGCACACCGTCCTCGACCAGTCCACGCATCACCTGATCGACGACCGCGCCTTCGCCTTGATGAAGCGCTCGGCTTACCTGATCAACGCCGCGCGCGGCCCGATCGTCGACGAGAAGGCGCTCGTGAACGCGCTCAAGAGGGACCGCATCCGCGGCGCCGGCCTGGACGTCTACGAGCTCGAGCCCAAGATGGCGGCCGGCCTGGCCAAGCTGCCCAACGCCGTCGTCGCGCCGCACCTGGCCAGCGCCTCGCTCGAGACGCGCACCAAGATGGGCATGATGGCCGCGCAGGGCCTCGTCGACGCGCTGGTCCTCAAGAAGACGCCCGAGCACGCGCTCAATAGAGAGATCTGCGAGCGGCTGTTCCAGACGGCATGAAGAAGCCGCTCGAGGGCAGGACGGTCGCCCTCCTGGTCGAGGAGCAGTACCAGGAGATGGAGGTCTGGGTCCCGTATTATCGCCTCGTCGAGGCCGGCGCCCAGGTCCACGTCGTGGGCCAGGAAGCCGGCAAGGTCTACAAGGGCAAGTTCGGCTATCCGTGCGCCGCTACCGCGTCGTACAAGGACGTCGCCGCCAAGTCCGTCGACGCTGTCGTCGTGCCGGGCGGCTTCGCCCCCGACTTCATGCGGCGCTACCCCGAGCCCGCGCGCTTCGTGGCCGAGGTCTCCCGCGCCGGAAAGCTCGTGGCCTCCATCTGCCATGGCGCCTGGATCCTGTGCTCCGCCGACGTCCTGCGCGGCAAGACCGCCACCTGTTTCTACGCCATCGCCGACGACGTGAAGAACGCCGGCGCCAAGTACGTGGACCAGGAGGTCGTCGTCGACGGCAACCTGATCACCTCGCGCAAGCCCGAGGACATCCCCGCCTTCTGCGCCGCCATCGTCGGTCAGCTTGCGAAGTAACCGGCTCTACCGCAACCGCGTCTTCCTGCTCTGCGCGGCTTTCCTGCTGAGCCGCTATTGGTTCGCCCCGTTCAATCCCGGCCTCGACGACATCCTGCCCAGCGCCAAGCAGGTCTTCCACCCGGGCTGGATCGCCAACGACTGGTACCTGAGCCTGCCGTCGGGCAACCGCGACATCCGGCTGCTCTACGACATCCTCGTCGGCCCGTTCACCGGCTTGTTGCCTCTGACGAGCCTGGCGTTCGCCGGGACCGCGCTGGTCTATCTGCTCTTCGCCTGGCTCATCCAGCTCTTCTGCGAGACGTTCGACGCGAAGGCGCGCTATGCGGTCCCGGCGCTGTTCCTGTTCCTCCACCATCAGGGCCTCGTGGCGAGCGAGTTCATCCTGACCGGGTTCGAGGCCAAGTGCTTCGCCTACTTCTTCTCGTTCTGGGCGCTGTGCGCCGTCGTGCGCCGGCGCTACGCCGGCGCGGCGTTCCTACAGGGCTTGGCGGTCTCCTTCCACGTCCTCGTGGGAGCGCAGGGGGCGTTCTGCCTGCTCGGCGCCTGCCTGCTCGAGCGCGAGAGCCGCGGCGAGCGCCTGCGCGAGCTGGCGCGCCGCGCCTGGCTGCTCGCGCTGGGAGCGGCCGCCGGCGTCTACGGCGCGGCCCGGGCGCTGCTCCTCGACCGCGGCGCCGACAAGGCGGCCGCGGCGCGCGCCTACGCGGGCCTGCGCGTGCCGCACCATCTGCTTCCGTCGGCCTGGAGCGGGCCGTGGCGGCTCGGCTACGCGCTGGCGGCCGCCTTCGTGCTGGCGGCGACGGCGCTGGAACGGGACGCCCGGCGGCGCCTGGCCTGGACTTACCTCTCCTGCAGCCTCGCCCTCGCGGCCGTCGGCTTCGCCGCCTTCTACGCCGGCAAGATCGAATGGCTCGTCTACTATTGGTTCCGGTTCCCGGACGCGGCGATCCCGTTTCTGGGCGTGCTGCTGGCGGCGTCGGCGGCGACGGCCTTGGGGCGGCGGCGTCCGGCTCTCGACCGAGCGGCCGCGGCGGCGACCGCGTTCCTCCTCGTCGTCTCCTTGGCGAGCCTGGCCGAGCCCAAGCTCCGCGCGCCCGAGGCGCGCGTCTCCTCGCCGCTCTCGCCCGACCTCGAGGAGGCGCTGGAGTGGATTCACGGCCACACGGAGAACGGGAGGGTCTTCCTCGTCAGCCCGTTCGTCCCGCGCTTCTACCTGATCGCCCAGCGCGCGAT
>CAZZGQ010000431.1:0-2732 GCA_964653765.1 uncultured Elusimicrobia bacterium | reverse complement strand
TCTCGATGGCGTCCTGCGACGGCCGCGTGCCGAGCAGGCCGATCGTGCCCGTCGTGTAAGGGCTGTCGTCGGGCACGCAGGCGCGGCCCAGCAGGGCCTTGATGATGGGCGCGCCCAGCTTCTCGGCGAGCTGGACGAGCTCGTCGCCGGCGCGCAGGGCCCCCTGGCCCGCGAGGATGGCGACCCTCTTGCCGGCGTTGAGCACCTCGGCCGCCTTTTCGACGTCCGCCTGCGCGGGGAGGGGGGCGCTGCAGGTCATCACGTTGGAGACGTGGTGGGGAAGATTGCGTTTGGAGCGCGTCCCTTGGCTGACCGGCGTGTCCTGGACGTCGACCGGGATCGTCACGTGCGCCACGCCGCGCTTGGCCAGGGCGTGGCGGCACGCCAGCTCCACGACGTTCTCGACGTGCGTCGGCCCCATGATCCGCTCGTTGTAGACGCAGACGTCCTCGAAGACCTTGTCCAGCTCCACGTCCTGCTGGGTGTAGGTGCCGACCAGATCGTGGAACTGCAGGCCGGTGATGGCGAGGACGGGTTTGCCGTCGAGCTTGGCGTCGTAAAGGCCGTTGAGCAGATGGATGCCGCCGGGCCCGGAGGTGGCCAGGCAGACGCCCAGCTTGCCCGTGAACTTGGCGTGGCCGCAGGCCATGAAGGCCGCCGATTCCTCGTGGCGCACCTGGACGAAGCGGATCTTGTCCTTGCGCTTGCGCAGCGCCTCCATGATCCCGTTGATGCCGTCCCCGGGCAGGCCGAAGATCGTATCCACCCCCCAGGCGATCAGCGTCTCGACGAGCACGTCCGAAGCGGTCTCGGCCATGGAAAACCCCCTATGGTGCGCCTAACGATTCTATTCGAAGCCCGCCGCGCGCTCCATCGCGCCCGGGTCAGCGTCCGGTGACGGGGCGGCGACGCCGGGCGACGGCGGCGCAACGGGCGAGGCGTCGGCGCCGCGGGTGCGATAGTCCTGCAGCGTGCCGCCCAGAAGCAGGAGGAACATCACCGCCGCGGCCACGGCGACGCCCCGCATCGCCCAGCGCGAGGCCCGCAGCTCCATGAAGAAGAAAAGCACGAGCAGCGTCTTCGCCAAAGAGATGGACATCGCGGCCGCTTCAGCGGCCGCAACCCCGACGTTCATCGCTGAGACCCCGACGGTTAGGCCGAGCAGGACGAGCAGCCCAGCCCAAACGACGACCAGCCTCATCATCGCGATGACCTCCCCAACAGGTAAAGCAGTGGAAACAGCCAGATCCAGACGATGTCCACGAAATGCCAATACAAACCCAGGCACTCGACGATCGCCGCGTCCCGCTCAGCGATGCGGCCCAGGGCGCACCAGGCGCCGATCAGCGCCACCGCCGCCAGGCCCACGATCATGTGGAAGGCGTGCAGGCCCGTCATGCAGAAATACAGCGAGAAGTAGAGACGCGCGCCGTGGGCCCCCGCGCCCTCCCAGGCGAAGCCCGGGCCCGGCCACAGGCCCTCGCGGATCTCGCGGCTCCACTCCAGCCCCTTCACGGCGAGGAACGCCGCGCCGAGGACGGCCGTCGCGGCCAACCAGAGCGCCGCGCCGCGGAAACGCCGGCCCTGAGCGGAGTGGACGGCGGCCGCCATGGTCAGCGAGCTCGTCAACAGCACGCCGGTGTTGAGCGAGCCCAGCATGAGGTCGAGTTTGCGCGCGGCGAGGCCGAAGGCCTCGTAATGCGTGAAGCGGTAGACGGCGAAGGCGCAGAACAGCGCGCCAAAGAACAACACTTCGGTCGACAAGAACACCCACATTCCAAGCCGCGACGCATCCAGCTCGTGCTCAAGACTCTCCGGTGTCAGCTCTTGGCTAGGCACGTCGCTCCTCCGATGGGCGGCCGGCCTTTTCATATCGAATCGTAGTCGTACGCTTCCCAGGTCACGCGCGGCGCCTCGTCGAAGTTGAACTTGGGCGGCGGCGAGGCGGTGCGCCATTCCAAGCCCGTCGCCTTCCACGGGTTGGCGGCGGCGTCGGCCCGGCGGCGCAGCGACCAGCCCAAGTAGATCAACGGCAGCAGGTAGCCCAGTCCGAGGATCGAGGCGCCGGCCGTCGACAGGACGTTGAGCGTCTGCCACTCGGGCGGGTAGGCGTGGTAGCGTCGCGGCATGCCCATGTAGCCGAGCAGGAATTGCGGCAAGAAGGTGAGGTTGAACCCGACGAAGATGAGCACCGCCGACCAACGGCCGAGGGCGTCGGGGTAGGTGCGGCCCGAGATCTTGGGCCACCAGAAGTGGATGCCGCCGAGATAAGCCATCACGGCGCCGCCGACCATGATGTAGTGGAAGTGCGCGATCACGAAGTAGGTGTCGTGCACGTGGACGTCGAGGCCGAGCGCCGCCAAAAAGATGCCCGTCAGCCCTCCGATCGTGAAGAGGCCGATGAAGCCCAGAGCGTAGAGCATGGGCGTGTCGAAGCGGATGCGGCCCTTGTAGAGCGTGGCGGTCCAGTTGAAGACCTTCACCGCCGACGGCACGGCGACGAGGAAGGAGAGCAGCGAGAAGACCAAGCCGGCGTACTCCGACTGGCCCGAGACGAACATGTGATGGCCCCACACGAGGAAGCCCAGCGCGGCGATCGCCACGGACGACCCGGCCACGAAGCCGTAGCCGAACACGCGCCGGCGCGAGAAGGTGGAGACGATCTCGCTGACGACGCCCATGGCCGGCAAGATCATGATGTACACGGCGGGGTGGGAGTAGAACCAGAACAG
>CAZZGQ010000430.1:0-2733 GCA_964653765.1 uncultured Elusimicrobia bacterium | reverse complement strand
CGGGAACAGACGCGTCACGGCCCCATCGTATCATTTTCCGATGGGCCACACGCCGTCCTCGTCCTGGGCCCTAGGTCTCAGGGCCAGGGGCGCGCTCTTTGGTTTGATCTCCTCATGCGCCGATCCCTCGCCGTGTCCCTTTCGCTCGCTGTCCTCGTCACCTCCATCGGGCTGGCCCCGTACCAAGCCGTCGCCGCCGAGACCGCCGCGCCCGGCAAGGCCTGGGCGCCGGTCATCGAGACGGCGCTGCCCGTCCTCCAGGCCTCGGGCGCGCCCGAGACGCTGGCCGTCGAGAACGCGCTGGGCGAGTTGCGCTTCGACCTGGCGCTCAAGCGCGAGGACGGCGCTCAGCTGCTGGCGCAGTTCCTGCCCGGCCCGTACGCCGGCCATCCCGAGGCTCTGGCCCGCCTGGAGCCCGGCCCCCGCGCCGCCGCCATCGCCGCCGCGCTCGAGGCCGCGCGGACCTCGCTCGACACCGAGGCCGCGAGCCTCCTCGAGCGGGCCGACCGCAACGCGCTCGGCGAGGCCGCGACGCGCCGTCTGCAGCGGCTGGCCTCCGCCTCCTACCTGCTCTCGCCCGGCATGGCCGCCAGCGTGCGCGCGCACGCCGAGCAGCTTCGGGAGCTCAAGACCAAGAGCGCCCTCGCCCAGGGCCTGGGCGCCCTGCTGGGCCGGCGGACGGACCCGGCCGCCCTGGCGGTCCGCCAGCAGCAGGCCGAGCAGCATCAGGCCGTGGTCTCCGAGATCCAGGGGATCCTGGCCGGCGCCGCGGCGCTGACCTCGCGCCTGTCCGAGAGCTCGCCGCGCGGCGCTTTCGCCCGCTCCACGCTCGCTCCTTACGCCCAGCGCTCGCTGGAGCAGGCGGCCGGTCGCCTGGCCGGCCGCGGCTTCTCCGCCGACGCCCTCCACCTCGCCATCTTGCAGCGGCACCAGACGGTCTTCGCCCAGTGGGCCAAGCCCGGCTGGGTGCAGCCCCTGCGCCGCAGCGGCGATTGGACGCCGTTCGTCGCCACGCTCTCGGCCGCCGCCGCCTCGGCGGTGAGCCCCTTCCAGGCCGCGGCCGTCGCGCCGCTCTCCGCCCACCCCGACTTCCGCATGGCGCTGCCGTCGTGGAGCCTCTTCGCCGGGCCGGCCACCGTGGCCGACCTGATCGCCGCGCGCTTCGGCCCCGCGCGGGAAGTCCCGCCCGCCAAGCTCGAGGTCGAGCTCTTCCGCTTCGCCGGCATCCCGGTTGGAGGCAGCGTCAACATGCTCTTGCTGACCGCCGCCGCAGCGCTCTTCTTCGCCGGGGGCTCGCTCCTCGGCGCGGCGATCTTCATGGTGATGCTCTACGGCTCCGTGATCGCCCACGAGTTCGGCCACGCGCTGACCGCCAAGTATTACGGCATCCAGACGCCGAGCATCACCATCAACCCGCTGGGCGGCATGGCTTCCCTCTCGCGCGAGCCGCAGACGGCGAAGGAAGAGTTCTGGATCACGCTCAACGGCCCGATGGTGAACCTCGCCCTCGCCGCGGCCTCCTGGGCGCTGCTGCACGTGGCCTCGGCGGCGTTCCTGCCGCTGCTGACCTCGCTGATGACGCTCAACGCCGCGCTTGGCGTCTTCAACCTCGTCATCCCGGCCTTCCCGATGGACAGCGCCCGCATCCTGCGCTCGCTGCTGACGATGATCCTGCGCGACGACTACGCCGCCGGCCGCGCCACGGCCTTCGTCGCCTCGCTCATGGCTCCGGCCATGATGATGTTCGGGATGATGGGCGGCAACATCGTGATGGCGATGCTCGGCATGTTCCTCATGATGAACAACACCGCCGACATGGCGCGCCGTCCCGGCACGGAGCTCGTCCCTCCTCAGGAGAACAAATAACATGACCACCGTCTTTGCCGTGATCTTTTCCTGCACCCTCGCCCCGGTCGGCAAGGGGCCGATCGCCGTGCCGCGATGGCGGATGTCCGTCGGCAGCGTCGAATTCGTCGATGGCCAGCCGGCGAAGATCTCCCGTCAGGGATTCCTCGACCACCTCGACGTCGAGGCAATCGCCGACGCTAACCGCGTGGTGACGAGCGTGACCCTCTTCGACAGCGCGACCGGCGTCAAGGGAACGGGCGTCAACTCCGCCGAGGTCTACGGCCCGGCCGCCGCCGATGGCGCTCAGCAGGGCTACCGCGTCGCCTGCGCTGTCAGGCCGATCGCGCCCTAGCTAGCGCTTCTTCGCCGACGCCGTCAGGAAGTCCTCGATCCACTGCAGCGGCTCCTCGCCGTCGAGCTGGACCTCCACGCCGTCGGCGTCCACGCCGCGCACGAACTGCAGGCGGCCCTTGTAGGCGCTGGTCCACCAGGACAGGCGCGCCGGGTCGATGGGCGCGTCCTGGCGGAAGTAGATCGTCAGCAGCTGCTTGCGCTGGGCGATGCTCTTGACGCCGGCCTGGCGGGCGGCGGCGCGCACGCGCACCAGACGCAGGAGGTTGCGCACGGGCTCGGGGGCGGGGCCGCAGAGGTCCTCGATCTCCTTCTTGAGCGCGTCGACGTCGCCGGGGCCGGCGCGCAGGGCCTTTTTGTAGAAGTCCAGGCGGCGCAGCTCGTCCGGCAGATAGCCTTCCGGAAGGAAGGCCGGCAAGGCGAGGTCGAGCTGGATCTCGTCGCGCCCGCCGTCGGGCTTCGGCTTGCCCTGCTTGCGGGCGACCTCGTCGTTGAGCATCTGCGTGTAGAACTCGACGCCGACGGCGTTCATGA
>CAZZGQ010000429.1:0-2737 GCA_964653765.1 uncultured Elusimicrobia bacterium | reverse complement strand
TCGCAGACGCGGATGCCGATGCGCGCCACCTTGTCCTCGTAGGCCGGGCCGATGCCTTTCTTGGTGGTGCCGATGCCGCGTCCCCCCTCCTCGCGCAGCGTGTCGAGCAGGATGTGATAGGGCAGGATGACGTGGGCGCCGAGCGAGAGGTGCAGGCGGCCGCGCACCTTCACGCCGCGCTTCTCGAGCATCTGCACTTCTTCCATGAAGGCCGTCGGGCTGACGACCAGGCCGTTGCCGATGATGTTCTGCACGCGTGGGAAGAGGATGCCCGACGGGATCAGGTGAAGGGCGAACTTCTTGCCGTCGAAGACCACCGTGTGGCCGGCGTTGTTACCGCCCTGGTAGCGCACGACGTAGTCCGCGCCCCGGCTGAGGTAGTGGACGATCTTGCCCTTGCCTTCGTCGCCCCACTGCGCGCCCACGACCACGAGAGAACCCATTGCGTCACGCCTCCTAAAATAAAACCGGAAAAGACTACTACTTAAAGAGCCGCCGCCACCATGACGGCGCCTCGTCGCCCTTGGACAAGCGCACCACGCGCAGCTTCGTCCCCGCCGGCACGATGGCGTCGCCGCAGACGCCCACCGAGAAGCGCACGCGGGCGAGCAGCCCGTTGGGGCCGGACTCGATGGCCTCGACGGGAGCCAGCACGGGCACTGGTCCTTTGTCGGAGTGGCCGCCGAAGAGCTTGGCGAGATAGCGGGCGATGTCGCGGCCGTCCACGATCCGTGCCGAGACCATGTCCCCCGCCCGCAGCTCCTCGGCCCGGATGCCGTCGACGTCCTCCTGCAAAGAGCATTTCAGCACGAGCAGCTCGTCGGTGGGCGGACGGGAGGCCTTGCGCGCGGCGCGGTCCGGGTCGGCCTTGAGCGACTGGAACTGCCGCACGTCGAGGATCTCGCGCTTGAGCTGCAGCTTGCGGGCCTTGGCGCGCAAAGCGCCCCCGATGACGGCGCCGAGGTCGTCGCCCAGGCCGGTATCGCCGCCCTCGCGCCCCAGGCGCTCGCAGGCGGCGCTGTCGCGGAAATGGGCGGCCAGCCGCTGCTCGATCTCCAGGCTCTCGGACTGCAGGCTGCCTTCCCACAGCCGGCAGCCGTAGAGGTGCTTCTCGAACTCGAACCAGTGGCGGTCCAGGTTGGCCGCGTAGACGGCCGGGTTGAACGAGACCACGGCGCGGGACCGCAGCAGGCCGCCGGTCTTGAGGTTGGCCACGACGAGGAAGAGCCCGAACTGATCCTGCTCGGGGCAGGCGAATTTCCCCTTCACCACGGCGATGTTGCGCAGCAGCCGGCCGATCGCCTTGATGGCCTCCTCCACTTGGAAGCCGCAGAGCTCAAGGGCGAGCTCCGCCTGGCCGCGGTCGCAGCCGGTCTCCTCCATGAGCAGCGAGACCTTATCCTGCATCGGCCTCCGCGGCGCCTTCGCGTGCTGCTGCCGGGTGCGCGCCCTTGTAGACCTGCTTGAGCTTGTCGAGAGACAGGTGCGTGTAGACCTGCGTCGTCGCCAGGTTGGCGTGACCCAGCATCTCCTGCACGGCGCGCAGGTCGCAGCCCTTGTTCAGCAGGTGCGTGGCGAAAGAGTGGCGGAAGACGTGCGGCGTCACCGTCTTGAGCAGCTGCGAGGCGCGCATCCAGCGCCGCAGCACGAAGGCCACGCCGTCGTGCGTCAACCGTCCCCCGCGATCGTTCAAGAACAGCGGCTCGCCTGGCTCGGCGCGGCCGCGGCCGCGCAGATACTCGCGCAGGGCGTTGGCGGCCATGCCGCCGATCGGCACGACGCGCTCCTTGGAGCCCTTACCGAAGGCGCGGAGCTGGCCCGCGTAGAGATCGATGTCGCCGACGTTCAGGGCCGAAACCTCCGACCGCCTGAGCCCGGAAGAGTAAAGGAGCTCGAGGATGGCTCGGTCTCGCAGACGCAGGGCGGTCGGAACCCCCGGCATCTCGGCCAAGAGCTTTTCCATCTCCGCTTCCGTTAGGAAATTAGGCAACTTCGCTTCCTTTTTAGGCAGAGGAACCCCGGCGAACGGATCAAGCTTGAGGCCGCCCTCCGAACGGAGATATTTGACGAAGGAGCGGGCGGCCGAGATCTTGCGAAGGAGGCTGTTTCTGGCGAGTTTGCCGTCCTTCTGCAACTCGGCGATGAACGCCCGCGCGTGGTTGCGTTCGATCGCCTCCGGACCGATGTCGCCGACGCTGGCCACGAACGCCTCGACGTCCTTGGTGTAGGCCCGGAGCGTGTGGGCGGAGTAGTGGCGGGAGGCCCGCAGGTGGGTGAGGAAGCGCTGCATCCAGACGCGCAAAGGAGAAGCTGCCGGAGCGCCGCTCATCGCGCCAGGTTAAGCGGGTTCCGGGCGACGGCGCCCGGCGATACCGGCAACATCTCCCTGGGAGATGTTGCGCATCACGCGGCCTTCGGCGGCTGCGCGGCCGCCTCGGCGGCAGCCTGCTTCTTGCGCGCTTCCACCATCTCCGCGCGCAGGGCCTCGCCCTCCACGCGCAGCTTCTCGCCGTCTTCCTTGCTGACCGGCTTGATGTTGCGGCACTTGGGAAAGCCCGAGCAGGCCAGGAAGAAGCCGCGCTTGCCTTTGCGCAGCCAGAGGGCGCTCTCGCACTTGTTGCACTTGCGCGTGGTGATGAGCGGGCGCGAGCCCTCCACCTTCTGGCCGGTGACGGGGTCGAGCGAGTACGTGTTCTTGCAGGCCGGGTAGCCGGAGCAGGCGATGAAGCGGCCCTTG
>CAZZGQ010000428.1:0-2749 GCA_964653765.1 uncultured Elusimicrobia bacterium | reverse complement strand
AACTGGTGGACCTGAGGAGGATCGAACTCCTGACCTCCTGCATGCCATGCAGGCGCTCTCCCAGCTGAGCTACAGGCCCGAAATCGGTGCGACGCCGGTAATGATATCAGTTTGACGGCGGGTTCTTCAAGACGACGAAGAACAAGCGTCCCGGCGCCTTGAAGCGGCGGGCCTCGGCGCCGGCCTCGGGGCCGCTGCCCCAGTAGACGTCGGCGCGCCCGGGGTCGGAGATGGCCCTGCCGGCGTCCTGGGCGAAGGCGAAGCGCCGCAGGCCGCCGGCGGCGAAGAAGGCAGGCAGACCGCGCGGCATCTGGCGGCTGACGGCGAGCGAGCGTTTGGCCGTGAGCGCCGCGCCCAGGGCGCCGGTCGGCCCCGCGTCGGCGGCGGGGGCTTCATGGAAGAAGACGTAGCGCGGGTTGACCTCGAGGATGTCGAGCTGCCGGCTCACCGACAGGCCGCGGAGGAAGTCGAAGAAGGACGCCCCGCCGGGCAGGCCGCCTGCGTTGATCAGGGCGCGCTCGGCGCTGCGGAACGCCCGGCCGTTGGAGCCGTCGTACGCCAGGCGGCGGCGGCGACCGTCCAGGACGATCCAGCCGGAGCCCTCAAGCTGCAGATCGAAGAGATCGGCCGGCGCGGCCCAGCCGAGCTCGAGCCCACGGCCCGCGAGGGCGCCGCGGTCGATCTGGGCGCGCGTCCAGCAGGGCTTGGGGCGGAATCGGGGCAGCTCCGCGGGCCGGCCGAGGATCGGCATCGGGTGCGCGGCGTCCGGACGGGAGACGGCCTCGATCACCGGCTCGTAGTAGGCGGTGAAGACGACCTCGTCGCTGACGGACTCGAAGACGTCGAAGCGGGCCGGCACCTGCGTCCGCAAGCTCGCGGGCCCGAGCGCCGCCAGCCGGACCAGCTCCCGCGCCGAGGCGCGCAGGCGCCCGACCGTGTAGCGGCGGCCGGCGATCGTCACGGGCGTCAGATCGCCCAGGCCCGCCCAATAGCGGTCCGACTGCCGGGCGGCGGCCTCGAGCGAAGCCGGATCCATGTCGTCCGAGAACGCGGGATAGTCCGCCGGCGCCAAGAGCCGCGCGCCCTGATACGCCAGCGGCTCGGCGGCGAAGTCCCGCGCCCCTTGCCAGTCGTCGTCGCCCGTGGCCGGCGGATCGGCTTCAGGGGCGGCGTCGGGATCGAAAGCCGGAGCCTGCGGCGCGGGCGCCTTGTGGAACTTGAGGTCCGGCGCGCTCCAAGCGGGATTCCAGGACGACTGCGCCCTCGCGAGCGGCCCCGCCAGCAGCAGCGTGGCGAGGAGCGAGGTCAACGCAGCAGCCCCGGGAGCTTCGACGCGAACTCGCAGTCCGACGGGAACATCTCCGCCGTCGGGATGTCCGTCAGGTCCGCCCAGAACAGCTCGATCACGTCGTCGCCGTTGCCGCCGCGGCGCGGCTCGCCGGCGGCCTCGACGAGCCAGTAGATGCTGACGATCTGGATCGGAGAGGCGCTGGACGGGTGAGCGCTCTCGCTGGCGTAGAGCACGCGCACGGGGTCGATCGGCAGGCCGGTCTCCTCGGTGTACTCGCGCCGCAGCGCCTCGATCGGCGCCTCCCCGAGCTCCACGCCGCCGCCCGGGAAGTTGACGAACTCGCGCGTGCCGAAGCGGCTGCGCGTCAGCAGGACCCGGTCGCCTCGGCGCAGCACGCCGTAGATGCGGCAGCTGAAGCGCTCCGGGCTCAGCGGCTTGCCCCAGACGATCATAGCGCGGAGACGAAGGCCTCGACGGCCTTCTTGGCGCCGCGCAGGATCGGGTCGCCATCGGCGAGCAGGAGGGCGTCGAAGTCGAGCGCCGGCAGCGTCTTGAGCGAGCGGATCAGCCGCGCCTTGTCGTCGATCTTGGGATCGGGCACGGTCTTGAGCCGCCCCCCCGGGCCCACCAGGGCGTCTCCCAGCAGCAGGACGCGGCGCGCCTTCCAGAACAGGCCGATCTCTCCAGGCGACTTGCCCGGCAGGCCGATGACCTCGAGGCCCGGGCCCACGGCGTCGCCCGGCCGCAGCACGAGCTTGGGCTCCACGTCCACCTCGCCGAGCTCCGCCTCGCACAAGGCCAGCGGCGCCGGCCACGAGGCGCTGTCGCGCAGGTGGTTGCGGTTGGTGACGACGACGGCCTCGGGCTTGAGGCCGAGCGCGTCGAAGTACGCCTTGTCGTCGGCCGACAGCGGCACCGGATCGACCACGACGCAGCGGCCGTCCGCCGCGAGCACGAACCCGTTGAAATTGAGGCGGCGCTCGCGGTCGAAGGAGCTCCACGTGTATATTCCCTCGTCGAGTCGAATCATCTCGGCATTATATCAACCGAGCCAGCCGCTTGAGCGCCCGCTCCGTATGAGTCCCGTTCCAATAGACCCGCGCGCACTCGGGGCAGCGGAAGAACGGCGTGTCGAGCTCCTTGACGAGCGGGGGCACGAGCGGCAGCGCCTCCTCGCGCGACAGGGTCAGGAGGGGCTCGTTGCAGTAGGTGCAGCGCGTGAACAGCCGCTCTCGCTCGATCTTGAGGTTCATGGACTTGAGCACGTGACGCAGCTGGCCTTCGAAGCCCTGCTCGCGGATCACGATCTTGCGCAGCCCCGTGACGTCGGGGATCTTCGTGTCGCGGGTCAGGAAGACCCGCCCCTCGCGGTGCGCCTGCTCCAGCAGCTCAAGATCGCTCTTGCCCTGCGTCGCGTAAGCCGCGTCGAAGCCCGCCAGGATCAGCCAGCGCGCGAGC
>CAZZGQ010000427.1:0-2761 GCA_964653765.1 uncultured Elusimicrobia bacterium | reverse complement strand
CTCGGCAGACTCCTGCTCGAGCAGCGTCTCCACCAGCTTTTCGATCTGCTTCGTCTCCATAAAAATCCCCAAAAAAAAAGCGGCTCGACTTTCTCGGCCACTCTGTAAAGGGTCGTCCGGCTTTTGGGCTATCCTAGCATATCAGGCCTTCCTCTGTAAAGGCAAAGGCGGGATAGGGCAGTCGCAGGTCACGACCGTGCCCCGGCGCGGCCCGGGCTTGATGGTGAGCGTGGCGCCGATCATCCTCGCGCGGTGCTCCATGATGCCCAAGCCGAGGCCGCGTCCCCGGCGGGTGACGGGGGGGATGCCGACGCCCTGGTCGGAGATCTCCAGGCGCACGCGCGCGGGCCCGGTCGAGAGGCGGATGCGGACCCCGGCGGGCGAGCGGGCGTGCTTGGCGGCGTTGTGAACGGCCTCTTGGGCGATGCGGTAGAGCTGGATCGCGCGGGACTCGTCGTTGAGGCGCACGTCGTCGGAGGCCGCGACGCGGCACTCGATGCCGAAGAGGTCGCGCGCCTGGCCGGCCAGCTCGCGCAGGGCCTGCGCCAAGCCCGCCGACTGCAGCTCGCGCGGCAGCAAGCCGCGGGCCAAGCCGCGCGCCTGCCGGACGGCGAGGCTGCTGAGCTCCGCGAGCCTGGCGGCGTCGTCGGCGATCGGGCCGTCGCGCCGTCCCAGCTTGTCGCGCAGCGTCTTGGCGATGAGCGAGAGGCCCGTGAGCGTCTGGCCGACGGTATCGTGCAGGTCGCGTCCCAACTTGCTCTGCTCGCGAGCGCCGGCCTCGAGGATCTCGCGCTCGAGGACCTTGCGCTCGGTGATGTCCTGGATGATCGCCGCAAAGCCCATGGGCCGGCCCGCCGGGTCTTTGACGAGGAACGTGGTCAGCCGTACGGGCACCCGGCTGCCGTCGCGCCGGATGTATTCCTTCTCGAACTCGACGGGCTGCCCGGACTGGAGCAGCTGGCGCATCGCGGCGCGGTCGAGCCGGCGGTATTCGAATGGGGTCAGGTCTCGCAGGGTCTTCTTGTGCAGCAGCTCCTCGCGCGAATAGCCGGTCAGCCGCTCATAGGCCGGATTGACTTCGAGGATCGTGCCGTCCAGCGAGACGTAGTCGATGGCGTCACGGCTGGACCGGAACACGCCCTCGAAGCGCGCGCGAAGGGTCTTGCTCTCGGTGACGTCGCGGCAGGCCAGCATGACCTGCTCGATGCGCCCGCGTTTGCGGACGGCCGCCGCGCTGCACGAATACCAGCGCAAGGCCCTGCCGTCGCCATAGGCCTGGATCTCCCACATCGCCGGCTCGCCCGAGCGGAAAACGCGCCGCACCCAACGCCGGGAAGACGGGACGAAGGATGGGTCGATGAACCGCTCGAAGGGGGCTCCCAGGACGTCCTTGGGGGTGAAGCTCTTGGCGTAGCGGTTGACGTAGGAGATCTTCAGGGAGCGGTCGATGACGATGATGAAGTCCGGGGACTGCTTGAGCAGGGTGCGCCAGTATTCCTCGGAGACCTTCAGCTCGTTCTCCAGGCGCTGGCGCTCCTGCTCCAACCGGCGCTGCTCCGTGATGTCGGTGGTGGCGGCGACGAGGGTCTCGACGCCGGCGCGGCGCGAGAGAGGCGCCAGACGGTGGCGATAGGCCCGCCGGCCCCCGGCCTCGACGTATCCCAAGCTCTCGAAGTCCACGGCTCCGCCGCTGCGGAAAGCGTCGTCCAGCTTCCGTCTCCAGATCGGCCGCATGTCCTTGGGGATGTGACGGTAGACCGGCTTGCCCAGGACGTCCTCCGGCTTGATGCCGGGCACGATGCGGTTGGCGAAGGTGACGCGGCCTTGACGGTCGAGGCGGTAGATGAAGTCGGGGGCGCTGCGCAGCACCGAGAAGAGCAGCTGCTCAGAGTCCCGCAAGGCCAGCTCGGCCTGCCGGCGCGCGGTGATGTCGCGCACGACGGCCGCGTAGCCCACGGTCTTGCCGCCGAGCCTGATCGGGAAGCCGCGCAGGAGCACGGGCACGAGAGCGCCGTCCTTGCGGCGGTATTCTTTCTCGAGGTCGATGCTCGGCAAGCCGCGGCTCAAGTCGAAGAAAGCCCGGCGGCTGGCGGCTTGGTGCGGTTGGGCCGTGATGTCCGCGAAGGTCATCTTCACGAGCTCGGCCTCGGTGTAGCCCAGCAGCTTCTCGAAAGCGGGATTTGCCCGGGTGATGCGCCCGTCCGGGGCGGCGGTGACGACGATCGCCTCGCTCGACGACTGGAAGAAGCTCTCGAACCAGGCGGTGGCGGTGAGCGCGCGCTCCACGGCGGCGCGCTCGGTCGAGACGTCGGTATGCACCGAGAAGCGCGCGGCGATTCCGTCGAAATCGACCGGGTGAGTGACCACGCGCATCAAAGCCATCGAGCCGTCCTTCTTGCGGACCGGCCGGACGCCGATATCCTGCACGCCCGGGCCAAGGCTGGCGACGCGAGCCGCGACGCCCGCGGCGGTGACGTCCTGCAGAGTCATGCGCAGCAGCTCCTGCCGCGTGTAGCCCAGGAGGCGGCAGGCGGCCTTGTTCACGTCGAGGAACCGCAGCGTGCGAGGATCGAACACCCACATCGGCTGCGGGTTGTCCGTGAAGAGGACCGGAACCGTCCGAGGCGACTTTGCCTTCATCGCTTGTCCTCCTTGGGGCGCGGACATTCGCAGACGATCTCGGTGCCGCCGCGCGGCCGCCGCCGCGCCGCGAGCGTCCCGCCGATGCCGTGGGCGCGGTGCTGCATGATGGCCAGCCCCA
>CAZZGQ010000426.1:0-2768 GCA_964653765.1 uncultured Elusimicrobia bacterium | reverse complement strand
CGCGCGACGTCGGCGGCGTGCTGGGCGCGGCGTCCGTCGACACGGGCCGCTCCTGGGGCTTCCCGGGCTTCGAAGCGGGCGTCGTCTCCGGCCTCCAGTTCCGGCCCGACCGCGACGACACGATCCTGCGCAACGCCAACATCAAGGCCTTCGGCATGCCGCTGCTGTCGGTGGGCGTGGGCCTGCCGGCCCGCACGTCCGTCGTCGTGCACGGCTTCAACGCCGGCGGCGTCAAGGTCGTCGGCGGCGGCGCGCGCTTCTCGCTCTTCGAGGCGCCGGCGATAGGCTCGGCGCTGCCGCAGGTCGGCGTTTCTTTCTTCGGCGATCACATCAATCACGTCGCCTTCTCCGGTGACCACTACGCCGCCAACGTCGCCGCGGGCTGGGCGCTGCCGATCCTGACCCCGTTCGCGAACGTCGGCTACGACCTCACCAAGATCAGCGTGAGCCAGGCCGTCACCCCGGGCGTCACGGGCCAGTCCGCCTGGGCGCGCGGCATGCGCATCGGCCTGGGCACCGACATCACGCCGCTGCCGCTGCTGCGCCTGCGCCTGGCCTACCAGATCCTGCACGGCATCTCCGGCGCCACGGCCGACCTGCTCTTCAAGTTCTAGGAGCGGCACGACGACGAAGATCTACACCAAGACGGGCGACCGCGGCGAGACCGGCCTCATCGGCGGGCGCCGCGTGCCCAAGAGCGATCCGCAAGTCGCCGCCTACGGCGACGTCGACGAGCTCAATTGCGCCCTCGGCGCCGTCTTGGCGGCGCTGCCCTCCCAGGCGCACGCGCTGGCGGAGCGGCTGGGCGCCGTGCAGAGCGAGCTGTTCACCGCGGGCGCCATCTTGGCCGGACAGAAGGCCGCGATGCCGTCCGGCGCCGCGGCGCGCCTGGAGCGCGAGATCGACACGATGACGGCCGAGCTGCCGGAGCTCAAGCACTTCATCCTGCCCGGAGGCGGGCCGGCGGGGGCGGCGCTGCACCTGGCGCGCGCGATCTGCCGCAGCGCCGAGCGCTCCGTCGTGGCGCTGGACAAGGCGCCTTCGGACGTCGTGATCTACCTCAACCGGCTCTCGGACCACCTTTTCGTGTCGGCGCGCTGGGTCAACCTGCGCGCCGGCCTGTCGGAGACGCTGTGGGAGGGCTTGGCGAGATGAGCGCCGCCGCCGTCTCCATCTCCGACCTGCGCCACGTCTACCCCGCCAAGGGCAAGACGCCGGCGCGCGAGGCGCTCAAGGGCGTCTCCTTCGACGTGCAGGCCGGCGAGACGTTCGGCCTGCTCGGCCCCAACGGCGGCGGCAAGAGCACGACCTTCCGCGTCCTCTCCACCTATTTCCCGCCCACCTCCGGGCGCGTGACGATCCTGGGCCTGGACCTGCTGCGCGAGCCCGCGGCCGTGCGCCGCAAGCTCGGCGTCGTGTTCCAGAATCCCAGCCTCGACGCCAAGCTCACCGTCGAGGAGAACATGGTCCACCAGGGCCACCTCTACAACCTTTCCGGCGCCGCGCTGACCTATCGCATCGGCGAGCTGCTGGAGCGCTATCGCCTGACGGACCGCTCCGGCGAGATCGTGGGCTCGCTCTCCGGCGGCCTGCGCCGCCGCGTGGAGCTGGCGAAGGGCCTGCTGCACAAGCCGGAGCTGATCCTCCTCGATGAGCCGTCCACCGGCCTCGATCCCGGCGCGCGCCGTGATCTCTGGGAGCACCTGGGCGACCTCAAGAAGCAGTCGCCCGTCACTCTCATCGTCACCACGCACCTCATGGACGAGGCCGAGCACTGCGACCGGCTCGTCTTGCTCGACCAGGGCAAGCTCGCCGCCTCCGGCCGCCCCGCGGAGCTCAAGGCCCAGATCGGCGGCGACGTGATCTCCATCGAGTCGCGCGAGCCCGAGGCCCTGCGCGCCAAGATCGCAGCCAAGTTCGGACAGGAGCCGAGCCTGGTGGGGACGACGCTGCGCCTCGAAAAGGCGGCCGGCCACTCCTTCATCCCGCAGCTGGTCGAGGCCTTCCCCGGCGAGGTCGAGTCCATCAGCCTCTCCAAGCCCACGCTGGAGGACGTCTTCATCCATCACACGGGGCACCGGCTCTAGCATGATGGCCATCTGGACGCTCTGGCAGCGCGAGCTGGTGCGGTTCTATCGCGATCGCAGCCGCATCATCGGCGCCCTGACGCCGCCCATCGTCTTCTGGTTCCTGATCGGCTCGGGCCTCGGCGGCTCTTTCAAGCTGGGCAGCCTCAACTTCCTGCAGTACTTCTTCTCGGGCACGCTCGTGCTGATCGTGCTCTTCACCTCCATCTTCTCGACGATCTCCATCATCGAGGATCGCCGCGAGGGCTTCCTCCAGTCGGTGCTGGTGGCGCCGGTGTCGCGCCTGGCCATCGTGACCGGCAAGATCCTGGGCGCCTCGACGGTGGGACTGCTGCAGGGCCTGACCTTCCTGATCTTCGCGCCCCTCGTGGGCCTGCACGCGCCGGCCTGGGGCTACGCCGCGGCCGTGCTGGCGCTGGCTCTCTGTTCGGTCGGTCTCACGGGCCTGGGGTTCTGCATCGCCTGGAAGCTGGACTCGACTCAGGGCTTCCACGCCGTGATGAACCTGTTCCTGATCCCGATGTGGATGCTCTCCGGGGCGCTCTTCCCCATCGCCACGGCGCCGCACTGGCTGCGCGTCGTGATCCGCCTCAATCCGGCGACCTACGGCGTGCTGGCGCTGCAGCAGTCGCTGGCGAGCGGCCAGCCGTCCGTCGCCTCCCTGCCTCTCTGCTTCGCCGC
>CAZZGQ010000425.1:0-2787 GCA_964653765.1 uncultured Elusimicrobia bacterium | reverse complement strand
GCGAATTCAAGTACTCGCCGACGCCGGGCTTCGACGAGATCCACATCCTCTGGACCTCGGAAGGGATGAGCTGCGACGGCGACTCGGTCTCGATGACGAACAGCGCGGCGCCGGCGATCGAGGATGTCCTCAACGGGCTGATCCCCGGGACTCCCAAGGTGCACCTGCACAACAAGGTGCTCTCACCCACGCTCGGGGGCTACGAGTTCCTCGAGCCGTTCTTCCAAGCGGCCAACGACCAGCTCGGGGCGCCGTTCATCTTCGTGGTCGAGGGTTCGATTCCCAACGAGAACATCAACGGCGAGGGTTACTGGACCTCGATGGGAAACGACCCCGACACGGGCGAGCCGCTGACGCTCAATTGGTGGATCGACCGGTTGGCGCCAAAGGCCTGGGCGGTTGTCGCCGCCGGCACGTGCGCCACCTACGGCGGCATCCACGCCATGGCCGGCAACCCCACCGGCTGCATGGGTCTCGCCGACTACCTGGGCTGGGATTTCCGCTCCGCGGGCGGCCTGCCGATCATCAACGTACCCGGCTGTCCGGTGCAGCCGGAGAACATGATGGAGACGCTGACCTGGGCGTTGCAGCAGGCGGCCGGTAACGCTCCCGTGATCCCCCTGGACGAGGCCTTGCGTCCCCAGTGGCTGTTCGGCAAGACGGTGCATGAGGGCTGCGATCGCGCCGCCTACTACGAGCAGGCCGACTTTGCCCACGACTACAACTCCCCCAAGTGCCAGGTCAAGATCGGCTGCTGGGGGCCGGTCGTCAATTGCAATGTGACCAAGCGCGGGTGGCAGGACGGCACCGGCGGCTGCCCGAACGTCGGCGGGATCTGCATCGCCTGCACGATGCCCGGCTTCCCCGACAAGGTGATGCCGTTCATGGACGAGCCTGCGGGTGGCTCGATCTCCTCGCTGATGGTCAAGCCATACGGAGCGCTGATCCGGCGGCTGCGCTCGATCACCAATAACGCCCTCAACGAGGAGCCCAAATGGCGCCACAACAGACCTGTACTGACCACCGGCAGCGATCCCCGCTGGCGCCCGTAGGAGGCTGACCAATGGCGATCACCGAGCGCATCACGCCGAAGCCGGAACGCGGCAACATCGTCGCGCGCTCCTGGGATCCGGTGACGCGCATCATCGGCAACCTCGGCATCTACACGAAGATCGACTTCGATGCCCGCGAAGTCGTCGAGTGCAAGAGCACTTCGTCGCTGTTTCGCGGCTACAGCGTGTTCATGAAGGGCAAGGATCCGCGCGACGCCGGCTTCATCACGTCGCGCATCTGCGGGATCTGCGGCGACAACCACACGACCTGCTCGGTCTACGCGCAGAACATGGCCTACGGGATCGCGATGCCCAACATCGCGGAGTGGATCTTCAACCTCGGTGAGGCGGCCGAGTACATGTTCGACCACACGATCTTCCAGGACAACCTCGTGTTCGTCGATTTCTGCGAGCAGATCGTGAAGGAGACAAACCCGTCGCTGCTCGAACGCGCCAACACGACCGAGGCGCCGCACGGTGATATCCACGGCTACCGCACGATCGGCGACATCATGCGCGCCTTCAACCCGTTCACGGGCGACGTGTATCTCGCCGCGCTCGAGGTGAGCCGCACCACGCGCGAGATGTTCTGCCTGATGGAGGGCCGCCACGTCCATCCCTCGACGCTCTATCCGGGCGGCACCGGGACGATGCCCACCTCACAGCTGTTCACCGACTACATGTCGCGGCTTGTGCGGATCCTGGACTTCGTCAAGCGAGCCGTGTCGATGAACGACGACGTCTTCGATTTCTTCTACGAGGCGCTGCCGGGCTATGAGCAGGTCGGGCTGCGACGCACGATCCTAGGCTGCTGGGGCGCTTTCCAGGACGCCGCCAACGCCACCTATCGCTATCAGGAGATGGCGGACTGGGGGCGCAAGATGTTCGTCACCCCGGGTGTGGTCGTCGACGGCAAGCTGGTGACGACGAGTCTGCTCGATATCAACCTCGGGATCCGGATCATGCTCGGCTCCTCGTATTACGAGGACTGGCTGGGGGAGGAGCCGTTCGTCACCAAGGATCCGCTCGGCAACGAGATCGACAGGCGCCATCCCTGGAACGTCACCACGTTGCCCAAGCCGCAGAAGCGAGACCTCGAGGGTGGCAAGTACAGCTGGGTCATGAGCCCGCGTTTCGTGCAACCCGACACCGGCGAGGTGCTGGCGCTCGAGACGGGCGGCGGGCCGCTGGCGCGTCTGTGGACCACGGCACTCGCCGGATTGGTCGACACCGGATACGTGAAGTCGACCGGCGAGAGCGTGCAGATCAACCTACCGCGCTCGCGCGCCCTGCCGGAGATGAGCTTCGAGTGGCGCCCGCCGCAGTGGTGCAACGCGATCGAGCGTGACCGCGCACGCATCTACTTCGTCGCCTATGCGGCCGCGCAGGCGTTCTTCTTCCTGGAGAAGGGGCTCGAGGAGATCCGCCAGGGTCACACGAAGACGTTCACCGATTTCGATGTCCCCGAAGAGAGCATCGGCTGCGGCTTTCACGAGGCGGTGCGCGGCGTCTTGTCGCATCACCTGGTGATCCGCGACGGCAAGATCGCCAACTATCAGCCCTGGCCGCCGACCTGCTGGAACGCCAGCCCGCGTGACTCCGACGGGCGGCCCGGTCCCTACGAAGATGCGATCGAGGGGATGCCGATCTTCGAAGAGAACGGCCCCGATGAGTTCCGCGGCATCGACATCATGCGTGCGGTCCGCAGCTTCGATCCGTGCCTGCCCTGCGGCGT
>CAZZGQ010000424.1:0-2799 GCA_964653765.1 uncultured Elusimicrobia bacterium | reverse complement strand
GCGCGGTCCCACGACGTTCGGCGTCGGCAGCGCGGCCAGGAAGGCGCTCACTTCGACCTCGCTCGGGCGCCTCTTGAGCAGCTTCCAGAAGGCCTCGACGTCGTCGGGGCGGCTCTGCGCCGTCCCGCCGGCCGGGACGTCGTCCTTGGCTTGCGCGGCCAGCTCCGCGGCGATCTCGGCCGACGCCTTGTCGACGATCGCGCGCCGGACGCGCTCGTGCAGCGCCCGGGACGCTTGCTCCACCCCGGCGTAGCCGGGGCCGAGGGCGCCGAGCCACGCGATCTGATTCTGGGCGGCGCCGAGGTCGAGGTAGGTCAGCTCGCCGCGAGCGTAGCCCGCCTCGATCTCAGCCAAGCGCTCGCGCGCGGAAGCCTCCAGGGCGGGAGCGGCCTCATCGAGGGCCGTCTTGAGCAGGGAGGTCGCACGGGCCTTGTCGCCCGAGGCCAGAGCCTCCTGGAACTCCGGCGTCAGCCGGGCGGCGACGGCGCCCGTCACGCGCGCGGCGTAGTTGGGGGTCTCCGATTTCGCGATGTCGAAGAACGTTCCGAGTTGGCGTGGCAGCTCCGCGCGGCCCTCGGGCGAGGCGGCGAGGTCCTTGAGCCCCGCCGCCAGGGCGGGCGCGGCCGGCTCGAAGGGCGGCGTCCACGAGGCGGACACGGCGGCGGCGCGGGCGGGGCCGGCGAGCGCCGCGAACGCGGCGACGAGGGCCAGGATTCTCATGGCGGACAGCATACTCGCCGCCTGAGGGGGACGCATGAGCCCGGGGGGTACCCGTGCTCTGGGCCCTTTGCCGCCCCTTAGCTGCCGGCGCGCGCCACGCAGTAGACGGGGAAGCCCTTCTCCAGGGCCTTCTTCATCGCCTCGACGTTCGCGCGGCCTTCGGCCACGTTGGCCTTCTCCTCGTCGGTCGTCGCCGTAGCCTCGCCTTGCTCAATCGCGGAGGTCACCTGCTCGATGCCGGCGCTCAGGGATTCGGGATCGACGCGCGACATGTCCATGCCCGTGCCGTCCTGCATGGTCACCAGGCCTTCTTCCGTCCAGATGGGATAGATCGAGCTGGCCTGGCCGCCGATCTTGAGCTCGATCTTCGCCTCCTTGCCGCGCGCGAAGCGGCGGTCCTCGCCCGCGATGACCGAGAAGTACTCGTCGGCCGTCGGCAGACCCATCGCCCCGCCCTTGCCTCCGGCATTGCGGCAGGCGGCCTCGGCCTCCTTCTGGGTCTTGGCGCGGCCGGCGGACTCGACTTGGCCGGTCTCGTCGGCGTGGGCCCGGGCGGCGAAGAGGGCGACGACGGTCATGGCGATCAATGCGGTCAGGGTTTTCATTTTCTTACCACCTCGTCCTAGGCTTAGGATTGCCTCCGAAGCGGCTCTCATCCAGGGCCGGCGGACCCGGAAAGGCCTGGGACCTTCGTCCGGGTATGCTTTCCCGTGCCTATTCGCCTGCCGCGTGGCCAGTCGGTGGATAAGTCGCCTTGGAGAGAGGGACGATCAGCATCTGGAGACCCAGGGCCGCGTAGAGCTTGCGCATCGTGCTCAGCCGGACGTCACGCCCGCGCTCCACCCGCGCCACGAACGACGATCGGCTCAAAGTGACGCAGGTCGCCTTGACGGCCGCGCGTTTCGGGGCTAGATATTGGCCATGCGACTCTCTCCTCTGAAGCCTCTTTGCGTCCTAGGGGTCGGCCTGCTTGCGGCCGGCCTTTCCGGCTGCTCCAGCCTTCAAAACCTCGGCGATCAGCTGAACACGTTGGGCAATCAAGTGAAGGACTACGTCAACGCCCACTCGAGCACGGAGCTCGCCTATCGAGGGCCGGACGTGACCAAGAACGCCATCTTGGTCCTGGGCTCCACGTGGACGCAGATGATCTCCCGCCTCGAAGCGGTGAGGGACAAGCAGACCGGGGCGTTGCAGTACCAGGCTGTCGTCGCGGTGACCTACAATCTGCAAGGTCAGTTCAAGCAGGTGCGTCACTATCAATGGGCGAACGTCGAGGTCTCGAGCGCTTCCGCTCTCCCTCTGTGGATCCAGGACGTGGAAGACGCTCCCGTTCTCGCCAGCTCGCTGTCGGAATGCGGCGGCGTGTGCCGTCAGGAGACGGTGGTCGTCCGGCTCGACGAGAGCGTCCTCAAGGGCGCCAAGTACGACCTCTTGGTCCAAGTGCACGCGGGCCGCGACCCGAACAGGATCCCGATGCACATGGCCATCGCGAGGTTCACCAACGCGTACGTGGCGAGCTTCTTGCGCGAGTCGGCGGGCAAGCAGGTCGTGGCCGAGTCGCGGAAATAGGAGGAGCAAATCATGCGCGTTCGGCTCATCTGCCTGGCCGCCGTCATCGCGGCCGCGTCGTCCGGCTGCGCGCCCTCCAAGCCCAGCGAGTATCAGGCGCAAAGGGCGCTCGAGTCCTATCTGGTGAACCACGAAAAGGCCCATTGCCAGGGCGACGTGTCTCTCGATCATGTCGCCGTCACGCGTGTCGACGCCTACGATAAGCAGGGCGGCGGCTTCCCCGTCTTCGCGAACTTCGCGGTGAAGTGCCAGGAGGGCGAGAACTCGACCACTTGGAACGGCGACGCGTTCCCGAACGCGATGGCGGCGGAGGTCAAGCAGGCGCATGGGGACTGGGTGGCGTTCATGCCGGCCGCTTTCGCCGGCGGCGAGGCGGCGGCCAACGCGGCGTTCCAGAAAGCGCTCGACGGCATGAAGGTCCATCCGGAATAGAGGCGGCCCCGCGGACCGGTCGTCGACGATGATTCGTCGAGGTTTGTTGTATAATCATTCGTCGCAGCATCGTCGCAT
>CAZZGQ010000423.1:0-2803 GCA_964653765.1 uncultured Elusimicrobia bacterium | reverse complement strand
GGCCGAGCCGGCGCTGCTCGTTGGTGAAGTCGACGAGCAGGATCGAGTTCTTCTTGACGATGCCCATGAGCAAGACGATGCCGATCATGCTGAACATGTTCAGCGACTGATGGCCGAGCACGAGGGCGACGATGGCGCCCGTCACGCTGAACGGCAGCGCCAGCAGCACGAGCACCGGGTGGATGAAGCTGTTGAACTGGGCTCCGAGGACCATGTAGGCCACGAACACGCCGAGCACGAGGGCGACGACCAAGCCGAAAAAGGCCTCCTTGAAGGTCTCGGCCGTGCCGGAGAAGACGAGCTTGACGCCGTCGGGCAGCAGGCGGTTGCCGATCGCCTCCACCTCCTTGAGCGCGTCCGCCTGCGACTTGCCGCTGACGACGTTGGCCTGCAGGCGGATCGCGCGCAGGCGGTTCTCGCGCGTGATGCTCAGGAGCGTGCTCTTCTCCTCCACGTGCACGACCGAGCGCAGCGGCACGACCTCGCCGCGGTTATTGCGCACGTAGATCTTGTCGATGTCGCGGGCCCCGGTCCGGTATTGGGTCGGGAAGCTCACGCGGATGTCGTAGCGATGGCCGCCGCGCGAGAACTTTCCGGCGCGCACGCCGCCGAGAGTGGCGTTGACGGCGTCGGCGATGGTCGCCACGCTGACGCCGCGGGCGGCGGCCGCCACGCGGTCCGGGAAGATCTGCACCTCGGGCATGCCGAGCTTGTAGTTGGAGTTGACGTCGACCATGAGGCCGCTCTTCTTCATCTCCTCCACGAACTTGCCGCTCAAGGCGGCGAGCTGGTCCCAGTCGCGGCCCTGGATCGTGAAGTCCACCGGGAAGCCCGGGTCGGCGCCGCCGCCGCCCGTCGAGAGATCGAGGATGATGACCTTCTCGAGGCCCGGGAGCGTCGACAGGTCCTTGCGGAAGACGTCCTGCAGCTCCTGCTGGGAGAACGGCCGCCGGCGGCCTTGGGGCCGCGGACGGTCCTTGGGGTCCTTCAGCGTCACGAAGATCATGCCGGAGTTGATCTCCCCGCCCTGGAAGCCGCCCACCGCCGTGTAGTAGCGGTCGACCTCGCCGCGAGAGGTGATGTAGTCCTCGGCCTTCTTGAACACCCCGTCCGTGAACTCCAGCGACGAGCCGACCGGCGTCTCCAGCTGGATCAGCAGCATGTTCTGGTCCTGCGGGGGCATCAGCTCCTTGCGCACGACGCCGAAGAGGGCCAGGGAGGCGAGGAAGATCGCCGTGGCGCAGCTCAGCACCGTCCAGCGCCGCCCGAGGCACCAGCGCAGGGCGCGCTTGTAGCGCTCCGAAGCCGCGCTCATCGTCTCGTCCACCCAGCCGCTGAGCCGGCCGTGGCGGCCCACTTCGAGGAACTGCGAGCAGCGCATCGGGGCGAGCGTCAGCGCCTCGAGCAGCGACAGCATGACCGCCGCCGAGATCGTCACGCCGAACTGGAGGAAGTACTTGCCGATCACGCCCTTCACGAAGAGCACGGGCACGAAGATGGCGAGGATGGCCACGGAGGCCGCCATCGCCGCGAAATAGATCTCGCGCGCGCCCATGATCGCGGCCTTGACCTGCGATTCCCCCATCTCGCGCCGGCGCACGATGTTCTCGAGCACCATGATGGCGTCGTCCACGACGATGCCGATGACGAGCGTCAGGCCCAGCAGCGTGAAGGTGTTCTGCGTGTAGCCCAGGAAGAAGAGGATCAGGAAGGTGCCGAGGATAGACGTCGGGATGGCCATGAAGATGTTCACGGCCGAGCTCCAGGAGCCCAGGAAGAGCCAGCAGATGAGCGACGTCAGGACGGCCGCCAGGATCAGGTTGAAGTTCAGCTCGTGGGTGGACTGCTTCACGAACTGCGTGCCGTCGAAGTTGACCACGAGGTGCATGCCGCGCGGCAGCGTCTTCTCGATCTCGGCGACGCGCTTGACGACGCGCTCGCCCACCTCCACCTCGTTGGCGTTGCGCTGTTTGAGGATGCCCAGGCCCACGGCCGGCCGCCCGCCCACGCGCGAGACGGCGCGGGCGTCGGCGAGGTCGTCCACGATCGTGGCGACGTCGCCCAGGCGGAAGGGCCGGTAGATCGGCCGGCCCTCGCGGTTGGCCACGACGAGCTGCTCGAGCTCGGGGACGGTGCGCGCCTCGCCCATCACGCGCAGGTTCCACTCCTTCTTCTCGGTGGCCAAGAAGCCCGCGGGGCGCTCCGAATGCTCCATGCGCAAGGCGCCCAGCACGTCGCTGACCGTGATCTCGCGCGCCTTCATCTTGTTCGGGTCGAGATAGACGCGGACGGCGGGCTCCGTGTAGCCGCCGAGGAAGACGTCCCCGACGCCGGGGATCGTCGTGAACTGATCCTTGAGCTCGTCCTTGGTGTACTGCATCAGCTCGCGCATCGAGCGGTCGCCGTACAGCGACAACCACAGGAACGGCTGGTCGTCGGGATTGAACTTGGTGATGACGGGCGGGTCGATGTCCTTGGGCAGCTGCAGCTGGGCCTGGGAGATCTTGCTCTGCACCTCCTGCAGCGCCACGTCGATGTTGGTGCTCAGCTCGAACTCGAGCGTGATCAGCGCCTGGCCCTGGCGGGTGACGGAGGAGACGCGCTTGACGCCCTTCACGGACGTCACCGAGTTCTCGATGACGTCGACGACCTCGGTCTCCATGACCTCCGGGGAGGCGCCTTCCCACGTCACGGTGACGGTCAGCACCGGGAAGTCCACGTCCGGCAGCTGGCTCTTGCCGATCTGCGAGAAGCCGATGACGCCGAAGACGACCAGCCCCGCCATGAGCATCCAGGCGAAGAC
>CAZZGQ010000422.1:0-2812 GCA_964653765.1 uncultured Elusimicrobia bacterium | reverse complement strand
AGGCAGAGCAGGGCGGCGAGGAGGAGCTTCAAAGCCTATTCCTCCTCGACGAACGGCTTCTTGCCGACCTTGCCGTTCTGCTGGGTGAGGACCTCGACCTTGTGCTTGGCTTCCTCGAGCTGCTTGGTCAGCGTCTTGGCGAGGGTGATGCCCTTCTCGAAGACCTCGAGCGACTCCTCCAGGCCCTTCTCGCCGCTCTCGAGCTGACGCACCAGGTCCTCGAGCGTCTCCAAGGACGCTTCGAACGTCTCCTTCTTAGCCGCGGTCTTGTTCATCGGTCACCTCGCAAGAGATCTTTCCTTCGTGCACGCGCAGGCTCAGGCGGTCGCCCGGCTTGACCTGCTTGGGCGAGAGCAGGACCTCGCCGTCTTCCTTCTGCGCGATCGCGTAGCCGCGGCCGAGCACCTTCAACGGGGAGAAGGCGTCGAGGCGCTGGGCCTGCAGCGCCAGGTCCTTCTCGGCGTGCAGCAGCCGGCCGCGCATCGCCTCCGGCAGGCGGTTGTAGAGCTCGTCCACGCGCCGCATGCGCTCCTCGTACATCCGGTACGGCGACTGCAGGAACGGGTGGCGGCGCAGCGACTCCAGGCGCTCCCGCAGGCGGTCGATGCGGTGGAGCATGGCGGACTCGAGGTCGTCGGCGGCGGCGCCCAGCTCGTCGAGCACGGCCTGCTTGTCCGGCACGGCCAGCTCGGCGGCGGCGGAAGGCGTGGGGGCGCGGACGTCGGCGACGAAGTCGGCGATCGTGGTGTCGGTCTCGTGGCCGACGCAGGAGATGATGGGGATGCGCGAGGCGGCGATGGCTCGCGCCACGATCTCCTCGTTGAAGGCCCACAGGTCCTCCAGCGAGCCGCCGCCGCGGCCGACGAGCAGGACGTCCAGGTCCGAGCAGTGCTCGTTGAGCTGCTCGATCGACTCCGAGATCTCGTGCTTGGCCGCCTCGCCCTGCACGCAGACGGGGGAGATCAGGATCTCGAGGCCCGGCCAGCGGCGGCCGAGCACTGAGAGCATGTCGTGGAGCGCCGCGCCGGAGAGCGACGTCACGATGCCGATCTTCTGCGGGAAGCGGGGCAGCGGTTTCTTGCGGTCGGCGTCGAAGAGGCCCTCGGCCTCGAGCTTGGCCTTGAGCTGCTCGAAGGCCAGCTGCAGCGAGCCCTTGTCCTTGGGCTCCATCGCCGAGACGATCAGCTGCAGGTCGCCGCGCGGCGCGTAGCAAGAGACGCGGCCGCGGGCCAGCACGCGCAGCCCGTCCTCCAACCGGAAGCGGACGCCGAAGGCGTTGCCCTTGAACAAGACGGCCTTGATCTGCCCGGCCTCGTCCTTGAGCGTCATGTAGGTGTGGCCGGAGGGATACGTCTTGCAGTTGGAGATCTCTCCCTCCACCCAGACGTCCGGGAAGTTGCCCTCCAGGATGTCGTGGATGCGCGCGGTCAGCTCGCTGACCTTGAGGGCGGTCCTCGTCGGTGAGAGGGGCAGCGTCACGACGATAGAATAGCCGTTTTTCAGGCGTGCGCCCAGTCCGAGTCGCGCACGCCCCAAGCCGCCAGCGCCGCGTGCGCCGGGCAGAGCAGCCGGTACAGGCAGGGCTCGTCCTCGAAACCGAAGGGGATCACGCCCCAGGGCTCCGGCTTCACGCCCGCGCGCTCCAGGCAGCGCCGCTCTTCCTCGACGTGCGTGCAGCAGCCGCCGTCCCGCTCCCAGACCTCCACCCGCGTCCAGTGCGGCAAGCGTCGTTTTCCCATGGCCCCACCTCCCGATGGGTATACGAATGAGAGCCGCGTTTTGTTCCCTAGGTCCATTGCGGCGCGGGCCGGGGCCATTTGGCTCCGATTGGCCCGACGCCATTGCGCTAGACTCCTAGTGTGGGAAGACTAGCGGCGCTCGCGCTGATCGCGGTCTGGGCGCTGCCCGCCGCGGCCGAGGCGCCGGAGGCCTTGAGCCTCGGCGGCTCGGCGGTCTTCCAATCGCTTTCCGGCGGCCTCGGGACGCTGCCGGCGACGGTCATCGTCGTCCCGCGCGGCCGGCCGGTGCCGCCTTTCCACGAGCAGGCCGTCTCCTTTTCCGCCGACGACGGCTATGCGCTGCGCGGCAAGGTGGCCCTGCCGCAGCGGTACGGCCCGCTCACGCCCGCCTTCGTGCTCGTGCACGGCTCGGGCGCAGCCGACATGGACGGCACGACGAGCGCCGACACCACGACCGATGGAAAGCCCGGCCGCTTTCTGGAGGACATCAGCGACGCTTTGGCGCGGGCCGGCTACGTCGTCCTTCGCTACGACAAGCGCGGCTTCGAGGGCTTCGACGCGCACGGCCGGCCGCTGCCCGACGAGGACAGCTATCTCGCCTCCCCTCCCGAGCGCCTGGCCGACGACGCCGCCGCGGCGGTCCGCTTCCTGCGGCGCGGCCGCTCCGCGCGCCGGCCCGTGATCCTGCTCGGCCACAGCGAGGGCACGCGCATCGCCCCGATGATCGCCGAGCGCGTTCCTGTCCAGGGCCTCGTGCTGCTGGGCGCCATGGGGCGCCGCCTGGACGAGCTCATGCGCTATCAGACCATCGACCGCGATTTCGCCGTGATCCAGCACCTGGATGTGGACGGCGACGGCTACCTGAGCCGGAAGGAAGCGATGGTCTCGATCGGCGTCTACCTGATGTATGCCTCCATCGAGGGACACCAGAGCGGGCGCGTCTCGCTGGAGGCCGTCCACCAATACCTCGAGGCGCGCTTCGAGCGGATGCCCCAGAGCGCGCAGGGCCGAAGCGCCTGGTACCAAGGCCACCTGCGCTTGGCGCCGAATCTGGAGGCTTTGCCGCGCTACCG
>CAZZGQ010000421.1:0-2819 GCA_964653765.1 uncultured Elusimicrobia bacterium | reverse complement strand
CCGTACCACGAGCGGTCGCAGATCGTCACGCGCCCCTGCCGCGGCAGCACGCGCCAGAAGCGCCAAAGATAAGGATGGGCGCGCTCCTCGTCGGTGGGCGCGGAGACCGAGTCCACCCGGTACAACCTCGCCTCCATCCCGGCCGTCAGCCTCCGGATGGCCCCGCCTTTGCCCGCCGCGTCCGCGCCCTCGAAGACGAGCATCAAGGAGCGCCGCTGCTTCTTGAGCCCCAAGGCGAGCCGGCCGAGGCGGCCTTGCAGCGCCTCGATCCGCGCCTTCGCCTCCTTCTCCGGGAGCTTGAGCGAGAGGTCGAGCTTGCGCAGGACGTTGGCGGGCTCGGCCTTGGGGCGGTCCGGCTTGCGGACGGGCTGCGGCCGCGCCGCCAAGCCCTTCTCGAGCGCGGCGAGGATGGTCTGCCCCGCCGTGATGTCGCGGTAGCGGCGATCGTGGGCCTCCACCAGGCGCCAGGGCGCCTCCGGGATGCTCGTCTTCATGAGCGCGTGCTCGCTGACCTTGCGGAAGCGCTCGTACTTCTTGTGGAACTTCCAATCTTGCGCGCTGACGCGCCAGGCCGTGGCCGGGTCCTTCTCGAGCGCCTTGAAGCGCTTCTTCTGGCTCTTCTTGTCGATGTGCAGCCAGAGCTTGACGACGATCGCGTGCTCCTGCGCGAGCATGCGCTCGAACTCGACGATGCGGTCGAGGTCCTGATCGAGCTGGCCCTCGGAGATCTCCTTGAAGGCGCGATGGACGATCGGCCGCGTGTACCATGAGGTCAAGAAGACCCCGGCCCGGCCGTGCGGCGGCAGCAGCCGCCAGAAGCGCCAGAAGAACGGCCGCTCGCGCTCCTCGTCCGTCGGCTCGCCGAGCGCGTGGATCTGCACGCCGCGGGCGTCGAGCCAGGTCATCAGCCGGTTGGCGAGCTCGCCCTTGCCGGCGCCCTCGACTCCGCCGATCACCACGATGAGCGCCATGTCCGAGGAGGCCAGACGCTCCTGCGCGCGCACCAGCTCGACGCGCAGCGTCTCCTCAAGGCCCTTGTAGCGGGCTTTGGGAAGAGCGCGGCCGACCTCGGCGGTCTCGAACATCAGGCGATGACCAGCTCGGGCCGATCGCGCTGCTCGCAGAGCTCGGCGTACATCGCCGCCACGCGGTCGGGGTCGCCCGTCGGCGAGCCCGCCGCGAGCTGCGTGCCGATCGACACGTGCGCGGCGAAGATCCCCTGCGCCGCGAGTTCGGAATAGAGGCAGAGCGCGTAGGTGCGCAGGCTCGTCATCGCCACCGAGAGCGGGGTCGCGGCCGGAGACGGGCGGACCGAGAGCCCGCAGGTCGTGAACAGCAGCGCGCCCGAGCGCCGTTCAAGCATCTCGGGCAGCACGCGCCGGACGCAGGCGGCCGCGCCCAACACGAGCGTCTTGCACTGCCGGGCGATCGCGTCCTCGGTCGTGCGCGACGCGCTCAAGCGCGCCGTGTCCGCCGGGAACGACGGGCTGAACTCGAGGACGTCGATGCCGCCCAGGTCCTGCTTGATGTAGGCGAACACCTTCTCGATCTGCTTGTCGTCCTCGACGTCGCCCGGGTACGAGTAGGCGTCCACCCCCGCCTTTTTCAGCTGGAAGACGTAGCCTTCGAGCGCCGTCTTGCGTCGCGAGATCAGCGCCACGCGGTAGCCCTTGGCCCCGAAGGCCTTGGCCAGGGACATCCCCAGGCAGGGCCCCGTTCCGGCGATGGCGACGATCTTGGCTGTCATAATTCTGGCGTCCAGTATAGACCTACGAGCGAGACCCTGCAATAGTAGAATCGCGCCATGAAGCGCATCCTCTTGCTCGCCGCCCTCCTCGCGGCGAGCCCGGTCGCGGCGCAACAGGCGCCGCCCGTTCCCAACGCCTCGATCCTGGCCGTCAACCGGAGCCTCAGCCTGTCCTACGTCCTCTCGGACTTCTACTATATCGAGCCCAGCGGCGTCGACGCCTTCAACACCCGCGCCAACTACGACGACTACGAGAAAGGCACCCTCTACGGGGCGCGCCTGGCCGCCTCCTGGATGAGCGACGATTTGTGGTACTTGCATGCCGAGTGGACGGGGTCGGAGGGCAGCGTCGACTATACGGGCTTCACCCAGATCACGTTCCAGCCCGTCTCGGCCACCTCCTACGCCACGACCCAGGACTACTCGATCAAGGCCGGCCACGGCTTCGCGGTGGCGCCGCGCTGGATGCTCGTCCCCTACTTGAGCTTCGGCGGCCGGCATTGGGACCGCCAGATCGGCTACCAGTCGCGCAGCGGCTTCAGCGAGGCCTACAACCACTACTATCTGAGCTTCGGAGGCCTGCTGCAGTTCTCGCCGTCGCCGCCGTTTGTCCTCACCTTCGATCCGCAGATCGGCCGCACGATCAGCCCGACGATCAAGGACCCCCCGGACGGCCTCGATCACGCCGCCCTGGGGACCGCTCCCATCATCAAGCTGGCCGGCGAAGCCGACTATGCTCTCTCGGGCGCCCTCCACGCCTTCGTCGGCGGAGACTACACCTACTTCTCCTACGGCCAGAGCAACGTCTTCCCCGTCCCCGGCTCCGGCAACCTCATCGTCATGGAGCCCAACAGCCACACCGAGCAGACCAACCTCACCCTCGGGCTACGCTACGCCTATTAGGGTGAGCCGGGATCGTTGTTCGCTTTTGCTTTTCAAATAGCTCAGAGGAGGGTTTCCGGTACACTCGTGCCGGAAACCCAGGCTTTCGGAGCGGCGCTTTCGGGGTCGGGTTTCCGGCACGAGTGTACACGAAACCCCCCACGAGCTATTTGAAAAGAAAAATCCAACA
>CAZZGQ010000420.1:0-2824 GCA_964653765.1 uncultured Elusimicrobia bacterium | reverse complement strand
TGGCTCAAGACTCCGTCGTCGACGACTTGAGCCGCGCCGTCGCGGGGATCGCTCAGCGCCGCGGCCTGGAGAAATGCCCTTCCGAGCCCGTCCTGCGTTCCGAAGGGAGTTTCATCAAGTCGGCCGAGCTGACATGCCGGTCGCGTTGGTCCATGACCGCGGACGACTTCAAGGGGACGCGCTTCTCCCTCAACTTGACCATGGTCTATCCGGATATGCCGGCGCCGGTGATGATCGTGGATGGAAAGACGGCGCTGCCCGATGCGAATATCGCCAGCGCGTTCGAGAAGGCCGGCCTCTTGTCGCCCAAGCTGGATACCGTCCAGGCCCTGAGCGCCGCCATTCTCGATGCGATGAAGAAGCGGCATTTGGCGGCGTGCTCCTCGACCGTGGCCTTGCGAAAGACCACGCCGATCCTCGAGGGCCTGAGCGGGGCCGCATTGGACTGCGGTTCCCAGTGGACGATATACTCGCAGGACCTTCAGGGCTCGCCGTATTCCTTCGCGCTCATAAGCCTCAATCCTTACGCGAGCGAGCCGGCCTTGCTGGAGAACGACGCCAAGCCCGTCCAGGACTCCGACATAGAGGCCGCGGTTCGCTTGGCTGGCGCTCGCGTCGCGCACTCCCACGTCGACAGCCGGCGGCTGGCCGACGCGCTGGCGGCTCCTCAATTCTAACGCTTGATGGGATGCGGGGCGCCGTCGGGGACGTTCCGGGCGCGGACGCGCTCCCAGACGGCTCGTCGCTCTAGTCACCGGGTGCAGAGCTAGCGCGGCTCAGCGGGAGCCTTCCATTACGCGGGCCGGCCGGATAGAGCGACGTACTGGATACGCGAGGCCATGAAAGGGTACACGGATCGGGGCTACCCCGGACAGGAGGATTCCGGAGCGATGGGCAGTTGGTACGTCCTATCGGCCCTCGGGCTCTTTCCGAACGCTGGGCAGGACGTCTGGCTCATCAACGCGCCGCTGTTCCCGAGGAGCGTGGTGCGCCTGGACGACGGAAAGACGCTTGTGATCATCGCTGAGCGCTTGTCGGAAGAGAACGCCTATATCCAGTCGGCTTCTCTCAACGGCGAGCCTCTTGCCCGCGCCTGGGTGCGCGACGCCGAGATCCGTGGCGGGCGAGAGCATGGCAAAACGGCAGTCCTCCGTCGGAAAAATCCATCCTAAGCAACCGGATTCCACCAATCAGACGGGGGACTGCTTATTTTTCCTGGGACAGGTCTGCTCTCTATGCGATAATCGTCTCATGCGGGAAGTCGAATTGCACGAAGGACACGCCTCCTTGATCCACCGCACCGAGAGCGCGGAAGAATTCGTCTGGCGGTTTGCGGATTTCTGGGCCGATCCAAGCGCGGAGAAGATGAGCTCGATCCTCGCCTCCGACGTCGTCCTGATCCAGCCCCTCTCCGCGCCCATGCATGGCCTCGACGCGGCGCAGGCGGAGTTCCGGAAGCTGTTTTTCTGGTTCAAGGATCTACGCGGCACCGTCGACGGCTGGAGTGTCCGAGGCCCGGCGCTATTTATCGAGTTTCGCCTGTCGGCGACCCTGGGCGGAAGGCGCGTCGAGTGGTCGGCGGTGGATCGTTTCATCATGCGCGAAGGCAAGGCAACCGAGCGGGTCTCCTACTTCGATACGCTGCCTTTGATCCTTCAGGTCCTCAAGACGCCGAGCGCATGGCTGGGCTGGTGGAGGTCGGGAGCGGCGCGCCCATGGGCTTGAGAGCGTGCGATGCGCAGGCAGACCTACAGAGAGCGCTCGTCACGGGCGCATCCGGAGGTTTGGGCGCCGCGATCGCGCGCCGGCTCGCGGCGCGAGGCTTAGAAGTCTGGCTCGCCGCACGCCGAGCCGAACGGCTCGAGGCGCAAGTCAAGCGAATCCGGGAAGCGGGCGGCAAGGCCTACGCTCTCCTCCTCGATATCGACAGGGCTGACGAAGCCTACGCGCGACTCGCCGAACTCGATCGGGAGACAGGAGGAATCGGCCTCGTCGTCGCCAATGCGGCTATTGCGGGCGCTCGAGCCGCGCAGCCGATCGAGCTGGAGCCTTGGGAGAGCGTGCGCGACATTCTCCAGACGAACCTGACCGGGACCGCGGCCACGCTCATGCCCTTCGTGCCCCGGATGATTGAACGCCGCCGCGGGCACCTCGTTACGATCTCTTCCCTAGCGCCTCTCACGCCGGGCCCGCGCCTCGCCTCCTACGGCGCGAGCAAATCCGGAGTCGACTACTTCAGCCGGTGCCTCGACATCGCGCTTCGTCCGCATGGGATCGCCGTCACGAACGTCACGCCCGGCTTCATGCGCACGCCCGCAGCCGAAAGCCTGAATGATCCGATGCCGTTCATGGTGGAAGAAGAAGACGCCGCTGGACGGATCGATCGCGGGATTCGGCGGCGCGCGCGCACCGTGAGCTTCCCGTGGCCACTTGTGGCCACGCTGCGCGCCGCGCGACTTCTGCCGCGCTTCATCTACGACCCTGCCGTGCGGAGGCTGACCCGCCGAAATGAGCCCAGAGGGTAGGCGGCGCCTTTATTTCTCTCGAGAGAGCATCGAGATAGCGGTCTCGAGCGCGGGATCGCTGCTGGCCGGGCGCATCCGCGAACGATCACCGATTCGGCGGATCACGGGTCAGCCGCAATCTTGCGACTGACGGCCGTAAAGTGGCATAATCGCTTGTCTTACGGCGGACTTCGGCGAAATCTCGACAAAGATCTCGACAGAAAGTTCGTGGCGTTGTATGCATCGCCCAGGCGAGGCTCAAAATTTCGCCTCTGTTCCAAAGACTTTTCACTTTTGGCGAGGTAGCTCAGTGGTAGAGC
>CAZZGQ010000419.1:0-2841 GCA_964653765.1 uncultured Elusimicrobia bacterium | reverse complement strand
CGATGCCGCCGTCGATGGCCAGCATGTCGTCCACCCAGTACTTCGCCGTCGCCCCGGTCGGGCTTCCGCCGATGATGCCGGCGCCCATCTGGCCCGCCATGTTCGGCGTCGCCGCCGCCGCCGGGGCCGCCAATGCCGCGAAGACCACCGTCGCCAGGATCGTCGTTCTCATGCCGTCAACGTATCATTTCTGCGGTGACGATCCTGTGACAGGGCCGCTGAAGTTATCCACAAATTTCCAGCGCTGGAAATTTGTGGATAACCTCTTCCGCTTCCGGGGAAAAGAAGAGCCCCCGGGTCTTTCGACCCGGGGGCAGCTCTTACGTCGGGCTTCGGCCGCTGAAGCGGCCGAGCCGTTTAATACATGTCCCCGCCGTGGCTGTGGCCAGGGCCCATCGCCGGTTCCTTCTTCTCCGGGATGTCGCTGACCAGGCACTCGGTGGTGAGGATCGTGCCCACGATGGACACGGAGTTCTCGAGGGCCGTGCGCGTGACCTTGAGCGGGTCGACGATACCGGCCTTGAAGAGGTCGACGTACTCGCCGGTGGCCGCGTTGAGGCCCGTGCCCTGACCGGACGAGAGCACCTTCTGGACCACGACGGACGGCTCCATGCCCGAGTTCTCGGCGATCAGGCGGATCGGAGCCTGGAGCGCGCGGCGAACGATCTGCGCGCCCGTGGTCTCGTCCTCGTTCTCGCCCTTGAACTTCTCGAGCACCTCGGAGGCGCGCAACAGAGCCGCGCCGCCGCCGGCGATCATGCCTTCCTCGACGCCCGCGCGGGTCGCGTTGGACGCGTCCTCGACCTTGGCCTTCTTGGCCTTCATCTCGGTCTCGGTGGCCGCGCCGACGTTGATGACCGCGACGCCGCCGGAGAGCTTGGCCAGGCGCTCCTGGAGCTTCTCCTTGTCGTAGTCGGACGTCGTGTCCTCGATCTGCTTGCGGATGGAGTCCGCGCGCTTCTTGATCTCGGACTTGTCGCCCGCGCCGTTGACGATCGTCGTGTTGTCCTTGTCGATGACGATGCGCTTGGCCCGGCCCAGCATGTCGAGGCCGACCTTGTCGAGCTTATGGCCGAGCTCCTCGGAGATGACCTCGCCGCCGGTGAGGATGGCGATGTCAGCGAGCATCTCCTTGCGGCGGTCGCCGAAGCCGGGCGCCTTGACGGCGGCGGCCTTGAGCGTCCCGCGCAGCTTGTTGACGACGAGCGTGGCCAGGGCCTCGCCCTCGACGTCCTCGGCGACGACGACGAAGGACTTGCCGGTCTGCACGATCTTCTCCAGCACGGGGAGCAGGTCCTGCATCGAGGAGATCTTCTTGTCCGTGATGATGACGTAGCAGTCCTCGAGGACGGCTTCCATGCGCTCGCTGTCGGAGACGAAGTAAGGCGAGATGTAGCCGCGGTCGAACTGCATGCCCTCGACCACCTCGAGCGTCGTCTCGGCGGACTTGCCCTCCTCCACCGTGATCACGCCCTCGTGGCCGACCTTCTCCATCGCCTCGGCGATCATGTTGCCGATCGTCTTGTCGTTGGCGGAGATGGTGGCGACCTGCGCCTTCTCTTCCTTGGTCTTGACGGGCTTGTAGTTCTTCTTGAGCTCCTTGACCACGGCCTCGGCGGCCTTGTGCATGCCGCGCTGGATGCCCTTGGCGTTGGCGCCGGCGGTCACGTTCTTGATGCCCTCGGCCAGCATGGCCTGGGTCAGGACGATGGCCGTCGTCGTGCCGTCGCCGGCGATGTCGTTGGTCTTCGAGGCCACTTCCTTGACGAGCTGGGCGCCCATGTTCTCGAAGGGATCCTGCAGCTCGATCTCCTTGGCGATCGTGACGCCGTCATCGATGATCGTCGGCGAGCCGAACTTCTTCTCGAGGACGACCGAGCGGCCCTTCGGGCCGAGGGTGACCTTGGTGGCGTTGGCGAGCTTGTCCACGCCCTCCTTCATCTTCTTGCGCGCGTCTTCCGCGAAAACGATCTGCTTAGCCATTTGTTCTATTAACCTCTCGTTATATAAAGGAAGATTACTTCAGGATGCCCAGGATGTCGTCCTGGTGCATGATCAGGTACTCCTGGTCCTCGAGCTTGATCTCGCTGCCGGAGTACTTGCCGTACAGGATCTTGTCGCCCGCCTTCACGTCCATCGGCAGGACCTTGCCGTCTTCCGTCGTCTTGCCCTTGCCGGTGGCCACCACGAGGCCTTCCTGCGGCTTCTCCTTGGCGGTGTCGGGGATGATGATGCCGCCGCGCTTGGTCTCCTTCGCCTCGACGGGCTTGACCAGCACGCGGTCGCCCAGCGGCTGGATCTTCACTTTCGTCAGCGTCGCTTCGGTCATTGGGGTTCTCCTTGCGGTGTTGCTTATATCTTGGCGAGCGCTCAAAATCAGCACTCGCTATTTGCTAGTGCTAATTTTAGCAAGGACCCCTCAAAACTGTCAATCTCTTTTTGCGACTGCTAATTTACGAGACCCGCGGGCGGGGACGGCTAGCGGAGGTCTTTGCCGAGGAAGCCCTTGAGCGTGCGCAACAGGGCGTCGCCCGCCGTGACGGTCCGCGGCTCGGGCGACGGCGGCTCCTCGACGGGAGAAAGCGCCGCGGCGGCGGGCGCCAAGGGAGGCAAGGCGGGCAGCGACGGCAAGGAGGGCAGCAGCTCGGTCGGGGCGGCCGCTTCCGGCTCGGCGGGCGCGAGAGGGACGAAAGGCTCGACGGGCGCGGTGGAAGCCGCCGGCCCGCCGGGGAGCAACGCCTGCTCCAGGCCGCGCACGACGGCCACGGCCCGTCCCAGGGCCGCGCCTTTCTGCGCGAGCTCGGAGGCGAGCTTCTCGGTCAGCAAGCGCTGCGCGGCGCG
>CAZZGQ010000418.1:0-2850 GCA_964653765.1 uncultured Elusimicrobia bacterium | reverse complement strand
GCCTCGACATGGCGCGGGCTCAGCGCGTCGACTACGTGGTGACCTCGAGCTTCGGAGCCGATCCGCAGCGCGCTCCCGAGCTGGGCGAGTTCTTCGAGGAGCTGGGCCGGCAAGCGACGTTGGCGGCGACGTTCGCGCCGGAAGCGGGCCGCTCGCAAGGGCCGACGCTGCGCGTCTACGCGCTCCACCGCTAGACGTCCTGCCGTGTTTGTGACCAAGGTCCCATTGCGGAATTAGGGCGGACCCTCTACACTGCGGTCATGAAATTCCTGCTCCTCCTGCCCATGGCGCTGAGCCTGCTGGCGACCTCCGCGCGCGCCCAGGAGGGGGCCGCCGGAGGGGCCGCTGTCGGCGCTCCCGGGATCGCCAAGACCGCGGCCGCGCGGCCCGTGACCGCCGAGACCGGCATCATGGCATTCGACGGATTCGTCGAGATCGTCCCAGGCGGCCAAGGCAAGGCGCAGAGGCTGGCGAGCGTCCCTTACCGTCTCAACGAGGGCGACGAGGTCCGGACGTTCCGCAAGGGGACGGCGACCATCACGTTCAAGGACGGCTCCCAAGTGCGGCTCGACCCCTATTCCGTGTTCTACATCAAGGAGGAGTCGCAGTCCCATCTGTCGTTGTTCGTCCAGCTCGGGAAGATCTGGGCTTCGGCGGCCAAGGGCCGCCATCGCGCCTTCGACGTCCGCACCCCCTCGGCCGTGGCCAGCGTTCGCGGCACGAGCTTCAGCGTCGAGGTGCTCTCGCGCAAGACGATCACGGAGGTGTTCGAGGGGGCGGTGGCCGTCGAGGCGCTCAAGAACGGCGTGGGCGCCGGCCATGAGGCGCTGCTGTTGCCGGGACAGCACGTCGAGGCTTCGCGAGGAGGGCTGACCGGCGTGCGCAACCTCGTGGTCCCAGGAGCCGCGCCGGCGGCGCCGCAAGCGCCCCAGAAAAAGGCCGCGCTGCAGCGCGAGCTCAAGACGATGCTGGCTCAGCCCGAGATCCGTCAGGACGCCGACAAGGCGGCGGCCATCCAGGACGCCCTCCAGAGCGGCGATCCGAAGAAGATGAGCGTCGTGGCCTCATCGCTGGGCGGCGCTCAGCCGCTGCCGCCCGCCAGCCAGGAACTCTTGATGAAGGGCTTCGCCCAAGAACGCTCGTTGGGGCAGATCACTCCGATGGAGCCGATACAAGCGCCGTCTCAGGCGATGACGGGCTGGAACGTCAGCCGCGAGATCGGCCTGCAGATGGGGCAGCAGTCGCAACACACGATGATGGCCCGCCAGGCGCTGAGCCCGGCCGCCTCGCAAGCCAGCGCCGCCGTGTCGGCGGCGTCCTTCCACCAGATCGCCGCGCAGTCCTTTACCGCGGCGCCAGTGGGCGCCGGGACTCCGGTTCAGACGACGATGCAGGCGCCCGTATCGCCGACGGCGCCGGCCTATAACGCGGCGCCTCCGCCGCCGACGGCGAACCAAGCGATGATGAACCAGCAGCCGCCGGCTTCGGGGACCACCTGCTCCTGTGTCGGAGCGGTCTGCGGTTGCCATTAGCTTGCGCTCGCTTGTCTTCCTTCCCTTCTTGTTGATCGCGGGGCCCGCGCGGGCCCTCGATCAGGTCCCTATCGCCCGTTTCGATGCGGCGGGCGGCCAGGTTTTTTTCAAGGACTACGCCGGTACGAGCAAAACGCCGGCGGGCACGGCGGCCGCCTCCGCCGATTGGCTCTTCGCCGACGGACTCAAGCTTTCCGACGACGACGCGCTGATCCCCGCTATCTCCGGACAGTACATGCGCCGCGACCAAGTCAATCAGATCGGCGGCGGAGGCACGTTGGTCAGCCAGACCTTGGACAACGACGCCTCGCTGCGCTGGGTTCACTCCTTCGGGAGCTGGGCCATCAAGCCCAACGTCGACTACAAGAGCGAGCTCGCCGTCTCCCTTCCCGGCGACGCCCTGGGCAAGGGCTTCTTCGACTTCCGGCAGGTCGACGCGGGGATCGAGGCCGAATGGAAGGGTGAGACGGTCAAGTCGGCGCGCGAGACGTTCAGCGCCGGCCGCATCCAGTATTACCATTACCGATTCGGCATCGGGGTCTCGCCGCTCTTCGGCGAGGAACTCCACACCGACAATAGGAACTTGGACTTCAGCTCCTACAACGACACGCTGGCCATCGATCTCGTGCCCTGGGAAGACGGCCTCGTGAGCGCCTCGCTCGGCGGCTCGCTGGCCGATTATGCCCATCAGAGGCGGCTTGATCCCGATTCAGCCAACGGCTCCGTCCTATCAACGGTGGATCGGCGCGATTGGATGGGGACAGCGCTGCTGGGCCTGACGCAACGCTGGTCGGGCGAGCTGGGGGGCCTGCCGGCCGAGGGCTCAGCTGGCGTCACTGGCGGGTATGTTGTGCTCTCGTCCAACCAAAACAACTTCGATCTCAATCAATCGTTTTCGACCGCGTTTCAGTTCAACCCGAACTACTACAGCTATCACGAATACGCGATCGGCCCGCTGCTGTCGTTGACGCTCGACAGGCGCTACACGGCCACCTTCGCATACAACTACACACGGCGCCAGTATGTGGATCGGCCTGTCCAGGACTCGACCGGCGCGTATCTTGCGGGCCACGTGCGGACGAGCGCGCATTCGGCGTCGTACGGGCTCTCTTATCAAGCGACGAAGCGCTTGTCCGCGCGCGCCATGGGCGGCTACGTTTATTCCACCTCGAACAGCCACTTCGAGAGTTTCTATCTGTATAACTACAGCTATCCCTACTACTTCGTGGGCTTTGGCTGGAGTCTTTAGCGCGCGCCGGAAAAGGCGCGCAGCTTGACCGCGAACTCCTGGATCACGCGGTCCACCTTCGTCTCCTGG
>CAZZGQ010000417.1:0-2855 GCA_964653765.1 uncultured Elusimicrobia bacterium | reverse complement strand
CTCGCGCCCGAGGAGCTGGAGGCGCTGCGCCGCGCGGCGACGGCGGCCGGGCGGGTCGTCTTCACCGTGCACAACTGGGCCTATTCGCCGCAGTGGCTCAAGATCCAGGCGCTGGCGCAATCCGGCGTCCTGGGCGAGCTGCGCCACGTCGAGCTGCACGCGCTGCGCACGCAGCCGGCGGGCGGCGCTCTTCCCGACGATTGGCGGCGCCAGGCCGCCCAGGCCGGCGGCGGCATCCTGGTCGACCACGGCTGGCACAACCTCTATCTGCTGCATCGCCTGGTCAAGGCCAAGCCCACCCGCGTCATGGCCAGCCTCCACCCGGCGACCGGCGGCGTCGATGAAGAATCGACGGTCTTCCTTGAGTTCCCCTCCGCCAGCGCGATGATCTACCTGACGTGGCGCTCCGGCGTCCGCCGCAACACCGCTCTCATCGTCGGCAGCAAGGCCATCCTCGAGCTCGACGACGACGAGCTGATCGTGCGCACCGGGACCGGCGTCGAGAAGCACTCGTTCTCCGAGGCGCTCTCGGCCGGCTCGGCGCATCCGACTTGGTTCTCGGCGATGCTGCCGGACTTCCAAGCCGAGCTCTTGGACGCCTCCAAGCGCGGCCGCAACCTCGAGGAGGCCGCGTTCTGCCTCGGCGTGATCCACCGCGCCTATCAAGCCGTGCGCCAGGGCCGCAGCCCGCTGCGAGCGGCGCTGACGCCCCAGGAGCGCGCTCGCCGCTAGCCATGACCGACCGCGCCCTGCTGCTGGTGCCGCACCCCGCGCTGATGCTCCAGCGCGTCGGCGGCCTCAGCGTCATCGAACGGCAGCTCTGGACGCTCTCGCGCGCGGGCATCGAGAAGGTCTGGGTCGGCGCTCCGCGGCCCGCGGCCAACCTGCGCCTGCCGCCGGGTCTCGAGATCCTCTGGAGCGACAGCGCGGCCGCCGCCGAGTTCGGCTGCGAGGCGCCGTACGTCTCGTTCTCGGGCGACTACTTCCTGCGCGTCGAGACCGCCCGCTACGTGGCGGCGGCGGCCTACCCGGAGCGGGTCGCGCTGGCAGACGAGTCCGGCGAGGTCGTGCTCGAGGCGGTGCCGCGCCGCGACGAACGCGGGTCGCAGCCGCACCGCCAGCAGCTGCCCGCCGGCTCCTGCGTGCGCCTGCAGCTGCCCGCGGCCTCCGCCCCCGCGCTGCGCTGGCTGCTGTCGCTGGGCGTCAAGCCGCAAGACGGCTTCATGGCCCGCAACTTCGACCGCTACATCTCCCGCGCCGTCTCCCGCTCGCTGCTCGATACCGCGGTCACGCCGAACATGATGACCGTGGCCAGCTCCTTCATCGGCCTGGTCGGCGCGGCCTTCTTCCTGGCGCCCACGCACGCGATGCGCCTGACGGGCGCCCTGCTCGTCTGGCTGCATTCCGTCCTCGACGGCTGCGACGGCGAGCTGGCCCGGATCCGCTTCCAGGAGAGCCCGCTCGGGGCCGACATCGACTTCTGGGGCGACAACCTGGTGCACGTCGCCCTGTTCGCCTGCATCGCCGTCGGCTTCTATCGCGCCGACCGCGACGTCTGGCCCGTTATCGCGGCCATCGGCGCCATCATCGGCACGCTGGGCTCGGCCGTCATGAACTTCAGCGAGCGCCTGGAGAAGCGGCGCAATCCGGCCGCCGCCGCCGTCGACGGCTCCAGCCCCGGCCTCGTCCCGTGGCTGACCAAGCTCGAGCACATGCTCGAGGCGCGCGACTTCATCTACCTGCTCGTCGCCCTCGCCTACATCGACCGCCTCTACGAGTTCATGTGGGCCGCCGCCGTGGGCTCCCTGCTTTTCTTCTTCATGATGCTGTATCTTCGGAGGAAACACCGTGAACAAGCCGACCAGCCGCATCCGCCCCGCGAAGGGCAAGTTGGGCATCCTGCTCCCCGGAATGGGAGCGGTGACCAGCACGTTTATAGCGGGCGTTGAGCTCACTAAGAAGGGTCTCGGCCAGCCGATCGGCTCGCTCACGCAGCTGCAGACGATCCGTCTCGGCAAGCGCTACGAGAACCGCGCGCCCCTGATCAAGGACTTCGTGCCCTTGGCGGCCCTCAACGATATCGTTTGGGGCGGCTGGGATCTGTTCCCGGACAACATGTGGGAAGCGGCGATCAAGGCGGCGGTCCTCCAGGAGCACCAGCTCGCCCCCGTCAAGAAGGAGCTCGAGGCGATCAAGCCGATGCCGGCCGTCTCCGACACCGCCTACATCAAGAACCTCAAACCCACGCACGTGAAGAAGGCCAAGAGCAAGTGGGAGCTCGCCCAGCAGGTCATCGCCGACATCGAGACGTTCAAGAAGAAGAATCAAGTGGATCGCGTGGTGATGCTCTGGTGCGGCTCCACGGAGATCCTGCCCGAGCGCGCCCAGGTCCACGAGACGGTCGAGGCCTTCGAGCAGGGCCTGAAGGACAGCCACCCGATGATCCCGCCCTCGATGATCTACGCCTACGCGGCGATCAAGAGCGGCGTGGCCTACGGCAACGGCGCTCCGAACCTGTCGGCGGATATCCCGGCCCTCGTCGAGCTCTCGGAGCAGACGCAGACCCCGATCTGCGGCAAGGACTTCAAGACCGGCCAGACGCTGATGAAGACCACGCTCGCCCCGATGCTCAAGGCGCGCATGATCGGCCTCATCGGCTGGTACTCGACCAACATCCTCGGCAACCGTGACGGCGAGGTGCTCGACGACCCGGGCTCGTTCAAGACGAAGGAGAAGAGCAAGATGTCGGTTCTCGACACCATCCTCGAGCCCGAGCGCTATCCCGAGCTCTACGGCAAGTACCACCACAAGGTCCGCATCGACTATTACCCTCCGCGCGGCGACGCCAAGGAAGG
>CAZZGQ010000416.1:0-2869 GCA_964653765.1 uncultured Elusimicrobia bacterium | reverse complement strand
CTCGGGGACCCGCCACAGCTCGAGGGCGCGCCGATTGATCAGCACGACCTTGCCGCTCAGGTCCACCACGAAGACGCCGTCGTGCGTCGCCTCGAGCGTGGCGCGCAGCAGGGCCGTCGACTCGTCGAGCTCCCGCCGCGTCCGCCACTGCTCGGTCACGTCCAGGCAGCAGCCGACCATGCGGACCACTTTCCCGCCCGGCCCGGGGACGACGTCCCCGCGGGTCTGCAGCATCCGGACCTCCCCGTCGGGGCGGACGATGCGATGATCGTAGGCGAAGGGCTTGCCCTCGCGGAAGGCCTTGCCGATCACCTCGCGGGTGAACGCCTGGTCGTCGGGATGGACGTGGCGCAGGAAGGCCTCGTAGGTGCCGGAGAACTCGCCCGGCTTCAAGCCGTAGATCCGGTAGAGCTCATGGCTCCAGGTCACCTCGTCGCGCAGGGCGTCCCACTGCCAGCTGCCCACGTGGCCGAGCCGCTGCGCCTCGGAATCGATGAGCTGGGCGGTTCGGCGCGACGCCGGACGCCTCGACGACCGGCGGCGCCTGCTCGCTGTCCTCATGACCCTATGTCACTCCACCTGATCGCGCAGGCGTCCCAGCTCGCTCTCCAGCTCCGCGACGCGGTCGGCGAGCTCGCACAGCAGGGCCGCCACGTCCGCGTCCACCTCCAGCGTCCGGCAGACGCGCTGCACCCTCATCACGCGCAGGTAGGTCTCAGCTCGCTCGTGAGGGCTCATGCGCCTCCTTCGCCAGCTCCGCGAACAGGCCGCGCGCCCGTTCCGATAGGTGCGGCGGGATGTCGATGCGCACGCGGGCCCGCAGATCGCCGCGCCCGCCGCCGCTCTTGCCGAGCCCGCGGCCTTTGAGCAGCAGCGCCTTGCCCGTCGTCGTGCCCGCCGGCAGGCGCACGCGCGCCGGCCCCTCGAGGGTCGGCACCGAGACCTCCCCGCCCAGCGCCGCCTCCCACGGCATGACGCTGACGGCGGTCTCCAGCTCCGAGCCGTCCACGCGGAAGCCCGGGTGCGGCGCGAGCTTCACGCGCAGGTAGAGATCGCCGGACCGGCCGCCGCTCTCATTGCCCTTGCCCTTGAGCCGGATGCGGCTGTCCTCATGCAGGCCCGAGGGCAAGCGCGCGCGCACCTGCCGCCGGCGCCCCGACTCGCCCGTCCCGCCGCAGGAGCGGCAGAAGCCGCGCCCCGCGCGCCCGGTGCCCCGGCAGCCGAGGCAGGCGCCGTTCGCGCGCAGGGTGAAGGACTTCTCCGCGCCGTGCGCCGCCTCCTCCAGCGTCAGCTCGACCTCCGCCTCCACGTCGAGCGCCGAGACCGGCGCCTCCCACGGCGCCGCCTCCTCGCCCGCTCCCGCTCCGCCGAAGAACTGGTAGAAGAAGTCGCTGAACGCCTCGGCGTTCTCGGGACGGAAGCCGTGGGGCGGCGCGTCCCCGGCCGGCGGCGGCTCGGGCTCGGAGCCCAGCCGGTCGTACTTGGCGCGGTTCTCCTTGTCGCCCAGCACCGAGTAGGCCTCGTTGATCTCCTTGACGCGCTCGGTCTGGGCGGCCTTATCCTTCTCGGGATGGAGATCGGGGTGGTGCCGGCGGACCAAGGCGCGGTACGCCCGCTTGATCTCTTCGTCGGAGACCGTACGCGGGACGCCCAGCGTCTCGTAATAGTCCTTGAACTTGACGCTCATCGCAGCCGACATGATAGCGATCGGCGCGTGACCGCGGCGTGGCGGCCGCGTCAAAGTTCTAGAATGTCGGCATGAAGCGCTGCTGGTGGGCCGGCGAGGACCCGCTCTACGTGAAGTACCACGACGAGGAATGGGGCCGGCCCGTGCACGACGACCGCCGTCTGTTCGAGATGCTGATCCTCGAGGGCGCGCAAGCCGGGCTTTCCTGGATCACGATCCTGCGCAAGCGCGATAACTACCGGCGAGCCTACGACGGCTTCGATCCGCGCGTCGTGGCGGGCTTCGACGCGCGGCGCAAGGCGACGCTGCTCGCCGACGCCGGCATCGTGCGCAACCGGCTCAAGATCGACGCCAGCGTGAGCAACGCGCGCGCGTTCCTGGACCTGCAGCGGGAGCCGGGAGGCTTCGACCGCCACGTCTGGGGCTTCGTCGGCGGCAAGACGATCGCCCGGCGCCCCACGTGCCGGGCGGAGGTCCCGGCCCGGACGCCGGAGTCCGATGCCTTGAGCCGGGACCTCCAGAAGCGCGGCTTCCGCTTCGTCGGCTCGACGATCTGCTACGCCTTCATGCAGGCCTGCGGCCTGGTCGACGACCACACCGCGGACTGCTTTTTGGCCCAACCGCGGGGCAAAAAGCTTATTTAGACCACTTCGCGCCCTGGTCGATCCAGAGCCGGATGGTCTCGATCTGATCCTTGGGCAGCGGCTGCCACTTCTTGCCCCGCTCCGGCAGCGGCATGGCCTGGATGTCCTTCCCCTCGTTCTTGTCGGGGCGCGGCACCGGGCCGTTGAGCAGCTTATAGAGAAGGCTGTCCTTGGCGTCGCCAGGGATGACGGCCTTGCCGGAGCGGCCGCCCTTCATCGCCAGCTTCTCGTCGTCGAGGCGCAGCTCGGCCGCGCCCTTCTTCTTGGGCTTCTTGGGGTTGAAGCCGTGGCACTCGATGCAGGACTCCTTGAGGATGGGCTGCACGTCCTTGGCGAAGTCCACCGTGCGGTCCTCGGCGGAGGCGGCGACGGCCGCGCCCGCGACGAGCAGCACTGCCAGCATGATCCGGTTGTTCACGAAACACCTCTCTTATGTGCGGCGCTCGGTACGGCCTCCCAGGCCTTCTGCGGCCCGGGCGGCAAGGAATCCATGTTCTTGAGGAACAGCGTCAGCTTCCACAGCTCGTCCTCGGAAAGC
>CAZZGQ010000415.1:0-2873 GCA_964653765.1 uncultured Elusimicrobia bacterium | reverse complement strand
AGAAGGGCCTGCGCTTCGCCGTTCGCGAAGGCGGCCACACCGTCGGCGCCGGCGTGGTGTCCGACATCACTGCATAAGACGTGTTTAAAATCGCTTAAAGTAAGGTATAATATCCATGGCTGAGACAAGCAATCCGCAGCAGAGAATCCGCATTCGGCTTCGTGCGTACGACCACCGTGTTCTCGATGCGAGCGTAGGAAAGATCGTTGAGACGGCTCAGAGAACGGGCGCCGTAGTTTCCGGCCCGATCCTCCTTCCGACTCACATTAAGAAGTACACGGTCCTCCGGTCTCCCCACGTCGACAAGAAGTCGCGGGAGCAGTTCGAGATGCGCATCCACAAGCGCCTCATCGAGCTGAACTCGACGACTTCGAAGACGGTGGACGAGCTGATGAAGCTCGATCTGCCGGCCGGCGTGGACGTTGAAATTAAATTGTAGTTCGGCGCTGTAGCACCTAGCGTCTTCACCGCAAGCGCGAAAAAAATATGCGCAAACGGTGATGGGCTTATTTTTTGTTTGAACGGTATATAAAAGGATTCGTGTTTGAATCCTGCAGTATATAAAGGGTTCGTGATTGAATCCTGCATTTTCTAAGAGGAAACATGGCTGAGCAAACGACGGAAACGAAGGACGGCGGCGCGAAAACGGCGCCGAACACGTTCAAGACGATTCTCGGTGAGAAGATCGGCATGACGCAGGTCTATCACCCCAAGGACAAGGGCCTCTACGATGTGACCATCGTCAAGGTCGGGCCTTGCCGCATCATGCGGGTCAAGACCGTCGACTCCAAGGACGGCTACAACGCCGTCCAGCTCGCTTACGGCGAGCGCAAGGAGAAAAACGTCCCCGGCGCTCAGTTGGGCCAGTTCAAGAAGGCCGGCGTCGCGCCGGCGCGCTGGGTCAAGGAGATCCGCGTCGCCGACACGAAGGGCCTCGAGGCCGGCCAGGTCGTCACGGTCGACTCGGCCCTGAAGACCGGCGACTACGTCGACGTGCAGGGCACTTCGAAGGGCAAGGGCTTCGCCGGCGCGATGAAGCGCCATGGCTTCCTCGGCATGCCCGCCTCCCACGGCGCCTCCGACAAGGAGCGCTCCCCGGGCTCTCTGGCCAGCCGCCGCGCCCTCGGTCGCGTGCTGCCCGGCCAGCGCATGGCCGGCCACATGGGCGCCGAGACGGTCACGATGCAGAAGCTCGAGGTCGTCCAGATCGACTCCGAGAAGGGCCTCGTGTTCGTCAACGGCTCCGTGCCCGGCCCGCGCGGCGGTTTCGTCACGGTCCATCAGACGGTGAAGGCCAAGAAGGTCCGCACCGAGGTTCAGAAGCCCACGATCCGCAAGGACAAGATGGGTAACATCATCAAGCCCGCCGCGCCGAAGGCCGGCGCGAAGAAGTAAGAGGATCCATGGAAGCTCAAGTTCTCAACGTCAAAGGCGAGAAGGTCGGCAAGATCGAGCTCAAGGATTCCGTCTTCGGCATCAAGCCGTCGAAGGAGTTCCTGCACGAGGTCATCACGGTCCACTTGGCCAACCAGCGTCAGTACGACGCCAAGGTCAAGACCCGCACGGAAGTCTCGGGCGGCGGCAAGAAGCCATGGAAGCAGAAGCACACGGGCCGCGCTCGCGCCGGCTCGATCCGCTCCGGTCTGTGGCGCCACGGCGGCATCATCCACGGCCCGAAGAACGTGGAGCGCAACTTCAGCATGCCGCGTCAGAAGGCTCGTTTGGCGCTGGCGCACGCTCTCGCCGCGCGCAACGCCGACGCCGGCCTCGTGGTCGTCGACGAGATCAAGCTCAAGGAAGCGAAGACGAAGAGCGTCGCCGAGATCCTCAAGTCTCTCGGTTGCGCCGGCCGCACGATCATCGTCCTCGATGCGCCCAACGCCAAGATCACCTTGGCCGCTCGCAACATTCCGAACGTCGAGGTCCTGCTGGCCGGCGACCTCAACGCTTATACCGTCCTGCGCAGCAAGAAGCTCGTGCTGACGCAGCCCGCGCTGGAGAAGCTCAGCGCCAGGTGGAACTAACATGTCCGAAAAAGAGATCTACGGCACGATCGTGCGCCCGCTCCTGACCGAGCGCAGCACGATCCTCAAGGAGCAGCACAACCAGTACCTCTTCGAGACCTCTCTCGGCGCCACCAAGCCCGAGATCAAGAAGGCCGTCGAGGACCTGTTCAAGGTCGAGGTGACGGACGTGCGCACGATGGTGGTGCGCGGCAAGTTCCGGCGCTTCGGGCGCGGCGGCGGCATGCGGGCCGATTGGAAGAAGGCCTTCGTGACGCTCAAGACCGGGCAGAAGATCGATTTCGCGGAGCAGGCGAGCTAAATCATGGCGATCAAGACCTTTAAACCCTACACCCCGTCGCGCCGCGGCATGACCTCGGCCGACTACTCCGAGCTGACCACCGACAAGCCCGAGAAGAGCCTGTTGGCCCGGCTCGTGAAGACCGGCGGCCGCAACAACACCGGCACGCTGATGGTCCGCCACCACGGCGGCGGCAGCAAGCGGGCGTACCGCATCGTGGACTTCAAGCGCGACAAGTTCGGCATCCCGGGCAAGGTCGCCACGATCGAGTACGATCCGAACCGCACGGCGCGCATCTGCCTCGTCAACTACGCCGACGGCGAGAAGCGCTACATCCTGCACCCCGTCGGCCTGAAGGTGGGGGACACGATCGTCAGCGGCCCGGAAGCCGACATCAAGACGGGCAACGCCCTGCCGATCAAGAACATCCCCGAAGGTCATTTCATCCACAACGTGGAGCTGCTTCCGGGCAAGGGCGGGCAGATGATGCGCTCCGCCGGCGCCCAAGCGCAGTTGATGGCCAAGGACGGCGGCTACGCCCACATCAAGATGCCCTCGGGCGAGATCCG
>CAZZGQ010000414.1:0-2875 GCA_964653765.1 uncultured Elusimicrobia bacterium | reverse complement strand
TCCACGCGATGCGGGCGTGGTTCAATGGTAGAACGGGTCCTTGCCAAGGATCAGACGAGGGTTCGATTCCCTTCGCCCGCTCCAGTTTAATCCAGACGTTTCCCCGACGACAGCGCCGTTTCGGCTGTCGTTTTCGTTTTTCGGCGGGCCTAGGGCAGGGGCATCTTGACGTCGATCTTCTCGATCTCGAAGTCGCCGAGCAGGCTGCCCAAGATGAAGAAGTCGTCAGGCCCGTCTAGCGGCTGATCCGGGCTGTCCGTCCGGATCTTGAGGTACGGCGCGTTGATCGTCTCTCCGGAAGGCGTCGCGAGACCTGCGATCGCCTCGTGCGTCGCGCCGTCCAGGGCGGAGAAGGACTTTTTCGTCTCTTCGCGAGTCCAGAGCGTGAAAGGCTCGCCGAAAAAGGGATCGAAGTAGCGCACGCCGATGGAGCCGTCGACGAGACCTTCGGTGACCCCGAGCACGGCGACCGAGTGCGCCCCGTGATGTCCCGCGTAGCTCAGGATCGGCAGCACCCCGGCGCGCAAGGACCGCTTGAGCTGTCCGTGGATCCTGGCCGTGGCCCAGCCCAGGGGCTCTCCGTCGGCTCGCAGCGCGAAGTCTCCACGATACCGCGGCGCGCTCGCTCCCTCCACGGCGTCGGCCAGGATGAATCGGACGTCGGCGAGCGCCGTCTCTTTCGCCGACGTGCGCGGGCGCGTCCCTCTATTCGCTTCGGAAGGCTTGCGAACGATCCGCTCGAAGAACGTCCGGTATTTGTCGGCGATCGTCGCCCCGTCGAGACGCTCGATGGCGGCTCTGAGCTCGGGCGGCCCCAGGCTCAGCGCGTTGAAGACCGAGGCCGGGGCGCAATCGCCCGGGGTCAGCTGTTTGACCACCTTGCTGCGATCGAACGGAACGAGCAGCCAGGTCACCGAGCTTCCGGGGTCACTGGCCTTTTTGAAGCGGATCTTGGGGATCGGGGCCGCCAAAACGTCGCGCGGCTGGGCGTCCTTGGCCAGCGCGGCCCCGGCCGGGGCAAGCAGGACGAGAGCGATGGCGCAGCAACCCCGCAGCTTCCTCATGAGGCGTAGTTTAGAGGGTCGCCTGGGCGGCTTCCAGGGTCTTTCGGCCCGGCCGAGATCGGATCTTATTCGCCGGCGCCGAACATCCAGCGCACGGCCGCCTCGGTGAGGCGGGCCGCGAAGAACGGGTCATGGCCTCGGGCGCTGAATAGCGTGGTGCTCCGGTTGCTGGGATCGGAGACGGTGTCGCCGTGGGCGACGTGATCGAGGACAGCGTAGCGGGAGCCGGGGGCCACCGCTTCCTCGGCGCCGACGACGGCGTCGTTGTCCTTGCCTGAGAGCGAGGACACGAAGGAGGACTGGTACTGCAGCGGGGGCGCCGCCTTCGTGTCGTCTGTGACGCGCGTGGCGATGGAGAAGATCTTCAGGCCGGGATGCGGGTCGATCAGCGGGGTCGCCGGCCGCGCCAGCTGCCGCACGGTGGCATGGTAAAAGAACGGATTGCCCCAGAACAGCCGCCACGGCTTGAAGACCATCTCCGTGAAGAGCCCGGTGGCGAAGACCCAGGGCCTGGCGGCGAACCAGGCCGCCAAGGCCGAGCCGCGGACGGGGCTCTGGATCATGAGCAGCCGGGCCACCTTGCCCTGAAGCCGCGGATGGAGCCGCAGAGCCTCCAGCGAGTCGCGGCCGCCCTTGCTGTGGCCGATCAGCACGACCGGCTTGGCGGACGCCTCGATGGCCCGTCGGACGGACTCGGCGTTCTCGCCCGACGTCGCGAGGGGATCGGTGACGACGAAGGACGTCGTCAGGCCCAGGCGCTCGAGATGCCGGCGATTGGGGCCGAAATAATCGAACAGGCCGTCCCAGCCGAATCCGGGGACGAAAATGTAGTGGAAGTCGCGCGCCTTCGGCGGCAAGGGGCCGGCGGAGCCGTCGCGCACGCCCTTCATGTGCGCCTTGAGGCGCTGCGTGTCGTCCTTGGCTTCGAGCGCCGCGTGGGCGCCGCCGTCGAAGAGGAGCCCAGCCCTCTCCTGGGTCGCGGCGACGGGCTCATCGGGACGGGCGGGAGCGGTCGCCTCCACGAGCTGACCGCCCGCCGAGGCCGCCGGCGACGGCCCCTCGACGGCGGTTTCAGGGGCCGCGGCGGCGAGAACGGGGACGGCGGCCGACGGCAGGCCGAGCCGGGGAGCGAGAACGGCGCTTTCGGCCGGCGTAAACGATCGCGGCTGCGCCGAAGCGACCGAGGCCCACAGCAGCAGGAGAAGCACGCCCCGTTATCGCAAAACGCCGGAACGCGCGGCATAGGACTTTAGGGTCGTTTTGGCGCGCCGTAGGGCCTAGAAGGTTTCCGGGTCGAGTTTGCTAAAATCAATGGGCCATGTTGACCGCCAAGCGTCAGATCCTCATCTCCGCTCCCAAAGAATCGGTGCGCAAGTACCTGCGCGATCTCAGCCGCTTCTCCGAATACGGCCCCAAGTTGAGCGACGTGGCCGTCTCGCAAAGCGACGACGCCGGCGGCGTCGTCGACGTGCAGGGGCATTTCATGGCCCTGCCCTGGCACGGCTCCTTCAAGGTGGAGTTCGCGCAGGACGGCGGCTACCGCCGCGAGATGGTCCGCGGCCCGCTCCCCAAGATGGTCGGCGGCTTCCACCTGCGCTCGGTCACGGGCGGCACGTTGATCACGCAGGAGCAGCAGTGCCAGCTCCCGCTGCCGTTGCGGCCCTTGTCCTTCCTCTGGCGCCGCTGGCTCGACAGCGCCATGGACCGCGAGCTCCACGTCATCAAGGAAGGGGCCGAGCGCCTCAACCGCGAGCTGCAGCTCAAGCAGCTCGAGAACTCCGCGATCTAGCCTACCGCGCCAGCGGGCAGGA
>CAZZGQ010000413.1:0-2902 GCA_964653765.1 uncultured Elusimicrobia bacterium | reverse complement strand
GGCTTTTGATACGATTCGAGCGTCGGCGGTTTTTAAGGTTTTTAAGGAGAGACTCATGTGCCATCTCTGTAGGATCTTCGGCTCGTCGATCGGGCGCAAGGTGATCGTGGCGCTCATGGGCTTGGCCCTCTGCGGCTTCCTGGTCGCGCACCTGGCCGGCAACCTCTTCATCTTCGTCGGCGAGGGCGCCTTCAATCACTACGCCGAGACGCTGGCGGCCAACAAGCTGCTGCCGGTGGCCGAGATCGGCCTCTTCGTGGTCTTCGCCCTGCACATCCTGGTCTCGCTGAAGCTGCGCTACGAGAACAATCAGGCCCGGCCGGCCCGCTACGCCGAGTATCAGAGCAAGGGCGGCCGCAGCTGGGGCTCGAGCACGATGACCTGGACGGCATTGCTCGTGCTCGCCTTCGTCATCGTCCACATCAAGACGTTCCGCTTCGGCAACGACGAGCACGGCCTCTATCAGCTGGTCATGGGCTGGTTCAAGAACCCCCTCTACGTGGGCTTCTACGTCGTGGCGCTGCTGGGCCTGATGCTGCACCTGTCCCACGGCGTGCAGAGCGCTTTCCAGACGCTCGGCCTCAACCATCCGAAGTACACGCCGGCCATCCGCAAGCTGGGCATGCTCTTCGCGTTCGTGATCTGCGCCGGTTTCGCGTCCATTCCGATCTGGGCGTACTTCGTGGGAGGCCCTCGATGAAGCTCGACAGCAAGGTCCCGGAAGGACCGATCCAGCAGAAGTGAGACAAGTATAAGTTCGACCTCAAGCTGGTCAACCCGGCCAACAAGCGCAAGTACGACATCCTCGTCGTCGGCACCGGCCTGGCGGGAAGCTCCGCCGCCTCGTCGCTCGCCGAGCTGGGCTACAACGTGAAGGTGTTCTGCATCCAGGACTCCCCCCGCCGCGCCCACTCCATCGCCGCCCAGGGCGGCATCAATGCCGCCAAGAACTACCCCAACGACGGCGACTCGATCTACCGGCTGTTCTACGATACGGTCAAGGGCGGCGACTACCGCTCGCGCGAGGCCAACGTCTATCGCCTGGCCCAGGTCAGCAACAACATCATCGACCAGTGCGTGGCCCAGGGCGTCCCCTTCGCCCGCGAGTACGGCGGAACGCTGTCGAACCGCTCCTTCGGGGGAGCGCAGGTCTCGCGCACGTTCTACGCCCGCGGCCAGACCGGCCAGCAGCTGTTACTCGGTGCCTACTCTTCGCTGATGCGGCAAGTCGGCAAAGGCACCGTAAAGATGTTCCCGCGCCGCGAGATGCTCGAGCTGGTCGTGGTGGACGGAGCGGCGCGCGGGATCGTTTGCCGGAATCTAGTCACCGGCGCGGTGGAATCTTATGCAGGCCATGCCGTTCTCCTCTGCACCGGCGGATATGGGCAGGTATTCTACCTCTCTACTAACGCGATGGCCTCGAACGTCTCGGCCTCGTGGCGGGCCCACAAGCACGGCGCCGCCTTCGCCAACCCCTGCTACACGCAGATCCACCCCACCTGCATCCCCGTCAGCGGCGACTACCAGTCCAAGCTGACGCTGATGTCCGAGTCGCTGCGCAACGACGGGCGCGTGTGGGTGCCCAAGAAGCAGGGCGACAAGCGGTCGCCCGACACGATCCCGGAAGACGAGCGGGATTACTTCCTGGAGCGCAAGTACCCGAGCTTCGGCAACCTCGTGCCGCGCGACGTGGCTTCCCGCAACGCCAAGCAGATGTCCGACGAGGGACGCGGCGTGGGCGAGACCGGCCTCTCCGTGTACCTGGACTTCGCCGACGCCATCAAGCGCCTGGGCGAGGACACGGTGCGCGAGAAGTACGGCAACCTGTTCGACATGTACCACCACATCACGGCGGAGAACCCCTACAAGGTGCCGATGCGCATCTACCCCGCCGTGCACTACACGATGGGCGGCCTCTGGGTCGACTACAACCTGATGACGACGATCCCCGGCCTCTTCTGCCTGGGCGAGGCCAACTTCAGCGACCATGGCGCCAACCGTTTGGGCGCGTCGGCGCTGATGCAGGGGTTGGCTGATGGATATTTCATCGCGCCTTATACGCTCGGGGGCTATCTGGCGTCCAGCAAGCTCGGGAAGGTGGGAACGGATAACGCCGAGTTCAAAGCGATGGAGAAAGCGGTTTCCGAGCGCGCTGAGAAACTCCTGAGCATCAAGGGAAAGCGCACCCCGCAGGAATTCCACCGCGCGCTCGGAGCTGTCATGTGGGACAAGGTCGGCATGGCCCGCAACAAGGCCGGCCTGCAGGAGGCGCTTAAGCGGATCCCGAAGCTGCGCGAGGAGTTCTGGCAGGACGTGAACGTCTCCGGCTCCGGCAGCGAGCTCAACATGACGCTCGAGCGCGCCGGCCGCGTCGCCGACTTCCTCGAGCTCGGCGAGCTGATGGCGCGCGATGCCCTCAACCGCGAGGAGTCCTGCGGCGGCCACTTCCGCGAGGAGCACCAGACGCCCGACGGCGAGGCCAAGCGCGACGACGCGAACTTCGCCTACGTTTCCGCCTGGGAGCACAAGGGCGAGAAGGCCGAGCCCCAACTGCATAAGGAGCCGCTCGCCTTCGACGAGGTCCACCTGACGCAGAGGAGCTACGCCTAATGTCCGACAAAGCCAAGAGGAACTACAAGCTCAAGGTCTGGCGGCAGAAAGGCCCGCAGGACCCCGGCCGTTTCGCCGATTACCAGGTCGCCGGCATCTCGCCGGACGCCTCGTTCCTGGAGATGCTGGACGTCCTCAACGAGCAGCTGCTCAAGAAGGGCGAGGAGCCCGTCGCCTTCGATTCCGACTGCCGCGAGGGCATCTGCGGCATGTGCTCCTGCGTGATCAACGGCCAGGCCCACGGTCCTGAGAACGGCACGGCCACCTGCCAGATCCACATGCGCGTGTTCGA
>CAZZGQ010000412.1:0-2917 GCA_964653765.1 uncultured Elusimicrobia bacterium | reverse complement strand
GCGACGGGCTATCGCCTGATCGAGGGCTGGTCCTGGCTCGACTCGCTCTACATGACCGTCATCACGCTCTCCACCGTGGGCTACGGCGAGACGCATCCGTTGACGACGGGAGGGCGGCTCTTCACGATCGTGCTCATCCTGGGCGGGATCGGCGTGATGACCTACTCGTTCTCCACGATCACCTCCGTGCTCGTCGAGGGGGAGCTCTCCGACGCTTTCAAGAGGAGGCGCATGCAAAAGGAAATCGATCGGATGTCGGGACACTACATCGTCTGCGGCGGCGGCCACGCCGGCGGCGTCATCGCCTCCGAGCTCAAGCGCACGCAGCGGCCGTTCGTGATGCTCGATCGCAGCGCCGAGACGCTGCAGAGCGTGTCCGAGCGCCTCGGCCCGGGCGGCTACCAGGTCGTGGAGGGGGACGCCACGACCGATGACGTCCTCAAGCGCGCGGGCGTGGAGCGCGCCGCCGGCGTCTTCGCCGTGCTCTCCAGCGACCAAGACAACGCCTTCGTGGCGCTCTCGGCCAAGGGCTTGAACCCGAAGATCCGCGTCGTCTCCGCCCAGAAGGAGATCGGCGTGCGCGAGAAGCTTTTCCGCAGCGGCGCCGACAACGTCGTCAATCCCGAGTATATCGGCGGCCTGCGCATGGCCTCCGAGATGATCCGGCCGGTGACGGTGGGCTTCCTGGACTCCATGATCCGCGAGCGGGGGGAGATCGTGCGCTTCGAGGAGGTGCGCGTGCCTCCGGGCTCGCCGTTCGTGGGCAAGACGATCGAGACCGTCAAGGGCGCGGCCGGGGACGCCCCGCTCTGCGTGGCGATCCTGCCCGCCGGGGCCGGCAAGTACGAGATCAACCCGCCGCCCTCCCGGCCCATCGCCGCTTCCGATTCCCTGGTGATGCTGGGCGAGGTGGGCAGCGTCAACGCCCTACGGCGCAAGATCGAAACCATTTAATGCCTGACACCCGGCCCGGTTTTTGCTAGGATCAGCCCATGGGACGTCCCCCGCGACTGCAAGTGGCCGGCGCCTGCTACTACATCGAGCTGCAGGGCAACAACCGGCAGGACATCTTCATGTCCAACCAGGACCGGCGCTACTTCCTGTCCCTGCTGCGCACGTATAAAGAGCGCTGCGGCCTGAAGGTCTACGCCTACTGCCTGATGCCGCACGAGGCCTACCTCCTGCTCGAGACCAGCGAAGCCAACCTGTCCTCCGTCATGCAGGGCTTCAACACGGTCTACACCAAGTACTTCAACAGCGCCCACAACACCAGCGGCCACGTCTTCCGCGGCCGCTACAAGGCGCTTCTCGTGGACAAGGACCGCATGCTGACGGAGGTGACGCGCTTCATCCACCTGAAGCCGGCCGACGGCAAGCTGCACGCCAAGCCCTGGCGCTATCAGTGGTCGAGCTGCGCCGCCTACGTCGAGTCCGACGAGCGCGAGCCTCTCGTCGACTCCGACGCCGTGCTGGCCCAGTTCGGCAGCACGCGCCTGAAGCAGTCCGTCCGCTACCTGCAGTTCATCAAGGACCGGCTCAAGTCCGCCTCCGACCTCGTCCTGCCCATCGTGGGCGGGGCGGCGATCGGCAGCGAGGGCTTCCTGGCCCGCCTGAAGGAAGCCGGCGCCGGCCCCGCCCCGGTCCGGCCGGCGGAGTCCGCCTCCGAGGCCAAGCGCATCCTGGCCGAGGTAGGCGAAGCCACCGGCCTCGGGATCGAGAAGCTGACCGGCCCGCTGCAGTGGCGCGACATCTCCGCGGCGCGCCGCCAGGCGGTCCATCGGATCTGGAAGGAAGCCCGGCTGGGGGTCAGCGAGCTCAGCCGCCTCTTCAACCGGACTCCCAGCGCCATCAGCCAGATGATCCGAGCCGTGGAAGAAGAGAAAGCCTCGGTCGGCGTCTGATCCGCTTAATTTCTTAAAGCCTGGCACGGGCCCGAAGTCCCAGAAGGTCTTGGGTCTTTTACGCGCCGGCCCCGGCCCCAGAGACCCTCCTCCCGCGGGGCCCCAGGAGCTACATTACCGGCGATGGAGCTCTGGCGAAAAGCCGTCGCGGCCTTCACCTGCGCAAGCCTCATCGTCACGATGCCCGGCCTGGGCGCCTACGAGGCTCTGGCGGCCGGCACGAAGACGGCCGGCGCTCCCGTCGCCGGTCTCGGCTCGGGCGTCCCCGCCCTGGCTCTTCCCGTCAATCCCGCCGGTCCCGACCTAGGCGTCCCGGCTGCCGGCCAGATCCCCGGCCAGGAGTCGGTCGATTCCCTCATCGAGGGCACGATCATGCCCGCCCTGGAGAAGCAGCTCATCCCGGCCAAGGCCGCCCCGGCCGGCGCCGCCGAGCAACCCGGCTCCGGCACCGGCGCCGCGGCGGCCGCCGCGACGGGCGGCGAAGCCGAGACGGTCCGCCAGTCCCAAGCGTTCGATCATGCCGCCGCCGAGGAGCCCATGCAGGCTTCGCCGCGCGACGCCTCGACCTCCGTCCTCTCCGCCGCCAATGACGGGCATCGCCAGCTCCTGAGCCGCGCCCATGCCGACGGCCCGCGCGCCGCCGTCATGATCCTCGACGCCCTGCACGACGGCCCGCCCGTCAGCCGCATCTACGCCTCTTTCGACGCCAACGGCCGCCTGCAGCGCGTCTCGCGCGAGCCGGCCGGCGCCCAGGGCCCTTCCTTAGAATACGCCATCGCTCCGGACGGCACCCTCAGCCTGGCTCGCGAGGCCAACGGCCGCCTGACCGATTTCAACCGCTCCCCGGCCACCCACTTCCGCGACCGCGCCGCCGACGAGCTGGCGCAGACGACGATGATCGCGGCCCGCCGGCTGGTCAAGGAGTCCTTGGGCCTGCCGGCGCCGGCGTCGCAGGCGCCTGAAGCCGCCGCCGAGCCGAAGTCCCCGGCCGCGCCGGCTCCCGAGCACGCCGCGCC
>CAZZGQ010000411.1:0-2928 GCA_964653765.1 uncultured Elusimicrobia bacterium | reverse complement strand
TGAAGCTGCTCAAGCTCGGAGCGAGCCTGCGCCTGCGCTACAAGGGCGACGGATCGAACGTCTACCTGCAATATAAAGGACCGGGCTTCCGCACGAACGGCCTGCTCTACCGCTCGGAGTTCTCCTCGGAGCGCCTGGACCACGTGGTCAGCGAGGAGAGCCACCACGACGTGATCCGCTTCAGCGAGGTCTCGCTGCGCCAGATCATCAACCGCCACGTGAGCCCCGAGATGAGGACGGCTTTGGAGCGCCACCTCGGCGCCGGCACGCTCAAGCGCCTGACGAGCAGCCCCATCGTCTGCAGCTACCAGAAGGACAAGTTCGTCGTCGACCTGGGCTCGGCCTTCCTCGAGCCTTCGCTCGACCGCATCTTCGCCTTCCACATCAGCGGCCGCGGCCTTTTCTCGGCCTCGACGTTCTGGGAGTACGAGAACGAGATCAAGTCCGACCATGAGGGCCTGGAGAACAAGCTCGACCACATCGACGAGCTGCTCGACTTCGACAAGGCCCTCAGCCGCAAGTTCTCGCTCAAGACGGAGCGGCTCGACAAGTACCACCGCTGCGCCAGCTGCTTCCTGCGCCTGCCCCGCTGACCCGGACCTTTAGGCCCGAAAACGCTTGGGCCTCCGTCCGCCGCCCGAGCGGGCCCTAAGCCTCTCAGTAGAGACCGGCGTTCCTCAATATACTTTCCGCATGAGGCTCGTCATCGCCTGCTGCGCGGCCGCGCTGTTGGCCGCGCGCTGCGGCGCCGCCACGCTCTCGGAGCCGGCGGGCGCCGGCCCGGGCGCCCTGCACGCCAGCCCGCTCGCCATCTGGGGACCCGACGCCGCCCTCTCCGCCTCGGCCGGCCCGGCCGAGACCGCCCCGCTGCTGCGCGCGCTGGAGCTGCGCGGCCTGACGCCCGCCGCCTACGCCGCCCTGGACGAGGGCGCCAAGGCCGCCGCCGTCGCCGGCGCCCAGGCGGATCTGCGCGCCGAAGCCTCCGTCGAGGCCGACCGGCTGCTGCGGGAAGCCGCCGCCGCCGATCCCGCCTCGCCCGACTATCCGGTGCTCGTCGCCCGGCTGGCGCAGCTCTCCGGGCCGCTGGCCGCCTACGCTCCCGAGGACAAGCGGGCCTCCCTCGCTTTCTTCGCCCGGACCTTCGTCTCCCACCTCGCGCCCGAGAAGCGCGCGGCCCTCGAGGAAAGGCTGCGGGCGGTGGCCTCGTCCTTGGCGCCGGGCCGCGACGCCACCGCCGTCGAGGCAGCCGCGGCCGAGCTGCCGCGCGTGCCCGCCGCGCTGATGACGCCCGGCGTGGCGCGGCTGCGCAAGGCGCAGGCTTCCCGCTCCCGAGCCCTCGTCCGGCCGGCCGTCGCTTCCGGACCCCTCTTCAGGGCCAAGGTGGGCCTCGTCAAGAGCGGCTACGCCGCCAAGACCGTCGCGGGCCGCTATCTGTACCGCTCGATCAAGAGGCTCGGCCAGACTTTCGCGCGCGAGGCCGGAGAGTTCCTGCGCGCCTGGACGCTGCTCACCGAGCCGCACCGGCACCCGTACCGCTGGAGCGTCGTCAAGGCTCTCCACCGCAACGGCGACTTCACGGGCGCCTTCGGCCACGCCACCTACGACGGCGACCCCAAGATCCTCTCGACGACGCTCGGCGACGCCACGGAGGACAAGAACGTCGAGGAGCTGGCGGCCTCGCTCGCCGGCCAGGAATTCAAGCTGCGCGACGTCACCCTGACGCCGGGTCTCGGGATCTCCGGCATGAGCAACCCGCAGATCACGCCGCAGGCGCACTTGGCGCTCCTCTACATCAACCTCAAGCTCGCCAAGGAGCAGGGCGTGCGCCTCCTTCACAACACGGGCGAGGGCAGCCCGCGCCTGCTGCTGGGCTATCTCGAGGGCGACTCCGCCAAGATCAAGCAGGGCGTGATCTCCTGGCTCAAGGAGAACGGGCAGCTCGAGGACGCCAGCTGGGACGAGGCCAAGATCGTCGCCACCGTCGATTTGCTGATGGGCTACCGCGACGAGCTCTTCAAGGAGTTCTCTCCCGAGGACCTGCGGCGCGTGCAGATCGTGGCCCAGTTCGGCGCCGGCCTCAACGGCATCCGCCGCGACGACGACGAGCAGAAGATCGACTTCGACAAGCTGCGCGCCGTCGCCGACAGCCCCTTCGTGGCGATGATCCAGTTCAAGCTCAAGCAGGCCGCCAAGCGCGGGGCGAAGGTCGACCCGAGCAAGATGGGCCTGATCTGGCGCGCCCACCGCGAGCTGTCGGCCGCCAAGAAATACAAGTCTCCCGAGGTGATCGCCGATTTCGCGAACGCGGAGGCCGTGGCCGGCGTGGTCAAGGCCGCCCGCGCGGTGACAAGCAAGCCCGTCTCCCTGAAGTTCGGCGTCGGCAACGTGCGCGACGTCTACGCGAAGCTGCAGTACTGGCGCGACGCCCGCGCCCTGCCCGACCACATCCAGGTCGACGGCGCGGACAAGGAGTTCTCCCCCGGCTCCGGCAACGCCCCGCCGGAAGCGGACACGAGCCTGCCGTCCGACCAGGCGACTATCGCCATGGACGCCATGCTCAAGAAGCTCGGCGTGCGCGATCAGGTCTTCCTCGACGTCAGCGGCGGCATCCTCTGGCCCGTGGACGCCGTGCACAAGCTCGCCCTCGGCGCCGACGGCGTCTGCGCGGCGCGCGGCTGGCTCGGCATGGGCGTGGGCTGCGTGATGGCCAAGAAGTGCGACGGCCGCGAAGGCATGGGCTGCCCCGAGGGCATCGCCTCGGCCGCGACCTCGCTGACGGCCTTCTCGCTCGATCCGGTGCGCAAGGGCCGCCAAGGCTACGTCGCCGCCGCCAACTTCCACAAGGAATACGTGAAGATGCTGGCGGAGGCCGGCGTCACCGACGCCTGGAAGGCGCGCGAGCTCCTGGGCCTGCACAACCCGCTCTCC
>CAZZGQ010000410.1:1453-2930 GCA_964653765.1 uncultured Elusimicrobia bacterium | reverse complement strand
CACCCGCTTGGCGCTGTCGCGCTCCTCTGGAGAAGCCCGCTAGATGATAGAATTACCCAAGACCATGATCCCCCCTTCCGTAGGTCAGGCCGGCCCGGGCACGGAGAGATCCGCCGCCCCCGCCGTCATGGAGGTCCGCCGGCTCGAGGCGGGCTACGGCGCCGCGAAGATCCTCAAGGGCGTCGACCTCGGCTTCACGGCCAAGAACGTCACCGCGATCATCGGGCCGTCGGGCTGCGGCAAGTCGACCATGATCCGCACGCTCAACCGCATGCACGAGCAGGCGCCCGGCGCCTGGGCCTCCGGCGAGATCCTGCTGGACGGCAAGCCCGTTCAAGACATGGATCCGGTCCTTCTTCGCCGCCGCGTGGGCATGGTGTTCCAGCGCCCCAACCCCTTCCCGACGATGAGCGTGTTCCAGAACGTGGCCGCCGGCCTGACGCTGAACGGCCGAGGCGACCGCGCCGAGCTCGATGAGAAGGTCGAGCTGAGCCTGCGCCGCGCCGCCCTGTGGGACGAGGTCAAAGACAAGCTCCGCGGGCCCGGCACCGGCCTCTCCGGCGGCCAGCAGCAGCGCCTGTGCATCGCGCGCGCCCTCGCCGTCGAGCCCGAGGTCCTGCTGCTCGACGAGCCCTGCTCCGCTCTCGATCCGATCGCCACGGCCCGCATCGAGGAGCTCCTGCTCGAGCTCAAGAGCCAGCTCACGATCGTCATCGTGACGCACAACATGCAGCAGGCCGCCCGGTGCTCCGAGCGCACCGCGTTCATGCTCATGGGCGAGCTCGTCGAGTGCGATCTCACGTCCAAGATCTTCACGCAGCCGGCCGACAAGCGCACCGAAGACTACATCACGGGACGTTTCGGCTGACCCGGAGACCACGATGACCTTGAAGCGGCACTTCGACGAAGACCTGCGCCAGCTCTGCGACGAGCTGCTGATGATGGGCGGCCTCTGCGAGGACATGATCCAGCAGGCGGTGCGGATGCTGACCAGCCGCGACGAGTCCTACCTCGAGAAGGTGAAGGCCAACGAGGATCGGGTCAATCAGCTGCACATCGACATCGACGACCACGTGCTGCGCTTGATCGCGCTCCACCAGCCCGCCGCCGGGGATCTCCGGCTGCTCGCCGCCGCCCTCAAGATCAACTCCGACCTCGAGCGCATCGGCGATCAGGCCGTGAACATCGCCGAGACGAGCGTCTTCCTCAACAAGCAGCCGCGCATGAAGCTCGGCGACATCCCCCGCATGGTGGAGCTCGCCTCGGAGATGGTCCGCGAGTCGCTCGACGCCTTCGCGCGCCGCGACGTGGAGCTGGCGCAGCGGGTGATCGCCAAGGACGACGAGGAGGACCGCCTGAAGAGCCAGACCTTCCGCGAGCTCGTCCAGCTCATGCAGTCCGACGCCTCGACGATCCAACGCGGCATGGACATCATCCTCATCGCCCGCAACCTCGAGCGCATCGCCGACCACGCCAC
>CAZZGQ010000410.1:0-1353 GCA_964653765.1 uncultured Elusimicrobia bacterium | reverse complement strand
AAGCCCTTGGGCTTGACTCGCCCAAGGGCCGGTCCCGCCATTTCTCATCGCGGGTTCGAAAGCGGATGATTCTCAGCATACCACTCCGCGAGCGCCGCCGCCTGTAAACTCCGCGTTACACCCGGGTCAACGACAGGCTACGTTCCGTTTACGGACGGCGCATGGCGAGCGCGCGCCGCAAACCTTATCCTCCCCGCCATGAACACGACCAGGGAGACGGGAAAGAAGACCGATTGGGGGACGCGCGCGCTCTTCGCCATGTGCGACGGCTTCGCGCTGCTGCGGCTGACGGGCTTTCGGCCCAAGCGCCGCTTTTCGCTGGACCTCGGCGGCTGGAAGGTGGAGACCGTCGACACGCCGCGCCAGCTCCTCGAGGTGCTGCAGCTGCGCAGCGAGATCTTCCTCTCGGAAGTATCGGATCAGGGCGGGAGCACGGGGCGCCTCGATACCGACGTCTATGATCTCTTCGCCGATCACGTGATCGTGCGCGAGCCGGAGCGCGGCCGCGTGGCCGCGGCCTACCGGCTGCTCTGCTCCTCGGACACCGGCCGCTTCTACTCTCAAGAGGAGTTCGAGCTCGACGGCTTCCTGGCGCAGCCCGGCGTGAAGCTCGAGCTCGGCCGCGCCTGCGTGCGCTCCGAATACCGCAACGGCCACGCCCTGGGGCTGGTCTGGAAGGGCCTGGGGCGCTACGCGCGCATGACCGGAGCGCGCTACCTCTTCGGCTGCTCGACGGTCTGGAACGACGATCCGCGGCTGGCCTTCGGCATCGTGGAGAGCCTCAAGCCCGAGCGCCATTCGGACGCCCTGGGCGTCGTGCCCAAGGAGCGCTACCGCTTCTCCCGGCGGCCGCCTCAGATCGCTCCGCTCGAGACCGCCGCCGCGCGGGCCGAGCTGCCGCCGCTGCTGCGCTCCTATCTCAACGCCGGCGCCATCCTGCACGGCGAGCCCGCCCACGACCGGAAGTTCCGCTGCGCCGACCTCTTCACCGTGATCGACCTGGAGCGCGTCCATCCCCGCGTGGCGGCGCGCTTCCTGGGAGGCGACGCATGAGCCCCCGGGATCTGCGCGCGGCGGCGCGCGTCGCCGCCGTCTTGTCGCTCATGGCGGTCTTCGCGGTCCACTCCGTGCTGGTGGCGCTGCGCTGGTACCCGGACCGAGGCGCCCGCCTGCGCCGCCAGGCCTTGCTGGGGCACCGCTACGCCAAGATGATCCTGCGCATCCTCGGGCTGCGCGCCACGCGCGACGGCCGCATGGCCGGCCCGTCTGGCCGGCTCATCGTCGCCAACCACCTCTCCTACCTGGACGTGGTGGCGCTGTCGGCCCTCTCGCCGGCCTGCTTCGTCACCTCGA
>CAZZGQ010000409.1:0-2939 GCA_964653765.1 uncultured Elusimicrobia bacterium | reverse complement strand
CCTTCGTGAAAGGCGTCCTCATGAGCTCCCTGCTAGCCGTCTTGGCTATCCCGGCTCAAGCCCAGACCGACCCCGCAGCACCGGTGTCGGCCTCGACGGCAGCCGTGGCTATTTCCACGCCCGCAGCCCAGGTGGCGGTCTCGACCCCGGCCGTCCAAGTCCCGGTCGCCGCCCCGCTGGTCGAAGCCCCTCCGGCCCCCGTCCCGCCGCGGCCGTGGGTGATCGGCGAGCTGGCGGTGCAGGGCAACAAGAACGTGAAGTTCCGCACGGTCAAGAGCGAGGTCAAGGCGCGCGTCGGCAACCTCTACGATCGCCCCGACCTCGACAAGGACATCCAGGCGCTGCTCGGCCTGGGCGACTTCGACCGCGTCGCCGCCGACATCAGCTCCACCGGCAAGCCCGTGCCGTCCAACTACGCCAAGGTCGCGGGCTCCTCGACGACGGTGAAGCTCACGTTCCAGGTCGTCGAGAAGCCCATCATCAAGAAGATCAATTGGGAGGGCAACAAGAAGCTCAGCCGCGGCGTCCTCGTCGACCTCATCGCCCTCAAGACCGGCGACCCTCTCGACGAGGTCAAGCTGCGCGAGGACGACGGCAAGCTCCTGACCAAGTACCACGAGACCGGCTTTCTCGACGCCTCCGTGCGCTCGAAGGTGGACGTCGACACCGTCACCCTCAAGGCCACGATCACCTTCACGATCGACGAAGGCGCCAAGTCCAAGGTGACGTGGGTCACCCTCCGCGGCGTGACGCGGTTCCGAGCCAAGAAGATCCTCTCCGACCTCAAGAACAAGGCCGGCAAGGTCTTCGTGGAGAAGGACCTGCACGAGGACCAGCGAAAGATCGAGACCTTCTACCTCAACCACGGCTACCTGGACGCCTCGGTGAGCACGCCGACCGTGCTGGCCAGCGAGGACAAGGAGCGCTTCTACATCGACTACACGATCGCCGAGGGCCGCCAGTACCGCTTCGGCGACAGCACGTTCTCCGGCTATACCGTCTACACGGACACCGAGCTCGCCCACGCCCTGGTCTACCGCAAGGGCCGCATCTTCAACCAGGAAGAGTACGAGGAGAGCGTGCGCGCCATCCAGGAGCTCTACGCCGATAGGGGCCGCCTGCGCGCCCGCGTCACTCCGGTCAAGACGCACAACGAGAAGACCGACCTGATGGACGTCCATTACGCCATCACCGAGGGCGACATCGTCTACATCGACCACGTCGACGTCGAGGGCAACAAAGCCACCAAGACGCACGTCATCGCCCGCGAGGTCGTGGTCAAGCCGGGCCAGATGTTCCAGGCGTCTCGCGTGCGCAAGAGCCGCGAGAAGATCATGAACTTGGGCTTCATGGACGACGTGGACATCGACATCCAGAGCCCCAGCGACCCCGACAAGGTCGACCTCACCTTCGACGTCACCGAGGGCAAGCCCGGCGTGCTGACGGCCGGCGCCGCCTATTCCTCGCTCGACGGCCTCGTCGGCACCCTGTCGCTGCAGCACATGAACCTCTTCGGCCGCGCCCAGCGCGCCTCGCTGCAATGGTCCTTCGGCAAGCGCGTGCAGGACTATTCCGCCAGCTGGACCACGCCCTGGCTCGGCGACAGCCCCACGAGCCTCGGCGTCGACGCCTTCAATACGAGGCGCGTGAGCCCGTACCAAAGCTCCACCTCCGCCTACGTCGAGAAGAACACCGGCGGCACGCTCCGCCTCGGGCCGCGCTTCCAGGAGGACAAGTACCACCTCAATCTCTCGTACACGTTCTCGCGCATCATCGTCACCAACGTCGACCCGCAGTTCGCGGGCGCGCTGACCGAGGGCACGAGCTATTTCTCCTCCGTCACGGCCGAGTTCGCCCGCGACACCCGCGACAACATCTGGGACCCGACGAGCGGCAGCCGCCACTCCCTGGCGCTGACCTTCTCGGGCGGGCCGCTCGGCGGCACCATCGACTATTTCAAGCCGGCGCTGACGGACTCGACCCACTTCAAGCTCTTCGAGGTCAACGATTACCCGTTCGTGCTGACGTTCGCCAACCGCGCCGCCTACATCACGCAATTCGGCCGGAGCAAGGAAGTGCCCGTGTTCGCCCGCTTCTTCCTCGGCGGCCAGGACACGCTGCGCGGCTACGCCCCGACCGGCGAGGTGGGCGTGCCCACCGGCGGCAAGGTCTACGACGTCGGCAACATCGAGTTCGGTTTCCCGCTGGCGCGCGAGCACCGCAAGACGATCGTGAAGTTCGTGACATTCGTCGACATCGGCGCGGCCTGGGATCGCGCCAAGGACATCAGCGGCCGCATGGGCACGGGCGAGCGCGACATCAAGGCGGACGCCGGCTTCGGCATCCGCTTCACCACGCCGGCCTTCCCGATCCGCCTCGACTGGGGCTACGGCTTCAACCACCGGCCCGGCGAAAAGCTCTACCAGATCAACTTCGGTTTGGGTAACCTGTTCTGATGATTCGAGCCAAGCTCGCCGTCCTAACCCTCATCGCGGCCCTCGCGATCCCGGCCGCCGCCATCGAGCTCTCCCTGGAGGAGAACAAGGCCGAGCGCGGCAACATCGGCTTCATCGACATGCAGCGCCTCTTCCAGACCTTCCCGGATACCATGCGGGCCAAGGAGAACTTCGAGGAGCTCGTCACCCAGGCCGAGGAGCAGCTCAACTTGAAGAAGGCCGCCCTCCTCCGCCTGCGCAACGAGGTCTCGCAGCTCAAGATCGAGCGCGATTTCATGGCCAAGACTCCGATCCAGGTGGGCAAGAAGGAGAAGCCGGCCAAAGCCGCGGAGAAGGAGGAGAACACCCAGCTCGAGAACCTGCTGCGGCCTCCGACGCCGCCGGCGCCTCCCGCTCAGCCGGCCCCGACGCCCGCGCCGGCCGCGCCCGTGCAGACTCCGCCGCCGCCGGTCCCGGCCGCTCCCGCGGCCTCCACGGCGCCGG
>CAZZGQ010000408.1:1173-2940 GCA_964653765.1 uncultured Elusimicrobia bacterium | reverse complement strand
GAGATCGCCAAGCTCTGCGAGGAGGCGCGCGCGTACTGCTTCGCCTCCGTCTGCGTCAATCCCAGCTACGTCTCGCTGGCGGCGCAGCTGTTGCGCGGCAGCGGCGTGAAGGTCTGCACGGTCGTGGGCTTTCCGCTCGGCAGCACCACTCCGACGGTGAAGGCCATCGAGGCCCGTGACGCCATCGCCAACGGAGCCGACGAGATCGACATGGTCATCAACGTCGGCGCGCTCAAGTCCGGCAACGACGCGCTCGTCTTCGACGACATCCGCGCCGTGCGCGAGGCGACTCGCGGCAAGGTGCTGAAGGTCATCCTAGAGACCTCCCTGCTTTCCAACGACGAGAAGGTCCGCGCCTGCGCCGCCTCCAAGAAGGCCGGCGCCGACTTCGTGAAGACGTCGACGGGCTTCTCCGGCGGCGGCGCCACCGTCGAGGACGTGAAGTTGATGAGGCAGACGGTCGGGCCGCTCATGGGAGTAAAGGCCTCCGGCGGCATCCGCGATACGCAGACCGCCGAGCAGATGATCGCCGCGGGCGCCACGCGCCTGGGCACCTCGGCGAGCGTGGCGATCGTCACGGGCGCGCAGGGCGGAGAGAAGAAGGGCTACTAGAGCTACACTAGAGGTAAGGTTATGGCAGACAAGAAGCAGCCGGCGAAGTTCATCCTGCGCGTCGACATCCAATGCGGCGTCTGCGGGTCCTTGACGCACCACTCCGCCGGCGAGAGCGACAAAAAGGCCGCCGCCGCCGGGGTCATCCCGTCTCCGGCGCCGTTCCCCAAGTTCTGCCCCTGCTGCGGCGGGGCGATGGAGCGCTTTTGCCTGCGCTGCCACAAGAAGGCCGAGATGTTCTTCGAGGAATGGTGGCCCGAGGACGACGAGTGCCTGCGCACCTACAGCCCGGCCAAACGCTGCAGCAACTGCAACGCCCAGCTCAGCAACGAAGAGCCGCACGACCGTCCCGGTCACGATTACACGAACTAAGTTAAATGTTAAGGCTGCCCTAAGTTAAGTTAAGGAGAACCCCTCAATGGCCGAAATCCGTGAAGCGCTGGGCATGGTGGAGACGAAGGGCTTCGTCGGCATGATCGAAGCCTCGGACGCGATGGGCAAGGCGGCGAAGGTCCGCTTGCTCGGCTACGAGAAGGTGGGCTCGGGCCTCGTCACGACGCTGTGCCGCGGCGAAGTGGGCGCGGTGCGCGCCGCCGTCGACGCCGCCGCCGCCGCCGCGCAGAAGGTGGGCGAGCTCGTCGCCGTCCACGTCATCCCGCGGCCGCACGACGACCTCGAGAAGTACCTCGACCGCATCGCCATCAAGCTCGAGAAGTAATCCCCGGCGTTGTTCACCCGCGACGATTTGGTCGACGTTATTGTCCGGCACCTCGTGTCGGCTCAGGCGCCGGACAATAACGCCCCCTCTCATAAACGCCCTTCTCCGCCCGCTCCCGGGGGGGCTTCCGCAGCGCCGCCTTCCCATGATAAGCGGCCTTCCGCGCCGCCGCCGGCCGGGCCCAAGGGGAGGCGCTTCCTCACGGAATTCGATATAAAGAGGAGGCTGACATCCGACGGGTTGACAGCGGGAAGAACACGCCTTACACTGGCGCCTGACGAGATCGTCAGCCCGCTCGCCGTCGATTGGCTGGTGCTCAAGGGCATCGAGATCGTCAGGGAATAAATGGCAATCGACATCACTGCCCTGCTTCGTCTGATGGTGCAAAAGGGCATCTCGGACATCCACTTCAAGGCCGACTCCGTGCCGGCCTTCAG
>CAZZGQ010000408.1:0-1073 GCA_964653765.1 uncultured Elusimicrobia bacterium | reverse complement strand
CGACATCAAGAGCACGGTGGTGCAGCGCGAGGTGGGCTTGGACACCAAGACCTTCGCCCACGCCCTCAAGCACATCCTGCGCCAGGACCCCGACGTCATCGTGATCGGCGAGATGCGCGACATCGAGACGATGCAGGCCGCCATCGCCGCCGCGGAGACCGGGCATCTGGTGCTCTCGACGATCCACACGATGGACGCCGTGCAGACGGTCTCGCGCATCGTCGACACGTTCCCGGCCCATCAGCACGACGCCGTCCGCCAACAGCTGGCCAACTGCCTCAAGGGCATCGTGGGTCAGCGCCTGGTCGTCTCCAAGGACGGAAAGCGCCGGCTGCCCGCCAACGAGATCCTCATCAACAATGCCGTCATCCGCGGCCTGCTGCTGGAAGGCAAGCTTGCGGAGGTCTACAAGTCCGTCGAGAAGGGCGAGTACTACGGCATGCGCACGTTCGATCAGGACCTGCTGCGGCTCGTGCAGGAAGATAAGATCGACGCCAAGGAAGCCATCGAGGCGTCGACCACGCCGCAGGACTTGTCGATCAAGCTCCAGGGCGTCAGCGCCGGCGCCGGCGCGGCGGCCGCGTAAGCGAGAGCGTTCATGGCGGAGCCCTCGCCGGAGAAGGATCAGGAGATTGAAGGGATCCTCAGCGATCTCGACAATATCCTCTCCGATCTCTCGGGCGGCAGTCCGGCGGAGGCGGAGAAGCTCGCGAAAGCGGCCGCTTCGCTGCCTCCGGCGCCCGCGCCGGCTCCCGCTCCCGCTCCGCCCGCCGAAGCCAAGGTCACGATCCCGCCGCTGACGCTGACGAACAATCCCCCGGCCGCCGCCGCCCCGCCCGCGACGCCCGCTCCCGCTGCCACGCCCGCGGCCGCGCCCGCCCCCGACCTCAAGATCGAGCTGGCCCCGCGCGAAGGCACGCTGCCCGGCAAGAAGAAGGCCGAGCCCGCGCCGCCGCCCGCCAAGCCGGCGGCCCATCTGCCGACGGCGACGCCGCTCGAGCTGCCGGGCGCCGGAGCGCCCGCGGCGGCCTCCGCCCCCGCCCCCGCTCCCGCTCCCGCTCCGGCCGCGCCGC
>CAZZGQ010000407.1:0-2944 GCA_964653765.1 uncultured Elusimicrobia bacterium | reverse complement strand
GGCTCGGGGGTCTGGTCCATCAGATCGCTTGGCGGCGGCGCGCCCAGGTCGTCTCGTCGTTGCGCAGGAACGGGAGATCGCGGGTGAGCGGGAACTCGATCTCCACGACCATCGAGCCGGGCCGCGGCTTGGCCGCCATCGTGGCGCCGGCCCTTTCGAGCATGCGGCGCGCCATCGACAGGCCCAGGCCGAGGCCGGGCGAGCCCGCCCGGGCCGAGAAGAACGGCTCGAAGAGCATCGCCGCGTCGCCCAGCGGGCCGCCGGCGTCGTCGACGATCTCGAGGGTGGCGCTCTGCGCGCCCTTGCGGACGGTGATGGTGATCGCGCCTTGCCCGCGGCTGGAGCAGGCCTCGAGCGAGTTCTGCAGGACGGCGAGCAGCGCCAGGCGCAGCGCCATCATGTCGCCGGTCGCTTTGACCCGGCCGTCGGGGCATTGCACCGACACCGGCGCCGGCGCGCCGCCGGCGAAGGCCTGGGCCGCCTCCTCGGCCGCCTGGCGCGCGATCTCGCCGACCTCGAATTCGCCGGCGCGAGACCGCCGCGCCGTGGGCACGCTGTCTTCGCCCAGGAGGCGGGCCGTCTTGCCGTTGAGCTCGGCCACGACGCGGCGAAGCCGTTCGAGGCGATCCTGGATGCTGCCGTCGTTCTTCGTGGCCGCCAGCGCCAGCGCCTCCACCAGCGACGTGACGGAGATCTGGTACTCGCGCAGCTGGTAGAGGGCGTAGGACAGGAACTCGCTGAGCTGGGCCGAGCGCAGGTTCGTCCAGACCGCGCGGGCCGAAGCGAGACGCCTCGCGCGCTCGCGGGCCGCCAGCTCCCCCGACAAGCCGCCGATCAAGGCCAGCACTCCCGCCGCCAGCGCCGGCGCGAGCGGCAGGCCTCCTTGCGACAGACGCAGCCAGGCGCCGGCCTGGAGCGCGCCGGCTCCCAACCCGGCGGCGGCGCCGAGCAGCGCGCCGTAGCGCGTGCCGACGAGCGCCACCGGCAAGGCCAGTACGAGGGCGAGGTCCGAGCTGGAAAGTCCGGCGAGGGTATTCATGAGCGGGTCACCAGCACGTCGACGCGGGGCGCCCCGGGCTGCTCGCAGCGCGGGCAGTTCAGGTAGGCGGGCCCGTCGTAATCTTGGTGCAGGAAGCGGAACCATTCGCTGGCGTAGGAGGCGGGCGCGCCCGGTCCCTTGCTGCCCGTCAGCTCGTTGGCCAGCGGATCGATGGCGGTGAGCACCTGCACGACGAAGCGATGGCCGCAATAGAGGCAATCCAGCGCGACTGTCTGGTGCTGCGAGCCCGGGACGCGCTCGAGGAAGAGGCTCCAGCCGGCCGCGCCGCCGCGCGGAGAGGCGGTCCGGAGATGGTAGTGCGTCAGCAGCCGGGGCGCGAACGGACGCCCGGCGGCTTCGGAGACGTCAGCGACGCTGTGCGTGGTCATCCTCACGTCGGCCTCGACGAAGCTGGCGCGCCCCGACGCGAAGCGCAGCCGCGTCGGCAGCGTCCGCAGCCAGAACCACAGGCGCGCCGCGCGGCGGCTCCACGACGAGCGGCCGTCCGTCGCGTCGCCAGTATATCTAAAAAAGGTAAGCTTCATGCGAACCTGCCATCAGCATGGACTTGAGGCTCTCCCACCGCCTGACCCTCGTCTTCTCGCTCTTCGGCGTGGCGATCGCCGGAGGCTTTCAATACAACCACATCCGGGAGCTGAGGGCCCTGACCTACGCCCGCCAGCTCTCCCTGGCCGAGTCGACCTCCGAAGCGGTCAAGGCGCTGGTGGAGTCGCAGTTCCGCGGCGGCAATCCCGGCCGGCTGGGCCGCAACCTCGAGATGATGGTGCGCCGGACCGACATCGCCTCGATCGCCGTCTACGACGCCGACCACAAGAAGATCGTGGCGCGCTACGACGACTCCAAGCTCCTCACCCGCGTCCCCCATCCGGGCGTGGCCATCGATCAGGTCGCCGACGGCATCTACGACGTGGAGCGGCCGGTGGATATCGACGGCAACGAAGGGTGGCTCGAGCTTGGCTTCCGCACGGGACCGCTCGAGGCGCATCTGCGCGAGCTCGCCGGCGGCGCGGTCCGCTCGGGCGTGATGGCCCTGCTGGCGATCGCGCTGCTGGCCTGGCTGATCGGCGCCTGGTTCGGCCTGCAGCTCTCGCGGCTGGTGCCGCGCATCGAAGCGTTGACCCGCGATCCCATGGCCTTCCGGCCGCTGCGCGGCGAGGGCACCGACGAAGTGGGCCGCCTGGTCGCCGCCTTCAATCGCTTGGGCGCCTCGCTCAAGCACGAGACGCTGCGCCGGCTCGCGCTCGAGCGCGAGAAGCAGGAGCTCTCGGCCATGCTCGTCCACGACCTGAAGACGCCGCTGACGGTGATCCGCTCCGGCGTGGCGCTGCTCAAGGAGCAGCTGCACGACGGCGCTCCGGCGCCCAAGCGCAAAAACGGGGCCGCTCAGCCGGGCACGCAGGATCGCACGATCCAGCTGCTCGAGTTGTCCTCCAAGCGGCTGCAGCGCATGATCGAGGACGTCCTGCAGCTGGCGCGGCTCGAGGAAGTCGCCGGGCTTCGCGAGCGCGCGCCCCTCGACATCCCGGCGATGATCCGCGCCTGCGCCAAGGACTTCGACCTGATCACTTCCGAGCGCCGGCAAAAGCTGGCCGTGAAGCTGCCGCGCGAGGAGCTGCCGCCCGTCAGCGGCGATCCGGTGCTGCTGCGCCGCGTGCTCGACAACCTGGTCAACAACGCCGTCGAGCACACGCCCGCGGGCGGCCAGATCGTCCTCGGCGCCGCGGCGGACGCGGGACGCGTGAAGCTGACCGTCTCCGACTCCGGCCCCGGGGTGCCGCCGGAGGCGCGCGCCGATCTCTTCCGCAAGTTCTTCCAGAAAGACATCAAGCGGCACGTCGGCAACGTCGGCCTGGGGCTGGCCTTTTGCGAGAAGGTGGTGACGCG
>CAZZGQ010000406.1:0-2953 GCA_964653765.1 uncultured Elusimicrobia bacterium | reverse complement strand
CCGGCGCTCTTCGACAACTCGCAGTATTCGCTCAAGGACTTCTACCGCGACTTCGGCCAGTTCGTCGAGGGCAAGAGCTACCAAGAGGGCATGAAGGGCAGCGTCACGCTGTTCAACTCCTGCGGCCGCTCCGACGGCGCCGCCGCCATCATCGTCACCACCGCCGAGCGCGCCAAGGAGCTGGGCCTCGAGGTGCTGGGCGAGCTCAAGGGTTGGGGCTTTTACGGCAACAACCCCGCGCACATGGGCGTCTCCCCCGCGCTGGCCGCGCCCATCGCGCTGCAGAAGGCCGGCCTCAAGTTCGACCAGCTCGACCAAGTCGAGCTGCACGAGCCGTTCGCGGCCACCGTGCTCAGCATCTTCAAGCTGGGCAAGGAGAAGTTCGGCCACGACTGGCAGGCGAAGTACGACGCCGGCGCGCTCAACCCGCACGGCGGCTCGATCGCCCTGGGCCATCCGCTCGGCGCCACGGGCGCGCGGCTGATGCTCAACCTGCTCCACGCGCTGAAGCAGAACCCCCAGGGCCGCTTCGGCATGCTCGCGGCCTGCGCCGGCGGCGGCATGGGCGGCGCGATGGTCGTCGAAAAGGCCTAAGCGCCGTCACGCGATCGTCGCCTCGGCTTGCTAGAGTCGGGGCGTGAACGTCCTGGGGCTCTCGGCGTTCGCCGGGGAGTCCGCCGCCGCGCTCATCAGCGAAGGCCGTCTCGCCGCTTGGGCGGAGGAGGCGACCTTCTCCGACGGCGCGGCCGGCGTGCCTTGGCGCGCGGCCGAGTGGTGCCTGCGGACCGGCGAGGTCTCGGCGGCCCACCTCGACGCCGTGGCCCTGGCGCACAAGCCCCTGCAGGCCTTCGATCACTTGGTGAGCTCGGCGCTGGCCGACGCGCCCGCCGGCTGGCCTCGCTTCTCGCTCCACGCCGAGCGCCGGCTGGGCGACTTCGGCCTCGGCCCGAGGCTGAGGGCGCGCCTGGGCTTCAGAGGCCCGCTGCTCTACGTGGAGCGGCTGCAGGCGCTGGCCCAGGCCGCCTGGGAGACGTCGGGCTTTCCGCGCGCCGCGGTGCTGCTCGCCGGCGCCGACGCCGAGTGGGCCGACTGCGCCCTCGCCGTCGCCGAGGAGCGCTCGCCGCGGCTGCTCGCCCAGCTCGATCATCCTCACGGGCTCTCCGCGCTGTGGCGCGCCTTCTGCGCCCACCGCGGGGCGAGCCCGCGCAAGGTCGCGGCGCTCGCCGCCTCGGGCCGGCCCACGTCGGCCGCGGCGGCGGCGCGCGAGCTGCTCGATCTGAGGAGAGACGGCTCGTTCCGTCTCGACCGCGCCGGCCTCTCCGGCGCCAAGCTCCTCGGCGTGCTGGGCCATGGCGACGCCGCCGACGCCGCCGCCTCACTACAGGCGCTGACGGAGGAGGTCCTGCTGCGCATGGCCGCGGAGGCCCGCCTGCGCGCCGGCTGCGAGGACCTCTGCGTCGCCGGCGCGCTCGCCGCCAACGACTCGGCGATGGCCCGCCTGCGCGCCGCCGGTCCCGGGCGTCTGGCCTGCTCGGCGGGGCCGCTCGACGCCGCGCTCGGCGGGGCCCTGGCCGCTTGGCGCGGCGCCCTCCAGCGCGAGGCCGTGGACCTCTCCCGTCCGGCTTGCCCGCCCGCTCCCGTGCGCGGCGCGGAGGACGAAGACCGCTCGTGGACGAGAGCGGCCGCCGCGGCCGCGGCGAAGGCCGGTTGCGGGGCGGCCTACTTCCTCGCGCTGACGCCTTACTCGCTGCCGCTGCGGCTGCTGGGCGTGGAGTTCCTGGAGGAGCGCTTCCGCGCCACGGGGACCTACTGGAAGGATCGCGCCCTCGAGGCCGAAGGGGTGCGGGCCTACCGCCGGGCGTTCTAGCTCAGCTGCACTGCGGGAAGGTGTTCTGGCCGAAGAAGTTCGTGTCGTGGTGGCCGCCGGACTCGCGGTATTGGCCGACCAACGCCATCAGCGGGTCCTTGGAGTGCAGGAAGTAGCGCGTGCGCACCTCCTTCTTCCCGGGGACGTGCTCGTGGACCACCTGCAGGCTGAACTCGCAGGCCATCTGGCGCTCCGTGCAGTGGGTGTTCGTCTCGAGATAGACCATCTCGTTCTCGTAGATCTCGAGGTAGCCGGCCATCTGCAGGACCTTGATGTCCTCGCTCTTGGCCTCTTTCGGCACCGAGCAGGCCTTGTCCGGCATGCGGATCGTGCCTTTGCGCTTGCCCTCGCCGAGCTGCTTCATGGTGTAGAGCTCCAGGCGCTTGGCGTCGAAGGCTTTGCGGTGCTTCGCGGGAACGTCCGCGGGATCGATGGAGAGCATGTGCTCGATGTAATCAGGATTCATGTCGGAAACAGACATTTTAACGAAACGGGGGAGCTCCTTTTCAGTCTGGGAATCCAGCGCTGCGTAGCAAGGTTTCGTCGCGGCCAAGGCCGCGACGAGGATTAGTGCGAGCACAGCATGCTCGGCTGGCTGAAGAAGTTGGTTTGACCGCCCACCTTGGTGCCTTGCCGGTAGCCTTGGATGAGCGGCGTCAGCGGATCGTTGGGGTAAATGAAGTAGAGCCGCTTCTTCGCCTTGCCGGTCTTGGCGTCCTTGACGATGACGACCTGCAGCGTCGTCTCGCACATGAGCTCGCGCTCGGAGCAGTGGGTCTTGTCGATCAAGTATTGCTCCTCCTCCTCGCCGATCGGCATGTAGCCCGCCCGCTTGATCGAGTTGGGATTGTCGCTCTTGGCGTCGAGCGGGATGGAGCAGTCCTTGTCGGGCGTGCGGACCAGGCCCTTCGACCGCGTCATGGACAGATGCCTCAGCGTGAACAGCTCGAGCTTGCGGGTCGCGTAGGGCCCCTGCAGACTCTTCGGGAGCACCTTGGGATCGATGGTGAGAAAATCCTCGATCTCGTCGGCCTCCAGCTGCTCCACCGGGATCTTCAGGAACTGCTGGACGAACTTGTCGGCGGG
>CAZZGQ010000405.1:0-2973 GCA_964653765.1 uncultured Elusimicrobia bacterium | reverse complement strand
CCGGCCTTCTGCAGGATGTGGAAGATCATCGCCGTCACGGTGGACTTGCCGCTGGTGCCGGCCACGGCGATCGTGCGGCGCTCGGAGGCGATGGCCGCCAGCTCGTCGGCGCGGTGCACGACGGGCACTTTGAGCTCGGCCGCCCGCGACAGGTCGCGGTTGTCGCTCTCGATGGCCGTCGACATGATCACGCGCGCGGTGTCCGCCGCCACGCCGGCGCCGTCTTGAGCGAAGAGGCGGATGCCGGCGGCCTCGAGGCGGCGGCCGGTCTCCCCGAGGGCGCCGTGATCGGCCTGCCGGTCGGAGCCGGTGACTTGGTGGCCCTCGAGGGCGCGCAGCTGGGCCAAGGCGCTCATGCCCGTGCCCGCGACGCCCACGAAGTGGAGCTTTTGACCGGTCTTCGTCACGGCCTCATTATACCCGTTTGCTCCGGATTCCTTAATAAAGCTATCGTCCTCGCATGTCGCGCGCTTTCCTCCTTCTGACGGCGCTCTTGGCGGCCGTTCCCATTCGCGCCGGCGCCGCCGTCTGGCGTTTCGCCGTCTCGGGCGACTCGCGCGACTGCGGCGACGTCATCATGCCGGCGATCGCCGACCGGGCGTTGGCGGACGGCCCGCAGTTCTACTGGCACCTCGGCGATTTCCGCCGCATCTACGGCATCGACGCCGATATCCGCCACGAGCCCACCTTCCGCGACAGCCCGCTGGACATGCCGAGCTATCAAGACATGGCCTGGGACGATTTCATCGACAACCAGCTCGCTCCGTTCGGGGGCGTGACGGTCTACCTCGGCATCGGCAATCACGAAACGATACCGCCGAAGACGCGCGACCAGTACGTCGTGGAGTTCAGCTCCTGGCTGGCCGGTCCCGGCGTGCTGGACCGCCAAGGCGCGCACTATCATTGGCGGCGCGACGGCCTCGACTTCATCAACCTCGACAACGCCACGACCGACCAGTTCGATGCGGCGCAGCTCGCCTGGCTCGAGGACCTGCTCGCCAAGGATCAGGCCGACCCTTCGATCACGACGCTCGTCGTCGGGATGCACGAGGCGCTCCCGGGCAGCTTGGCCGCCGGCCACAGCATGGAGCAGTCGCCGCGGGGCCTGGAGAGCGGAGCGCGGGTCTACGAGGACCTGTTCAAGGCCCAGCAGGCCGGCAAGCGCGTCTACGTCCTCGCCAGCCATTCGCACTTCTTCATGGAAGGCGTCTTCAACAGCGCGCGCTGGCGCCAAAAGCAGGAGATCCTTCCCGGCTGGATCGTCGGCACGGCGGGCGCCGTGCGCTACCCGCTGCCCGACACGGCCAAGGACGCCGTCAAAGCCGAGGCGAAGGTCTACGGCTATCTGCTGGGGACCGTCGCTGCCGACGGCCAGATCTCCTTCGACTTCAAGCGCATCGCGGAGAAGGACGTCCCCGCCGCGGTCCGCGAGCGCTACACGCCCGACTTCGTGCGCTGGTGCTTCGCCGACAACGCCGAGCTGGGCAAGAAGTGATCGCCTGGGACCAAAGACGGCGCCCGTTCTAGGACCTTCGGCCCCTCCGGTCTCCCCGCCGAGTGCTAGAGTGCGCTCATGAGGCGCCTCCTCGCCGTCTGGCTGAGCCTGCTCGCCGCGCCGATGCTCGCGGCGGAAACGCGGCTGCCGTCGCTGCCCGCCCCGGTCGTCGCCGCCCCGATCGCCGGCGTCGTCGCCGCGCCGCAGGGCCCCGTCGCGGCCGTCGGGGCGGCGGCTCAAGGCGGCCCTTCCGCCGCCGGCTCGCTCGAGATAGTCGCCGGCGCGCTGTCCGCGCAGGATCAGCGGCCGCAGGCCGAGGCGGCCCGCGCCCTCGACCGGACCTTCGACGGCTCCGACGTCACCCGCGACTTCCTTTCCCTGCACGAGGACGTGAAGGCGGGCCGCGCCGGCCCGCTGCCGAAGGCGGCCTCCGACGTCACGTATCTGGTCGTCAACGGATTCCTGGGCAACCACATCCACGACTACTTCCGCGCGCCGCTGGAGCGGCTGCGCGCCCTGGGCCTGGACGCCCGCAGGATCGAGACCCACACCGAGGGCCGGCGCCAGCAGGGGATCAGCCGCATCGAGCAGGCGGTGCGCGAGTCGGACAAGCCCGTCGTGCTGATCGCCCACAGCCGCGGCGGGACGCTGGCGCACGACTGGTACCGGCGCGCCTCGCCGGAGCTCAAGGCCAAGGTGGCCAAGCTGGTCTTCATGCAGTCGCCGCTCGGCGGCACGAGCTACATCGAGATGCTCCTGGAGTCCGGCTGGTTCCGCTTCAAGGCGAGGCGCCTCGGGCCCTGGGTGTACGGGGTCAACGTGATCCGCGGGCTCAACGAGATCACCCGCGCGACGCGCGCCTGGGTCATGCGGACGCTGCCGGCCTGGGCGCCCGGCGACCTGGCCAAGGTGCTCACGGTCCGCACGGCGATCGTCCCGGGCAGCGACCGCTTCTACGACGCCGATCACAAGCAGATGGCGGCGCGGGGCGAGCCGGACAACGACGGACGGGTGGGGGCCGACAACGCGAAGATCCCCGGCGCCAAGGACGTCTTCCTGCGCGGCGTGGACCATCAGCAGCTGATCCTTCAGGCGCCCGACCTGCGGCGGCGGCTGGAAGGCTACGCGCCGCATCCCACCATCGACGCCGGCGACGCCATGGAAGCGATCGTTCGGCTGCTGCTCCGCTGACCGCGGTGAAACTGGTCGCGCGACCAGTTTCAGTCCCGTCTCTAAAAAAACCACGGACCATGCGGGAGCATAGTCCGTGGCTGACCACTTATGAGATCGGAGGTGCGAGCAGGATTCGAACCTGCGATAACGGTTTTGCGGACCGTCCCCTTAGGCCTCTTGGGTATCGCACCAGTGAGGACATGCTAGCACGCCGCTGTTGCGCCGCCTTGAGAGCGGCGTAAATCCTTTGCGTCGCCGGGCCTGGAAGGCGCTAACGGGCGCTGTCGGGCGGCGGCGGCTGCGAC
>CAZZGQ010000404.1:0-2985 GCA_964653765.1 uncultured Elusimicrobia bacterium | reverse complement strand
TTCGGCGTCGACGCCTTCCGCTTCTTCCTGCTGCGCGAGATGCCCTTCGGCAACGACGGAGACTTCTCGCGCGCCTCGCTGATCAAGCGCTACAACGCCGACCTCGCCAACGACCTCGGCAACCTGCTCTCGCGCGTGGTGACGCTCGTCGACGCCAACATGAACGGCGAGCTGCCCAAGAGCCCCGATCCCGAGAAGGACCTCTTCCCCAGGCAGATCGCCGCCAAGACCGACGCCATCGCCGCCTGCATGGACAAGCTCGACTTCAGCGGCGCTCTGAACCTGATCTGGGGCGTCATCAGCGACTGCAACCAGCGCGTCAACGCCGAGGCGCCGTGGAAGCGGTTTAAATCTGCTGATCCGCAGGATCAGCAGCGGGCCCGCCGGCTGATGTTCGACATGGTCTGGGCGCTGCGCATCATCACGCGCTGGATCGAGCCCTTCATGCCGCAGGCGGCCGCCAAGATCTTCGCCCAGATCGGCGTGCGCCAATTCCCGGACGCGCTGACCGCCGAGCAAGTGCTGGCGGGCGAGACGAGCGGCCACGGCAAGATCAACAAGGGGCCGGCTCTCTTCCCGCGCCGCGGCGACGAGACGCTGGCCGCCGGCAAGCCGGCGCTCAAGCTCGTCGTGCTCGGCGCGACGGGCAACGCGGGCTCGCGCCTCATGAAGGAGGCGCTCAAGCGCGGCCACGACGTCACGGCCGTGCTGCGCGACCCCTCCAAGCTCGGCCCGCGCGCTCACCTGACGGTGAAGCAGGGCGACGCCGCCGACGCGGCGGCGCTGGCTCCCCTCCTCGCCGGCGCCGACGCCGTGCTCAGCGCCTTCAACGGCCCGCGCGGCGCCGCCGATTACGAGCAGAAGCTCCTGGCCGGCTATCGCGCCATCGTCGAGGCCGTCAAGCGCTCCGGCGCCAAGCGCCTGATCGTCGTCGGCGGCGCGGGCTCGCTGGAAGCGGCGCCCGGCGTGCGGCTCATGGACACGCCCACGTTCCCCGCCGAATATAAGACGGAGGCCGGAGCGATGGGCAAGGTCCTGGACCTGCTGCGCTCCGAGCAGTCGCTCGACTGGACGTTCGTCTCCCCATCGGCGCTGTTCTCGCCGGGCAAGCGCACCGGCAAATACCGCGAAGGCGGCGATCAGCTCCTCGTCGACGCCGCGGGCAAGAGCCGCATCTCGATGGAGGACTACGCCATCGCCCTCCTCGACGAAGCCGAGAACCCTCGCCACTCCCGTCAACGCTACACCGTCGGCTACTAACTTAACAGCGGGCAGCCTTAACTTATAGAGCCGCAGCGTGTGTTCGTAGGGCTCGCGGTCGGGCTCCGCGGACGGATCGTAACGCAGGCCGCCCTGCTCGACGAGCCAGCTCTTCCACTTGTCGGAGATGGAGACAATGCGCAGCGGCACGGCCAGCGGCTCTCCCAGCCGCTCCACCTTCACGCCGGCGCCCAGCTCCTTCACGTAGGCCTGGAAGTCCCTCTCCGCCATCGAGCTGATGTTGATGACGACGGAGGCGTTGGGGTTGCGAGGATTGAGGAGGGCGCGGGCATTGCCGACGATCTCGCGGATGAGGCCCGTGCCGCGGTAGGGGTCCTTCTCGTCGCCGGGCTCGCCCGGCCACACGGGGATGTAAGGCGGGTTGACGACGACGAGGTCGTAGCCTCCGGGCAGCGTCTTGACGCCTTTGCCGAGGAACGAGCGCAGCGTTGCGGCGCGGCGAAGATAGGGGCCGACGGCGCGGCGCGCCGCGCGCAGCGCGTACAGCGAGATGTCCGTCACCGTGAGCTCGGAGAGCGCCGGTAAACGGCGCGCCAACGTCGCGGCCGTGTGCCCTCCCCCCACGCCGATCTCCGCGGCCTTGACGATGGCGGGGTCGTCGAGGACGCCGGCCTTCTCCAGCCTGTCGATCAAGAAGACAGTGTCGATGTTCGTCGTCCACACGTGCCTGTCCTGGTCGTTGTCCCAGGAGACGGTGACGCCGCGATACGTCGTATAGCGCTTGTGCCTGCCCCACGCGTCCTCGATCGCCTCGCGGGCGTCGTCGGCCAAGCGGGCGATCGTCCTCAGAGGCGACAGCAGCCCGCCGCTCGGGAACTCGGCCAGGCGCTCCAGGCGCCGCGGCTGCGCCCGCGCGGCCCCGCCGTCGACCCGGTGCGCGGCCGCGTCGTCGAGCACGCGCGAGTAGGTCAAGGTCTTCAGATCGTCGCTGACGCCGATGTGCAGCGTCAGGCCGTCCGGACGCGCCGCCGGCAGCACGAGCGGCAGCTCTCGCGCGGGCCGGCCCTCGACGCGGAGGTCCTTCTCGGCCGCCGCCCGCTGCGCCGCAGGCGAGAGCGCCAGCGCCTCCTCCAGCGCCGCCCGATCGCGGAGCGCGGCGCCGTCGAACGAGATCAGCTCATGATCGGGGAAGTGAGCGGCGAGCGCGGGCAAGGCGGAGGCCGCGTCCGGCAAGCCGGCTTCCGCGCCGACGACGTTCTCCTCCGGGATCAGCCCGCCGAGACCGGCGGCTTCGAGCCGCTCGAGCGAGGCCGTCCGGTCGGCGCCGGCATCGATCGCCACGATCGGCACGTCGGCCGCGCGCAGCGCCTCGAGGCTCTCGCGCATCGCCGCCTCGGGCGGCGCCGTGGCGAGATCGAGCACGGCGACCATCGGCTTCCCGGGCGCCAATCTCACCGGCGCGGCAGCTCGCGCGGCAACGGCGGCGAGAAGCGAGGCGATAGCGAGGAGCGTCGACGGCGCGCGCGTCATGGGAGATAGGATAGCCCGCGGGCGGCGCGCTCGGGCGGGTCCGACGGCCCCGACCGTCCAGGCAAAAGACCCACCGCGAACAACTTAACAACCGAGCCTGACACCGGTGTTAAGTTGTTTAGGCTTCTTCTTCTTGCTCGGGCAGCGGGCGGTGGCGACCCGTCGCGGAGAAGCCGAGCCGGACGAGCCAGCTCACGGGTCCCAGCAGGACGAACGTCAGGAAGAGCAGGAAGA
>CAZZGQ010000403.1:0-2998 GCA_964653765.1 uncultured Elusimicrobia bacterium | reverse complement strand
ATGATCCGCCTGCTGGCCGCTTTCCCTTTGCTTTTGGCGTCCTCCGCTTTCGCCGACACGCCCCAGAAAGCTCTCAACGCGGCCGCCTCCAAGGGCGACGCGACCCAGATCCAGCAGCTGCTCGACGCCGGCGCGTTCGTCAATGGAACCGATGGCGATTCGACCTGGACGCCGCTCTGCTACGCCGTCAATGCCGGGCAGCTCGAGGCAGCCCAGCTGCTGTACGAGCGCCGTGGTGACCTGCGGATGCCGTGCAGCGGGACCTTCGGCGGCTCGCTGCTCGCCATGGCGGCCGGCAAGGAGAACGCCGAGATCCTGCGTTGGCTGCTGAAAGCCCAAACGTGGACTGACGCGGAAAAGGCCTACGCTTGGAGCCGCGCGCAACGCCCCGACGCGATGCAGGCGCTGCTCGACGCCGGCGTCGGCGTCGACGATTCGAACGGCAGCGAGTCGAAGCTCTACAACTTCGCCTGGCAGGGCAACCTGGAAGGGGTCAAGTTCCTCGTCTCGAAGGGCGCCGACCCGGACTACAAGGCCGGCCACGGCGAGACGCCGCTGATGCGCGTCGTCGGCCACGAGTCCGATCGAGGCGGCGTCGACTATGACAGCGTCGCCGAATACTTGATCTCGACGGGCCGAGTCGACGTCAACGCCGCCTCGTACGGCGGCACCGTCCTCGCTTACGCGGCCCGGGCGGGCAACGTGAAGGCGATCGAGCGGCTGCTCGCCGCGGGGGCCCGCGTCGATGGACGCAATCCCGAGAGCGACTCGACGCCCCTCATGGTCGCCTCTTCGGCGGAGGCCGCCCAGGCGCTGCTGGACCGCGGCGCCTCCGTCAACGCCGTCGACAAGAAGGGCCGGACGGCGCTGATCTACCTCTTCGAGAGCGACGTCCCCCAACGCAAGGACAAGGCGTTCCTCGCGGCCGCCCTGCTCGACCACCACGCCGATCCCGACGTGAAGGACCGGGTCCTCGGCTACACGGCGCTCCATTATGCCGCCTATCGGGGGGACATGGCCGGAGTGGCCCAGCTCGCTCAGAGCGCCGGGAACATCGACGAGCCGTCGCTGCCGGTGACGGACTCCGGCCGGACCCGGATCGTCGGCGGGAGCCAGACGCCGCTGATGCTGGCCGCCCTCTCGCAGAAGAAGGACATCGTGATGTACCTGCTGCTCGCCGGCGCCGACCCCAAGGCCGCCGACGCCCTGGGCCTGTCGGTGGCCGATTACGCGCGCCGCGACGGCCGCGTCACCGTGGGCGGCCGGCCCATCTATCCGGACCTCCCGACGCCGGACCCCGACATCGAGCGGTTCGTCAAGAACCCGCCCCGCCTCCCCGCCAAGAAGCGCGCCGAACACGTGCCTCTGGCTCCCATCCGCGCGGCCCTTAACTCCGCTTCGACCGTCCGCTGGTAAGCGGCTTTTAAGGGCCTTTGGCGCCGCGAATAGGGCCTTACCCCCCTGTCATATCCCGTAGACTGGCGATTTCAGGGGAATCCTGTATAATGGCAAGGTCGTTGACAAATCAAGAGAGGCCCCCTTTCATGACGAATCCATCCGGATTGCGCCGCGCCGCGACCTGCGCCGTGCTGGTGCTCGCGATGGCCCTTCCCACCTCCGCGATGGACCCCGGGCCGGCGTCGCCCATCGTCTCCCAGATGGTGACGCAGATCCTCGAACGCAACCACTACAACCACCATCCGGTCGACCAGAAGACCTCCGCCGACATGCTCGGGAACTATCTCGAGATGTACGACTACAACCACATGTTCTTCACCAAGGAGGACGTGGCCGAGTTCAAGTCGAAGTACGAGAGCACGCTCGGCGAGAAGCTGAAGGAAGGCGACGTCCAGCCGGCGTTCGACATCTTCGACCGCTTCATGAAGCGGCTCAACGAGCGCACCGACTACGTCAAGAAGGAGACCTCCCACCCTTTCGACTTCACCAAGGACGAGTCGATGGTCATCGACCGCCACGAGGCTCCCTATGCGGCCGGCGGCGCCGAGATGAACGAGCTCTGGCGCAAGCGCGTCAAGTACGAGGTCCTGCAGGAGCGCATGTCCAAGACCAAGCCCGAGGAGCAGGCCAAGACGATCGAGAAGCGCTACGACCGCCTGCTGCAGAGCTACAAGGAGTATGACTGGAACGACGTCCTCCAGAACTACCTGACGGCGCTCACGCACGCTTACGATCCGCACTCGGACTACATGGCCGCGCCGCAGATGGAGAACTTCAACATCAGCATGCGCCTGTCGCTCGTCGGCATCGGCGCCGTGCTCCGCTCCGAGGACGGCTACGCCAAGATCGTCTCGCTGGTCCCGGGCGGCCCGGCCGACACCGACAAGCGGCTCAAGCCCAACGACAAGATCGAGGCCATCGCCCAGGGCGACGGCCCCTGGATCGAGGCGGTGGGCATGAAGCTCGACCGGCTGGTCCAGCTGATCCGCGGCGAGAAGGGCACGGTGGTGCGGCTGCGCGTCATCCCCTCCGATGCCATCGATCCCTCCACGCGCGTGACGATCGCCCTGACCCGCGACGAGATCAAGCTGACCGATCAAGAAGCCAAGGCCAAGATCATCGAAGCCCCGTCCGCCTCCGGCGGACGGAACCTGAAAATAGGCGTCATCGATCTTCCGTCGTTCTATGCGGACATGAAGTCCGTGATCGAACCCAAGAGCACCACGCGGGACGTTGAAAAGCTCGTGACATATCTAAAGAAGCAGGGCATCGACGGCCTGATCCTGGATCTGCGCCGAAATGGTGGAGGTTCCCTCTCCGAATCGGTTTCGCTCGTCGGCCTGTTCGTCCCGGATGGTCCCGTGGTCCAGATCAAGGACGCGCGCGGCATCATCAAGGAGCTGCGCGACAGCGACGACTCCATGCTCTATTCCGGCCCCATGGTCGTGCTGACGAGCCGCGCCTCCGCCTCCGCCTCGGAGATCACGGCGGCCGCGCTCCAGGACTACGGCCGCGCCGTGATCGTCGGCGAGAAGAGCAC
>CAZZGQ010000402.1:0-3006 GCA_964653765.1 uncultured Elusimicrobia bacterium | reverse complement strand
GAGATGTGGCTGTGGCTGGCCAAGGTGGAGCGCGTCATCAAGGTGCCGCCGACGATGATGCATTCCGCCTGGCAGGGCTCCGACTTCACCTACGAGGACATCGTGAAGGCGGACTCCGTCGTGAAGGACTACACGCACAGCCTGCTTTCGAAGACCGCCGAGGGCGACCATACGATCTACCATATCCGCGCCGACCCCAAGCCCGACGCTCCCGTGGTCTGGGGCAAGGTCCTCCTGACGATCGCCGTCTACGGCGAGGCCGGGAAGGAAGAGATCGTGCCGATGAAGGAGGAGGACTACGGCGAGCGCGGCGACCTCGCGCGCACGATCGCGCTGACCGACGTCAAGCGCATGGGCGGGCGGCTCATCCCGGCGCGCATGGAGTGCGTGCCGGCGCGCAAGACGGGCCAGAAGACCGTGATCCAGTACAGCGACCTCCGGTTCGACGTGCCGCTCTCGGACGAGTTCTTCAGCCTCTCCCGGCTGCAGCGCGGGGGGAGCTAGATGGTCCGCCTGGCCTGGCGCAACGTCTGGCGCAACTTCCGCCGCAGCCTCATCACGACCACCTCGATGGCCTGCGGCCTGGCCGCCATCATGTTCGGCCAGAGCCTCATCAAGAGCCTGCAGCACCAGCTGATCGACAAGTCCACGGGCTCGGTGACCGGCCACATCCAGATCCAGGCGCGCAGCGTGAAAGACTACAAGTTCCCGGACCGCTATCTCGATCATTACGGCGCGATCCAGAAGGTCCTGAGCGAGGAGCCGGGCATCGCGATGTCCGCCCGCCGCATCCACTTCACCGGCATGATCTCCTCGCCGGCGGCCTCACAGGGCGTCTACATCAGCGCCGTCGAGCCCAAGAAGGAGAAGCAGGTGACGCGGATGTGGACGTACCTGACCCAGGGCGAGTTCCTCCCGGGCCCCAAGACGATCATGATGGGCGACAAGATGGCCCAGCACCTGGACGTGAGGCTCGGCGAGAAGGTGGTCGTCATGGCGCAGGCCGAGGACGGCAGCATGGGCGCCGAGGCCTTCCGCGTCGCGGGGATCTTCCACTCGGGCAGCTCGTCCTTCGACGGCCAGATCGCCTACATCCCGCTCGAGGCGGCGCAGGACATGCTGGTCGTGGGCGCGCGCATCAACCATTTCGTGGCGCGCCTCGACGATCTCGACGACGCCGACCGCGTCCAGCAGGACCTTGCGGAGAAGCTCCACGGCGAGCCCGTGCAGGTCTTGAGCTGGAAGAACGTCGACCACGAGATCCCCGCCATCATCCGCTTCGAGGACGGCCTGCTGGGCGTCGTGCTGCTGATCATCTTCGCCATCGTCGCGCTCGGCATCCTCAATACCCTCCTCATGAGTTTGATGGAAAGGGTACGCGAGTTCGGCGTGCTGATGGCCATCGGCGCCAAGCCGCGCTGGGTGCTCAAGCTCGTGCTGATCGAGGCCGTGACGCTAGGCCTCGTGGGGACGGCGGGCGGCCTGTTGGGCGGAGCCGCCCTCATCGGCTATTTCCATCACGCGGGCCTCAAGCTGCCCATCGGCGACGCCATGTCCTACTTCATCCCGTTCCCGTCGGTCATCTACACGCGCTGGGTGTGGAGCAGCCACGCCGTGGCCGCCGTCGCCGTCCTGGCCACCTCGATCCTGGCGGCGATCGCCCCGGCGCTGCGCGCCTGCCGACTGCGGCCCGCGGAGGCCCTGCGCCATGTCTGAGCGTCCGCTCCTCGAGGTCCGCCGGGTCACCAAGCTCTATCCGGGAGAATCCAAGGTCGCCGCCGTGGCGGGTTTATCGGTCGAATTCTCCGCGGGAGAATTCACGGCGATCGCCGGCCCGTCCGGCTCGGGCAAGTCGACGCTGCTCAACCTGATCGGGACCATCGACCAACCCACCGAAGGCGAGGTCCTCTGCGAGGGCCGCGTCGTCTCCCGGCTGCGCGACGACGAGGCCGCCGACTTCCGCCTCGACAAGCTCGGCTTCATCTTCCAGGCCTACAACCTGATCCCCGTGCTCACGGCGCGCGAGAACGTGGAGTATCCTCTCGAGCTGCAGGGCGTGCCCAAGGCTCAGCGGCGCGAGCGCGCGCTCGAAGCCCTGGACCGCGTCGGCCTCGCCGCCTACGCCGACCGCCGCCCCAACAGCCTCTCGGGCGGGCAGCAGCAGCGCGTGGCGGTGGCGCGCGCGATCGTGCACCGGCCCGTGGTCGTCCTCGCCGACGAGCCCACCGCCAACCTGGACTCGAAGACCGGCGCGGCGCTGCTCGATCTGATGCAGGCCCTCAACCGCGACGCGGGCGTGACCTTCATCTTCTCCAGCCACGATCCGGCCGTGCTCGCCCGAGCGACGCGGATCGTGCGCATGCACGACGGACGGTTGGCGCCGGCGGACGTGCCGACCCCGTGAAGCCCGCCCGAAACTGGTTTCGAGACCAGTTTCGCCGCTGGGCGGCCCTGGTTCTGGCGCTGGGCACGGCGACCGCGGCGACGGCATCCATCCAAGCCGGCGGCTACCTCAAGGACATCTACGAGTACTCCGCTTCGCCCGACGGCCGCCCGTACTTCCTCAATACGGCCCGAGCGCGCCTGTCCCTCGACGGCTCGGCCTCCATCTTGCGCTCGCACGTCGACTACGACCAGGAGGTCCTCGCCGGCAGCTTCTTCCGCACTCAGGAATACCAGGCCTTCGGTCTCGGCGAGCCGAATACGTGGCTGGGCGCCGAAGAGGCGATCAGCACCGACGCCACCACGATCTGGCGCCAGCGGCTCTACCGCGGCTGGCTGGGGGTGGAGAAGAACGGCCTGCTGGCCCGCTTCGGGCGGCAGCGCATCGCCTGGGGCACAGGCAAGCTCTGGAACCCCACGGACGTGCTCAATCCGTACCAGCCGCTGTCGGTGGAGCGCGACGAGCGGCGCGGCGTGGACGCGCTCTACGCGCGCGCGGCGCTGGGGGACCTGTCGCAGGCCGAGCTCGCCTGGGCGCCCCAGGACGTCTGGGCCGGGCACGCC
>CAZZGQ010000401.1:1559-3022 GCA_964653765.1 uncultured Elusimicrobia bacterium | reverse complement strand
AGCGTCTCGAAGAGCTGCTCCATCGTGCCGAAGCCGCCGGGGAAGTAGACGTGGGCGAGCGCGCCGTGGCGCAGGTTGGCCTTGAGGGCGGAAAGGTTGTGGTAGCGGAAGCTCAGGCCCCTGGTGTGATACGGGAAGGGCTTCTGCGCCTTGGCGGCGTTGTGGCCGACGCTCGCACCGCCGGCCTCGAAGGCGCCGCGGCTGGCGCCGGCGGCGACGCCCGAGCGGCCCGTCGTGGCCACGGCGATATTGCGGCCGCCCCGGCGGGCGACCAGCGCGGCGAGCTTGCGGGCGTCCTCGTAGTAGCGCGACTCCTCCAGGACCTGCCGGGCCTTGGCCAGCTCGCGCCGCTCCGACGGCGTGACGGGCTTGAGCCCGACGCGCGCCACGACCTTGTCGTAGAGGGGCTTCGCCTGCTCGCGCGGCAGGAAGCCGGCGCCGCCGTGCACGTCGATCGTGCCCGTGATGCCCAGCGAGCGCAGGGCGGCCCGCGGCGTCCGCAGCTCGTCCTCGTCGAAGAGATCCGCCTGGGATCCCAGCAGCTCCCGCACCTGCGCCTCGATCGAGGCCGCGGCGCCGGCGCCGTGCGTCGTCTTGAAGTTGTCCCAGAGGGCGAGCGCGGAGGCGCGGCGGCGCTTGCGGATCAGCTTGCGGGCGGCGGCCAGGAAGCGCTGCGCGTCCACGCGCTCGCGCGCCTGGGCCAGCGGCGAGCCGGCGACCTCGACGCGCGCCCTCTTCTGCAGCGCGCCCGCCTTGCGGCGAGCGGCCGTGACGCGGCCCTTGGACAGCAGCAGCTGGACGGCGTGCACGTCGGCGTTCGCGACGGGCGGAAGGACGGGCCTGGTCAAGGGCAGCTGCGAAGGGTCGGCCACGGCGTAGCGGCCGTCGGGGCGGCGCTCGAAGACCTTCAGGTCGAGCCCGGCGAAGACGTAGACCTTGCCCAGCCAGGACGGGCTGTGCGCCTTCGACGATTTCTTCGCCGCCCAGTCGTTGATCAGCTCGAGGGTGGCGCGCTCGTCCGCGCTCGTCTCCTGCGTCAGGTCCACCGCCGCCGCGCCGAGGCCGAGGCCGTGGCGCCGGGCGTGCTCGTAGACCTGCGTGTTCGCCTTGTTCAGCAGGAACGTGAAGTCCACGCTGTGGCCGATGAGGCTCTTGAGCTCGGTGATCGTGCCGCCCAGGACGATATCGGGCGTCTTTTGCTCCTCGCGCACGATGACCTGCAGGTCCTTGTTGTAAAGCTGGATCTTCTTGATGAGCTTCACCTCATGCGACTGCTGCTCGGGCAGGATGTCGACGAGAGAGGGATTGCGGGAGAGGTCGATGCCGGTGAAGAAGCCGCCCTTGGCGTCGTGGTAGCGGTAGACGCGGTAAGGCGCCATCTCGGCTACGTGCTTCTTGAGCTGGCCGATCAGGGCGCGGGAGTTGCTCCCGTCCGGGATCCAGCGGTCGACGTCCGAGGCCTG
>CAZZGQ010000401.1:0-1459 GCA_964653765.1 uncultured Elusimicrobia bacterium | reverse complement strand
GGCGGGGATCGCCGCGGCGGGGAGCGCGGGAAGGTCCGGCGTGGCCGGAGCCTTGATCGAAATGTCGGCGCCGAGCGCGGGCCAAGCCAGCGCCAGCAGCAGTCCGAGCCGCATGGAGAGAGTATTAACGAATCGCGGGCGCGCCGTCAGAGGCTTAGGACCCTGGCCCGCCCGGGTCCAATGGACCAACTAGCGGAGCTTGCGGTAGACGCGGAGGAACTCTTGGGCGAGCTCCTCCGGCGTGCCGAACGCCTTCTCGCCGCGCTTGTTCGGGCGCAGGCGGGCGTGGAGGATGGAGGCGCCGGACTCGAGCTCCACCACCGTCACCAGCGCGCTGCTCCAATCCGGGGCCATGCGGCCGACGATGAGGGCGTCGGCGCCGGTCTGCGAGCGCAGCGTCTCCAGCTCCTCGGCGCGGTAGCCGACCTCGCGGTCGGGCTTGTATTGCGAGAGGATCTTGGCCAGCGCCTTCTGATCGACGGGCTCGGCCGTGGCCTGGGCCAGCGCGGCGACCATGGCGTCGGTCAGCTCCTGGCCGCGTCCTTTCGGATCGACGAACGGCGCGACGCCGAAGTGGCGGTAGGCGCCGAAGTCGACGGCTTCCTCGGGACGGACCTCCGACTTGGGGCCGCAGGCGGCCAGGCCCAGGACCGCGGCGGCGAGGATCAGACGCCAGGAGCGCACGCCGTCTTATACCAAAAAAGGCTTTTACCGTCTGCTTGCCGTGAATTTAACCCGTTTACACGACGCCGGCGGCCCGGGCGAGCTATACTGGCCGCATGGACGAACGCGGGCAGACGACGGCGGAGTCGCTGCTGATCCTGGTCTCGGCGCTCTCCATCGTGCTGGTCGGCCTCGTGGGCCTCAAGGAGCGTCAGCCCAAGCGCTGGAACGACATGACCGTGGCCGTCTCCGATGTCTCGCGCGACCTCTCCTGGCAGCTCAACGACGCCGTCGCCCAGTGGTCCGGCCACGAAGCCCTGCGCAGCGTGCGCGAGGCCTGGATCAACGGCGTCCCGCCGCCGGCTCCGGCCGGCCCTTCTCTCTTGCGCCCCGCCCCCGACCCGCTGCAGGAAGTGCGGGCGTTGCGCTGACGTCACGCCGTCCCCATAGGCCCCGCGCTATACTGCGTGCATGAGAAGCCTCGTCGCGGCGCTGCTCGCGGCCCTGGTCTTGGCCGCCTGCTCGAGCCCGCAAAAGCGCGTCAACCAGCACCGGTCGCTTTTCGAGACGTACCCGAAGGAGGTCCAGCAGAAGATCCTCGCCGGGCAGGTGGAGGTGGGCTTCACGGCCGAGCAAGTGCAGATGGCTTGGGGCAGCCCCACGAACGTCTACTCCGCCAAGACCCAGGAGGGCGCCCAGGAGATCTGGTCCTACGGGGGCGGCGCGAGCGGGCCGGCCGTGGGCTTCGGCGTCAGCAGCTTCGGCGGCCCCGTGGGCTACGGCGTGGGCGTGGGCA
>CAZZGQ010000400.1:0-3025 GCA_964653765.1 uncultured Elusimicrobia bacterium | reverse complement strand
CCCACGACCTCGAACCCCTCAAGCTCCAACCCCGCCCCGACGTCACCCGCGCGCCGTAGCCGCGCAACTCGAGGCGGCACCGTTGAGACGCTCCTCGCCGGAGACGCTCACGCGACTTACCCCCAACTTACACTGACCAGTTTCGCAGTGTAACTTGGTCCTCGCGCCAACCCCGCTTCTCTCCGGAATCCCCTGCATTTCAAAATCGAACTTGACTAATTTTCGCAATCCCCTATCCTTGAAACCTAGACCGGCATAATTACAAGTTAGACCCACCTTGATTTGTAGCAGGACTCAGTCGAAATGAGATGAACAGGGAGGGCAATCGCTAGATGATTGGAATCTGCATGGTCATTTGGGCGACCTTCGCCTCTCCGGGTGTCGCGGCCGATGCTTGTTCCCCACCTGTATTTGTTGATCCGAAGGATAAGGGAGGGATGACAACCGATCCTACGCTGTCGAGCAAAGATTGCGCTCGCTTTGGGGAGGTTGAGAATATTGCTACCCACCTGGCAGCGGTGGCGGGCGTAACACTCAATCCCATGGCAATCAAGATGAGTGACCGAGTCAGCGGTACGTACAACACAGAAGGCCGGCGTCTCGTCGTGACGCTCGGGGCGCTGCGTCAGTCTCCAAATCCCGATGTGTTGAGCGGAATCCTTGCGCATGAAATTAGTCACGTTCTCCAATGGGATGCGCACAAGCGTATTAACTATCTCAAGGATGCAAGCTGGCAACAGATGGAGGTTCAGGCCGACGCGCTTGCCCTGATCCTTCTTGAGCGAACTGAAATAGGGCAGGCAGCATTGCGTGCGAGCCAGGAGTCCGCATGGTCCTGTGTCGATATTAAAACGGACCGCGGGAGCGGCGATGCGCCCGCCTACTGGGTACGATGGTCGAATGCTGTGCTTCTTCGGGAACGCGTGCTTGGGCCCGTTGTTGATAAAGGCAACCTTCTTGAAATGGTTCCTCTCGATGCTTTTGACAGAGCGGGGCGAATTCGAGGCACATTTTTGACAGATGATTCGAAACTCGCTGCGGCGCTTGATTCAGACGCGTTTCGTCTCGGGCTTGTCGCGCAGGGGTGCGGTGTGCCGAGTTGGACCTTTACGCTCCCGGACGCTCTGAGGCAAACTACTGCGCATGGGGCGTCTAACTAACCGCTTGAGCTGACGGCGGCCTGGAGGAAAGTAGTTGCAGGAGCTACGCTGAGGATCTTTTAGAGCCGCCGCAGTTCAATGGCGGCGTTGACGGTGATTGGCTAACAGCATGACAAGGGAACATCAATGGAGGCAACTGTGAATCAACAGACCACTCAGTCGGGCAAAGCTCGGATTAATCCAGGCTACGCAGCCCTTCCGGCGATCTTGCTTATTCCGATAGCGTTCAAATTGGGCAAAGTCGCTGCAACTTGGGTTACAGGCGATCTTTCCGATACTTGGCTTAGCATCCTGCTCGGGTTCATTATCGCTTGCATCTTTGGAGCTACTTGCGTAGCCTGCTTAAAGTGGTACGGTAGAAAGGCACCCGCGAAGCCGTCTAACTAACCGCTTAAGCTGGCGGCGAAGGATTGCTCCCAACGAAGTCTCGGGTGTCAGTCCTATCAGCAATCCGCTGAATGGTTCCATGTGGTATGGTGTCCTTAATCAACTCAAGTCAGAATCAGTCGAGCTACTCAAAACTAAGCCACTCTATAGCTGTGCGTCGTGACAAAGTCTTCTGGGTAGATGGGTAACACATTTGGCGTTTGACCCTGTCGAACTGATCTTCGATTCGCATCGTGCGTTCGTCTAATCGGCCGCAATGAACATCCTCGCCTGGTCGCGCCGACGGGGCCTCGCCCGGTTCGAGCGGGCGCGGCCCATCGCGCATTGGCGCTGGAGCGCGGAGGACTGGCTGGTCTTGTCGAATGCGCTCGCCCCCAGGCATCCTTGGGGCAGGACCCTGCTGATGAACCTCGGGATCGTGGTTCTCTTCTGCGCGTTCCGTTGGCTGCCGGCCAAGGGCGCGCCGCCGGTCAAGCCGCTCGTGGAGGCGCTGATCGCGGCCGCGATGTTCAGCGGCATCACGCTCGTCTCCGCGCTGACCGTCTTCGCGAGGTCGCGCGGGCTGCGGCCTCGAGCAGGCGAGGAGCCCGTCTGCGCCATCACGGGCGAGGGCGTCCGCGTGGGCGACGGGGTATTCTGGTTCGACTCGGACCGGGAGTTGGTGAAGATAGACGCTCTCCGGTTCAAGTCCTTCGGCCCCGCCCTCGTCCTCACGACCCGCTTGGAGGTCAGCGAGTCACGCGAGGCGGATATCCCCGTGATCGTGCCGCTGCCCGACAAACCGGGCTTCGCCGCCGAGCTGCTGTCCAAGTTGGGCGCCGAGCTGGCGGCGCGCGGCTTCGACCTCGAGCGGAGCCAGGACGGCTCGCTTCAGGCACGGACGCCGACGGCGGCGCGAAAGATGGGCGGCTTCCTGGTCAACGTCGGGATCGCCCTGGCGATCTCCTGGGCCTTCGATCGCGCGGGCGAGTGGGCGACCGGCCATGGTTCCGCGGAGCTGGCGGTCGCATCCGCGATGGTCGGCCTCGTCGTGTACGGCCTGCTGCGCACGCTGCGGAGCGCGTCGTTATGAGACGATCAAGTGGGCCGATGAGGCTCAAGGGCTCCAGGGACGCGGCGCTTTCGATCGCCGGGAGGTTCGCGGCGCTGCTCGACCGGGATCGGTTCGCCGAGGCCCGGCGGTTGCTGGCGGCAGGCTGCTGTTATCGGTTCCGGGGCGACACCGTGGTGGGCGCGGGGAAGATCGTGGGGATGTACCGCGCCAATTCCAAGAAGGGGCGCGAGGCTTTGGACGAGCTGAGGTACGAATCCAAGGTGGAAGGCGTGAGGGGCGGAGCCGTCAGCATCCTTTATATAGACCACCTTCGGAAAGGCCGGCATGCGCACGCGCACCGCTGCCGGCAGTACCTGCGGATCTCAGGCGGCAAGATCGTCGCGATCCGGCATTCGGATCTGAGAGGGGAAGCGAAGGCGCTGCG
>CAZZGQ010000399.1:0-3036 GCA_964653765.1 uncultured Elusimicrobia bacterium | reverse complement strand
GCCCGTTCCACCAGGAGCGCACGCCCTCCTTCATCGTCAGCCCCGAGCGCCAGACGTTCCACTGCTTCGGCTGCGGCGAGGGCGGCGACGCCTTCACGTTCTTGATGAAGATCGAGAACCTCTCGTTCATGGAGGCCGCTGAAAAGCTGGCCGACCGGACGGGCGTCAAGCTCGAGCAGAAGGAAGACCTCGGTCCCGAGGCGCGCGAGCGGCTCAAGCTGAAGGCGCTGGCGGCGTTCGCGGCCGATTGGTATCACCAGCGCCTGAAAACCTCTCCCGACGCGGATGCCGCGCGCCGGTATCTGACCTCCCGCCACGTCAACGCCGCGTCGGTGGACACCTTCAAGCTTGGCTACGCGCCGAAGCAATCGGCCTTCGTCGAAGCGGCGCTCAAGCAAGGCTATACCAACGAGCAGTTGGTCAAAGCCGGCCTCGCCGCTCCCAGCAAGCAGCGCCCGGGGACGTTCCGCGACTATTTCTTCGACCGTCTCCTCTTCCCGATCTTCGACGCGAAAGGCGCCGTCGTCGCCTTCGGCGGACGCACGCTGGGCGACGGCGAGCCCAAGTACTTGAACTCGCCCGAGACGCCGCTCTTCTCGAAAAGCAAGACCCTCTACGGCCTTTCTCACGGCGCGGGAGCCATCCGCAAGATGAGAAAGGCCGTGCTCGTCGAGGGCTACATGGACGCGATCGCCGTCCATCAGTACGGGCTGCCCATCGCCTGCGCCCCGCTCGGCACGGCGCTCACGCCCGACCACGCCATCCTGCTCGGTCGCTTCGCCACGGATGTCTTCGTGGTGTTCGACGCCGACAGCGCCGGCCTCAACGCCGCCGTCCGCGGCGCCGAGATCCTGCTCGCCAAGGGCTTCTCCGTGCGCATCGCCACGGTCCCGGGCGCCAAGGATCCCGACGAGCTGCTGCACGAGAAGGGCTTGCCCGCCTTCGAGGCCTGCCTGAAGGCCGCCGTCGATCTCGTCGAGTTCAAGACGGAGCTGCTGGTCCGCCAGCAGCCTCAGCCGCTCTCGCCGGAAGGTAAGGCGGCCGTCGCCAAGCAGGTATTGGCTACGATCGAGCAGTGTCCGGACGAGATCTTGAAAGCCGAATGGACGTCTCGCCTTGCTTCGCGTCTGGGTGTGCCCGTGGAAGCGATAGCGAGGCAAGGAGAAAAGGTCGTCAGCGCTCAGCGGCCTCGCCGAGAAGCGCCGACGCAGGCGCCGGCGGCCGCGGTCGCCTTGAACGGCCAAGACGAAGAGCTCCTTCTTCACATGTTCAAGCAGCCGAAGGCGTCGCAGCTGGCCCAGGAGGACGACTTCCTGTCCGCCCCGGCCCGCGCTCTGTGGACCGCCCTGCGCGCCATGGAGCCCTGGCCCTCGGACTGGAGCATCAAGATTTCAGAAAAGCTCGGCGCCGCCGAGCGGACCGCGCTGCAGCGCTTGCTCGTGCAAGTTGATAACCTAGGGAAAGACGATGCCGAGCCTAGGGTCAAGGCCATCTTGACACGACGGAGAAATCAGCGCAGACTGGCCGAGCTCGAAAGACTGTTACGCGACGGCCAACTGACCGACAAGTCGCTCAGAGACGAATTTAATAGGTTGCTGGTGCAGCTGAAAGGCTCGCCCGCGAAAGCCTAAAGGAGAACGCAGAACAAATGTCCATTCAAGCCAGCCAGGCGATGAAGAACCTGATCGACCTCGGGAAGGAGCACGGTTACCTGACCCTTGAGGAGATCAGCCGTTCTTTGTCCATGTCGAACATGAACTCGGAGGAGGTCGACGAGCTGATGAGCACGCTCGAGGACCTCGGCATCGAGGTTGTCGATCGCAAGAAGACCGCCGTGGCGCCCGTCGTCGAGAAGGAGCGCTTCGCCGAGGAATGGACGGGTTCGTCCGACATCTCCAACTCGATCCGGATGTATCTCTCCGAGATGGGCCGCGTCCCGCTGCTCAACCGCGAGGAAGAGGTCACGCTGGCGCGCAACGTGCGCGAGCGCGAGAAGGAGCTGCGCCTGCTCGTGCTGGAGTCGCCGGTGACGATGCGTGAGATCCGTTCGTGGGAGACCCTCATCGCCCAACAGGAGATGACGCCCAAGGAGCTGATGCCGCGCGGCCGCAAGACGACGGCGGAGCTCTCCGGCATGCGCCGCAAGATGAAGAGCGTGGCCGACTTCATCGCCAAGAGCGAGAAGTTCATGGAGGCCCTGCGCGCCAAGCTCAAGGATCCCAAGATCACCGAGGCCAAGCGCATCAAGGTCACGAAGGCGATCGAGAAGCGCAACAAGCAGGTGATCGCCAAGATCGTCAGCTTGAACCTCAACCAGGACAAGATCAAGCGGCTCACCAACAAGATCAAGAACCTGGCCAACAAGATCTACGAGTGCCGCGACGAGATGGAGCGCTATCAGAAGCGCTACGGCGTCCCGTACGAAGAGCTGTCCCACTACTTCGCCGCGGTGAAGAAGGGCAAGATGAAGGCCGAGGCCTTCAAGGCGAAGACGGGCTACGCCCCGTCGGCCGTCGAGGCCGCCATGGAGAACATGGCCGTCGTGCAGGACCGCCTGGACCGCATCCAGCACACGCTGCCGATCCCGCTCGACAAGTTCCTCGAGCTCAACGACAAGATCGTCAACCTCGAGGAGACGATCCTCGGCGACAAGCTCAAGCTCATCAAGGCGAACCTGCGCCTGGTGGTCTCGATCGCGAAGAAGCACGTCAACAGCAACCTCGAGCTGTCCGACCTCATCCAGGAAGGCGGCCTGGGCCTGATGAAGGCCGTCGAGAAGTTCGAGTACAAGCGCGGCTTCAAGTTCTCGACCTACGCGACGTGGTGGATCCGCCAGTCGATCAACCGCGCCATCGCCGACCAGGCGCGCACGATCCGCATCCCGGTGCACATGAAGGAGCTGATCTCGAAGCTCACCAAGGTCACGCGCCGCTACCGCCAGGAATACGGCCGCGACCCGTCGCTGGAAGAGTACACGCGCTCGCTGCACATCTCGATGGACAAGGTGAAGAACGTCCTCAAGATCATGCAGGAGCC
>CAZZGQ010000398.1:0-3064 GCA_964653765.1 uncultured Elusimicrobia bacterium | reverse complement strand
GGCGCCGATCTCGACGCTCTGCATGGGCATGGCGATGAGCTTCGGCGCCGTGCTGCTCTGCGCGGGCACGAAGGGCAAGCGCTTCATCCTGCCGCACGCGCGCGTCATGATCCACCAGCCCCTCATCCGGGGCGGGCTGTCGGGCCAGGCGACCGACATCGTCCTCGAGGCCAACGAGATGGGCAAGACGAAGCAGCGCCTGACCGAGATCATGGCGCTGCATACGGGCACGTCCGTCGAGAAGCTGACCCAGGACATGGAGCGCAACTACTACATGTCCGCCGAGGAAGCCAAGCGCTACGGCATGGTCGACGAGGTGATGCCGAGCGCGAAAGCCGCGCTGGAGGCGGTGCGCAAGTGAGCGCCCCCGTCACGTCGCGAGCGTCCCGACGGCCTCAGCGGCTGCCGCTCTTGGCCGTGCGCGACGTCGTCCTCTTCCCGCACATGGTGCTGCCGCTCTCGGTGGGGCGCGCCAAGTCCATCCAGGCGCTGGAAGCGGCGATGAAGGACCACGACAAGATGCTCTGCGTCGTGGCCCAGCGCGACATGCAGCTCGAGGACCCCCAGGCTTCCGATCTCTTCACGACGGGCGTCTTGGTGGAGGTCGTCCAGTACCTCAAGATGCCCGATGGCACGCTCAAGGTCTTCCTGCAGGGACTCACGCGCATCCTGGCCAAGACGCCGGAGCTATCGGCGGACAAGGCCCACTGGGAGATCTCGCCGGAGTATCCCGAGGCTCCCGTCGAGGCCACGCCCGAGCTCAAGGCGCTGATGCGCCACGCCGTCGAGACCGTCGAGGAGCACAGCAAGCTGTCGCGGCGCGCGTCCTCCGAGACCCTGGCCACGTTGTCGCAGATCGAGGAGCCTTCGCAGCTGGCCGACACGATCGCCGCCAACGCCTTGGTCAAGACGCAGGAGCGCCAGTCCGTGCTCGAGGTCGTCGACGTGGCGGAGCGGCTCGAGAAGCTGATCCAGCTGCTCAAGGCCGACATCGAGATCCTGACCCTCGAGCGCAAGATCCACACCCGCGTCAAGACGCAGATCGAGAAGACGCAGAAGGAATACTACCTGCAGGAGCAGATGAAGGCGATCCAGAAGGAGCTCCGGCAGAAGGACGATTTCGCCGCCGAGGTGGAGGAGCTGCGCAAGGCGATCAAGGACGCCGGCATGCCCAAGGCCGCCGAGGAAGCGGCCACGAAAGAGCTCGGACGGCTCGAGAAGATGATGCCGTACTCTCCCGAGTCCACCGTCTCCCGCACCTACCTCGACTGGATGATCCACGTGCCGTGGTCCAAGCGCACGCGCGACAACCTGGACCTCAACCGGGCCCAGGAGATCCTCGAGGCCGACCACTACGATCTGAAGAAGGTCAAGGAGCGCATCCTCGAGTACTTGGCCGTCACCAAGCTCACCAAGGGGCTGCGCGGCCCGATCCTGTGCTTCGTGGGCCCGCCCGGCGTGGGCAAGACCTCGCTCGGCAAGTCCATCGCCAAGTCGATGGGCCGCAAGTTCGCCCGTATTAGTCTGGGCGGCGTGCGCGACGAGTCCGAGATCAGAGGGCATCGCCGCACGTATATCGGCTCCCTGCCGGGCCGCATTATCCAGAGTATTCGCAAGGCAGGGAGCCGAAACCCCGTCTTGTTGCTCGACGAGATCGACAAGATGGGCTCCGACTGGCGCGGCGATCCCTCCGCCGCCTTGCTCGAAGTCCTGGACCCCGAGCAGAATTCCACGTTCTCCGATCACTATCTCGACGTCGAGTATGATCTGTCTCAAGTGATGTTTATTTGCACCGCGAATACGCTGGAGAGTATTCCTCATACCCTCCTCGATCGCCTCGAGGTGCTGCGCTTCCCGGGCTACACCCACAACGAGAAGCGCCACATCGCGCAGACCTTCTTGATCGCCAAGCAGGCCGCCGAGCACGGCCTCAAGGCCGAGCAGGTGACGCTGACGCAGACCGCCGTGGACCGCGTCATCGATGAGTACACGCGCGAGTCCGGCGTGCGCAATCTCAACCGCGAGATCGCCAATCTCATGCGCAAGGCCGCGCGCAAGATCGTGGCCGAGCCCGAGTCCAAGATCGTCATCGACGCGCCCCAGGTGCCGGAATACCTGGGCGTGCCGAAGTTCCACCGCGAGCGCAACACCTACAACGGCGTGGGCGTCTCCACGGGGCTGGCCTGGACCGAGGTGGGCGGCGTCACGATGCCCATCGAGGTGGTCAGCTCGCCCGGCAAGGGCGAGCTCAAGCTGACCGGCAAGCTCGGCAGCGTCATGCAGGAGTCGGCGCAGGCCGCGATGTCCTACATCAAGTCGATCAGCAAGGAGCTGGGCATCCCGCCGGAGCTGTTCAAGGACGTCGACTACCACGTCCACGTGCCCGAGGGCGCGATCCCGAAGGACGGCCCGTCGGCCGGCTTGGCCATCGCCACGGCGCTGACGAGCCTCATGACCGGCCGCGCCGTGCTGCCCGACCTCGCCATGACCGGCGAGATGACGCTGCGCGGCCGCGCGCTGCCGATCGGCGGCCTCAAGGAGAAGACGCTCGCCGCCCATCGCGAGGGCGTCAAGACCGTGCTCTTCCCCGAGAACAACCGCAAGGACCTCGAGGACATCCCGCAAGAGGTCATGGCCGAGGTGAAGATGATCCCGGTCAAGACGTTCCACGAAGTCATCGAGCTGGCCTTGGCGCCGGCCTCGACCTCCGCTTTGCCCGTCAAGCCGCAGCCTTGGACGCAACGCCAGCCGCCCACGACCCCTCCCGGAGGCCTCGCCTAAGAATGAAAAAGTACATCCTGCTGACCCCTGGTCCGACGCCGCTTCCCCCCGCCGTCTCGCAAGCGATGGCGGAGCCCATTTTGCACCATCGGACCGCCGAGTTCGGCAAGATGTTCGATTTCGTGATCTCGGAGATGAAGTACGTCTACCGCACGGAGAAGGCCACCGTGCTCATGATCACGACCTCGGGCACGGGCACGATGGAATCGGCCGTCGCCAACCTGCTGAGCCCCGGCGACAAGACCCTGGTCTATACGACCGGCGCCTTCGGCGACCGCTTCGT
>CAZZGQ010000397.1:0-3070 GCA_964653765.1 uncultured Elusimicrobia bacterium | reverse complement strand
GACACCGCTCTTTTCACGCCCTAAATAGGACGTTAGTTATGCGAGTATCAATAGCGGAGGCTGGCCGACGGCGTCCCATCTCGGCCAGGAGAAGCTGGAGCCGCTTCATGACCGCGCTGCGCGCGATTTCTTCTCCGCGATGAAGAACCTCCCAGCCATGGGAGCGGAATTCAAGGAGTATGAAGAGGAAAGGGCTTGGAAGATTCGGAAGGAGCAGCTTCGGCAAGAGCATGATCGGGAGGAGCGCTGGGCCTATTTCCTCAAGCTCATGAACGCGGCTTGCGATAGTATCGGCTCATACCAGGAATGGGCGAGACAACGCTCCGGAGAGACCCTCCGTTGCGACGATTTCGACTATCAGTCGTTCATAGAGGCCATGTCGGCTGCGAATCTTCTGGATAACTGTCGGCGCCATGTGCTGGAGGTGCATCAATACTACGCGCAAAACAGGAAGACGCCTCAATTGACGACGTCACCTGAGAGTGTGGGACGCTATGCCAAAATAGCTATTGACGCCAATACTCCGAGCGCGTCTTCCAGGGACGATTCGAGCCGGGGTTCGTGGGGTGATCGGGAGCCGTCGTCTCGGCCGGATTCCGATCACCAGCACGTGCCGGACAGCATTCGGGGACCCGCGATGGGACAGCTTCGCGGCGGACATTTTTGACCGCCGTCGTGGTAACGTAGTTCAAGCATCATGACAAGAGAACATAAGCTCGCCCTTGCCCTGCTCGCCGTTCTGATCTGCTTCGGCGGCTGCCGATCGAAGAGCGCGGGCGAGCAGCGCAGCTATCAGCAAGAGTTCGCGACTGCGCGAGAATGCGGATCGACGAAGGGGGCCGAGCGTCGCTTGGTGCGTGCGTTCGTCTTGGCCGAGTGCGACTACGTGCCTTACGAACTGCGGCTGAAGGTCTGCAAATCGCCTCTCGAGCGGCTGGCGATGGGCGCCGACGCGTTCGTCGTTTACCGGGACTTCAAGAAGGACGCCAAGCCTTTGATCGGATATCCCGACGAAAATCCCGAGGAGGGCTTCGCTGTCATGGATCGGTACGCGCAAGCGCGGCCGGATTTTGGGAAGTCCGAGATCCGGTGCGAGGCTAGGCCGATCGACTTTAAATACTACGAGTATGCGGGCTGGGAGGAGGCGTCCTTTCCGTCGCTTCCCGATCCTAAGCGTAACGGCACGATCCGGGTGATCGTGAACGCGATGTACCTGAGCCTCGCCCCAGGCCGGTTAGAACCGCGCGATCGCATGTTTGAGATAGAGGCCGCCAATAATGCGGCGATCGTTACGACCGAAGTGGGCTATGGGAACAAGAACCCGCTCGACGGTATCCCGGATTTCACTCGCGCCGGGCAGGACCACGGGGTGAAGCCGAACTGACTAGGGCAGCTTCGCGGCGGCTTCTAAAACTCAGTCCGGATTGGCCGGCGGGGGCGGAGGCTGCGGGGGGAGCCGCGTGAGCGGCGGCGGCTCGGGCGCCGGGCCGGCGGGCAGCCGCTCCATGTAGCGGCGCTGCAAGGCGAAGAGCGCGATCGTGCCGGTGACGATGATCAGCCCGAGCATGACCCAGGCGATGGGGCGCAGCCAGGGCGGGGCGGCCGGAGGCGGCTCCGAGGCCGGCTTGAGCAGCTTGTCGACGTCGAGCTCCTCGACCTTCTCCTTGGTGATGCCCGCGAGCTCGGGTGGCGGCGCGGCCGGTTCGGGGGCGGGGGCGGGAGGGGGCGTGGCGGCGGCCTTCGGCTTCTTCACGAAGGGCTCCTTGCAGAAGTCGCACCAGGCGGCTCCGTCGGCCGACTCCATGCCGCAGGATTTACAGCGCACGCTCATTTCCTTATCATACGAAAATGAACGCCGAGGGGCCGGGGCTCGTCGACCTCGCCGCGCTGATCCCCGATGCCGTCCTCGACTTGCGCTACGCCACGACGGACAATTTCCTCGGAGAGAGGATCTACGAGCGGGCCGTCGCCCTCCTGCGCCGGCCGACGGCCGAGAAGCTCGCGGCGGCGGCGCGGACGCTCCGGGAGAAAGGGCTGCGGCTGGTGATCTACGACGCGCTGCGCCCGCTGTCGGCGCAGCGCAAGATGTGGGCGCTCAAGCCCGACCGCCGCTACGTGGCCGACCCCGCGCGCGGCTCGCAGCACAACCGCGGCGCCGCCGTCGACGTGAGCTTGGCCGACGCGTCCGGGCGGCCGCTGCCCATGCCGTCGGAGTTCGACGAGTTCGGGCCACGCGCCGCGCATTCCTACGCGGACGGCGACGCGGTTGCGCGAGGGAACAGGGACGCGCTGCGCGCGGCGATGGAAGCGGCCGGCTTTGTCGCCTACGAGCTGGAGTGGTGGCACTACGCCGACCCGCAAGGGCGGGAGTGGCCGCTGCTCGACCTCGCTCCATAACAAGAAACGGCCAAACACGTTTTACGCCGCGCCAATGGCGGTCTGGCTTATACTGCCACCGCTATCCGAGGGAACTCCGGGCGGGGGGGTGGAGACCATGAGGACGCGGCGGGCGGCGATGGCGACGACGGCGGCCACGGCGCTGGCGGTGTTGGTGACGGGTTGCGCGGGCGTGAGCGCGCGCAGGAAAGCCGTGGCGGAACGCGTGCAGCTCGACGTTCCGTTCTACTCCGACAGCGTCGATCGCGGCGGGCGCGCCGCGCTGGCGAGCCTGCTGACCTTCTGGGATCAGCCGATCGAGCCGGAGCAGCTCAAGAGCGAGGTCTCGCGGCAGGCCGGGCTCGGCCCGCGCGGCTCGCTGCCCACCGATCTGGTGCTCGCCGCCGAGAACCGCGGCATGCAGGCGCGCTCCTTTCAAGGGACCCTGGAGGAGGTGAAGGTCGAGCTCAAGCTCGGCCATCCGGTCCTCGCCTTCCTCGATCTCGATCGCTACCCCTGGACCCGCGACCGCTTCGTCCTCGTGACCGGCTTCGACGACGCGCGCGGGGGCTTCTTCGTCCATTCGGAGAGGCAGGCCAATCGCTACGTGCCGTACGAGACCTTCATGTCCCGCTGGAACAAGACCGGCCGCTGGGCCATCCTCGTGATGCCCGCGGGCGAGGCGACGATGAGC
>CAZZGQ010000396.1:0-3072 GCA_964653765.1 uncultured Elusimicrobia bacterium | reverse complement strand
GACAAAGCTGTTATAATGGCACGCGTTCGTCAACTCCAAGAGAGGCGGCTTCAGACTCAACCGATCCATACCTTCAACGTGGGCTCCACCTTCAAGAATCCGCCCGGACGCTATGTGGCCCAGTTGATCGAGCAAGCCGGCCTCAAGGGCCACGCCATCGGCGGCGCGCGCATCTCCCCGATGCACGCGAACTTCATTGAGAACAGCTCGAGGGCGAGCGCCAATGACGTTCTGGCATTGGTGGCGCTCGCCCGAGAAAGGGTAAGAGCGCAATTCGGCATCGATCTGGAGCTCGAAATGAAGGTCATCGGAGAAGCGTGAAGAAGCCTCGCCGAGTTCGCTACAAAGTGGCGCTGAGACCGAGGCAGCGGACTCGGCGAAACCGAGTCCTCGTCGCCGGCGCGGCGACGGTTCTGTTGGGAGTGGCCGCCGCGGCGACGATCCGACACGCGGTCCGTCAGGTCGGCAATCCGTTCGTTTATTTGAGGAACACCTATTCTCCCTCCACGTTGATGTCCGTGACCGTTTCCGCGCCGTCCGACGCGCTGCGCGATTCGGCCGTCTCCTATCTGTCCACGCTCGGCAAGATCTCTCCCAGCGCCCAAGCCCAAGCGCTTCAGGATCATCTTTCCTGGATCAAGTCCGCCGGCGTGAGCCGCGACTGGTTCCACCGCCGCGCCGTGCTGACGCTGACGCCGCGCGTCGCCGTCGCCGCCGTCCAGCGCAAGGGCCGGCCGGCCGGCTGGCTCTCGGACGACGGCGTCGTCTTCGACGCTCCGCAGGGAGCCGTCGCCGTCGACTCGCCGCGCGTGGACGCTACGGGCGCCGGCGCTCAAGACCTGAAGGCGGCCGCGGCGCTGCTGCGCGAGGCGGCGCGCGAGGGCGCGCTGCCGTCGCCTCTCGTCGCGCTGCGGCTGGTGTCGTCGGCCGACGGCTGGCAGGCGCAGTTGCAGGACGGCACGGTGGTGCTGTGGGGCGACGGCCGCTGGCTCAGCGACAAGCTGGCCCGGCTGCGCGAGGTCCTCGCCGACGCGCGCGAGCTAGCCTCCGCCAAGAGCGGCGGCTACACCGCGGATTTGAGATACTTCGAGGACGGCAAGGTGCTGCTTCGGCCCTTGCCGGCTCGTTCGGTTTCGATGAGGTAATCGATGGCCAAGCAAGGTGGCGTGATCGCCGGTCTGGACATGGGCAGCGGGCGGGTGAACTGCCTGCTCGGCGCGCAGGAGAGCGACGGCCGCATCCGCGTGCTGGGCGGCTCCTCCGTGCCCTGCCGCGGCCTGAAGGGCGGCGTCGTCATCAATCTGGTGGAGGCCGCCAGCGCGGTCACGCAGGCCGTGGAAGAGGCCGAGGCCGCCGCCAAACAGACGGTCAACTCCGTCTATCTCGGCGTGCGCGGCAGCCACCTCCAGTCCTTCAACAACCGCGGCGCCTTCAACATCGCGCGCACGGACAAGGAGATCACGGCGGAGGACGTCGAGTCGGTCGTCGGCAACGCCAAGGCGATCCCGCTCTCCACCGACCGCGAGATCCTGCACGTGCTGCCGCAGGGCTTCTCACTGGACCGCCAGCGCGGCGTGCCCCACCCCGTGGGCATGGAAGGCTCTCTGCTCGAGGTGGAGGTCCACATCGTCACCGCCTCCTCGGGGCACCTGAACAACATCATCAAGGCCGTCGGCCAGGCGGGCTTCCAGGTCATCGAGCCGGTGTACGGGCTCATCGCGGCCGGGGACATGCTGGTCACGCCCGAGGAGAAGGAGCTGGGCGCGCTGCTCGTCGACTTCGGCGGCCAATCGATCTCCCTGGGCGTCTATACCGAGGGCAGCATCCGCTATTCCAAGGAGCTGCCGATCGGCTCCGACTTCATCACGCGCGACCTCGCCGTGGGCCTGCGCACCTCGCTCATCACCGCCGAGAAGATCAAGATGGAGCACGGCATCGCCCATCCCTCTCTGCTCAACGGCGACAAGGACATCGAGTTCCGCGGCGTCGACGGCCGCAGCCCGCAGACCATCAAGACGAGCACGATGATGAACATCATCCTGCCGCGCGTCGAGGAGATCTTCGCGCTGATCGAGGAGGAGCTGCAAGCCTCCACCTACGCCGACGTCGTCGTCCCCGGCGGCACCGTGCTCACGGGCGGCGGCTCTCTCATGCGCGGCACGATCCAGGCGGCCGAGCAGATCCTGAAGATGCCCGTGCGGCTGGGCGTGGCCCATCCGGACCAAGTCATCGCCGAGGAGCAGTGGCTGGCGCCCGCGTTCTCCACCGCGCTCGGCCTGCTCCTCTATTCCCGGCAGATGCGGTATGGCACGACCTTGTCGCGCAACGTCGCGGGCAAGAAAGCCGCCTGGATGCGCAAGCTCACCGCCGTCTTCGAGGACCTGTTCTAAGCCCATGCGCATCCAAGTAGCCAAAGACTTCGTCGAGACCCGCGCCGTCATCAAGGTGATCGGCGTGGGCGGCGCCGGCGGCAACGCCGTCAACCGCATGGCCGAGGCCGGCATCAAGGGCGTCGAGCTCATCGCCGCCAACAGCGACGCCCAGGACCTGCGCCGCAGCTCCGCCGAGGTGAAGATCCAGGTCGGCGAGACGGTGACCAAGGGCCTGGGAGTCGGCGGCGATCCGTCCAAGGGCCGCGCCGCGATGATGGAGAGCGAGGCTCAGATCCGGGAGTACCTGCAGGGCGCCGATCTCGTCTTCGTCACCGCCGGCATGGGCGGCGGCACGGGCACCGGCGGCGCGCCCATCGTCGCCAAGATCGCCAAGGATCTCGGCGCGCTGACGATCGGCGTCGTGACTCGGCCTTTCGAGTTCGAGAAGCTCAACCGCGCGACGCTCGCCGACCAGGGCATCACGGAGATGCGCAGCAACGTGGACACGTTGCTCGTCATCCCGAACCAGCGCCTGCTCGAGATCATCGACCCCGACACGACGACCAACGAGGCTTTCCGCAAGGCCGACGACGTGCTGCGCCGCGCCATCCAGTCCATCTCCGACGTCATCACGACCTCGGGCCAGATCAACATGGACTTGAACGACCTGCGCGCCATCATGAAGGACGCCGGCGACGCC
>CAZZGQ010000395.1:0-3074 GCA_964653765.1 uncultured Elusimicrobia bacterium | reverse complement strand
GTAGCTACCCTCCGCGCCTGCCAGGTCGCCGCGCCGCAAGGCGATGTCGCCCAGCAGCGAGAGCGCCACCCCCTCCCCGCGCCGGTCGTCGTTCTTCAGCCGGATCGCGAGGCTCTTGCGAGTCAGTTCATCTGCTTCATCAAGATATCCGCGCATGTGCTGCAGAGTGGCGTATGCGAGCTGCAGCCTCCCTAGCCGCAGGTTGTCGTCGCGCTTCTTTGTCTCCTGGGCAACCCGTTCCGCCGCCGCCACGGCAAGCGGTAAATAACGTTCCCGCGCATCCGTCCGGCTGCGGACCTCCCAGTAGCCCTGCATGCCATTTACTATGTCCGCCATGGCGTCATCGTCGCCCCGAGCAATGGCCTTGTCGAGCGCATAGACGATGTTCTCCTCATCAGGCCCGAGCAAGGCATCGTCCGTCCGGTTGGCGTAACCCGCGTAGTAGTTGGCGATGGCTCGGTAGGCATCCTGCCTGTCGCCTTCCCCCCAACCATACTTGCCGTCGTTGAAGACCTCTTCAGCATAACTCCGCACCAGCGGATGTATCCGCAGCCGTTCGTGGTCGCCCTCACCGCCCATCTCCGCACTGATGTATGGTTCCAACAGTCGCATATCTTCCAACGCGTCCACGTTCTCCTGCGCGTGTCTTTCGTCCATGAGCTCGGCGATGGAGAGAACGGCGTTGCGTCCCACGTCGGCAGTCCCGAAGGCCGCCAGCGCCGCGAAGAGAGCCTGCGCCTTGGCTGACACCGCGGCCAAGCTCGTATCCAGCACAGCGCCCACTGCCTCCGAGCCGTCTTTCAGGCCCAGCGCCAGCCTCGGGTTCCGCACGTAGCCGTCTGCCAGCGAATCCAGTGTGCGCCCGCGCCGCCTCGCCGCGTAAACCGCCGCGAGCTTGACAGCCAGGGTGTGATAACCCAACGCCTTGAGGATACGCCGCGCTCCTGCCTGTTCCTCGATGCTGAGATCCTGCCAGGCCGGTCGGCCATAGCTCTGGGCGAAGAGCTCCTGGGCCTGCTCCGGCGTGAGAAGCTCGAGCTGCATGTTGGCCTCGTGAGGAACGGCGGCGGAATTCGGCTGCTTGCGCGACGTCAACAAGAGCGCGACACCCGCCGTCCGCAACGGCTTCACCACTTCCTCCACCGGCCAGCCGTCCTCGACGTTATCGAGCACCACCAGCGCCATCTTGTCCTCGAACACCGTCTGAGCGATGTCGCCCAGGCTCGGCAGGTCGGCTTCCTCGACCTCCTTTCCGCGCGCGCCGAAGCGTTCCAGCGCTCGCCGCAGCACCGTCGCCGGATCGCGCAGCTCGTTGCAGCGCACAACGGCCAGCCCGTCCGCGAAGTAGCCCTCCACAAAGAGCCGCCGCATCACCGCCGCCGCCAGCGCGCTCTTGCCGATGCCCCCCAGCCCGTTCGCCGCCGCAATGCTCGCCAATCCTGTGCTCGCCGAAGGTCCCGCCGTGAGCTGCTGCACAGCCCAGGTGACGTTCTCCTCGCGCCCCACGAAATGGTCGAGTTGCGGCAGTAGGCTGATGTCGTACGGCGGCCCCAGCCGCTCGCCCAGAGGTTGCTCGGTCTCGTTACGCCGCGTCTGCCCCGCTCGTACCGCGGCAAGCAGGTTCGCGAACGCGGTGACGTACGGCTCCGAAGGCAGGAACGAGACGTATTGATACACCCTCAAGAGCGGAAAGATGTTCTCGGTCGGCAGGTGCAGCACCGGCACCAGCACCTTCCCCCGCCCGATCTCTTGATCGATCGCCAACCGAATCTCGGTCCTGACCCAGGGGGAGTCCATCGCGACGGGCGAGATGATCACCACGAAGACGTCCCGAGTCGTTTCCTCGCGCTCAATGCGCTCCTGCCACTTATCCCCGGCGCCAAGTCCCGACTCGAAGTACGTGTCGGGGTTGCCAAACTGGTCGTACCAAACCGAATCGGGGCCAAGCTCAGCCTCAAGCTCGGCTGCCAGCTTTAACCCAAATACGTTGTCCGCGCTGCTATGCGAAATGAAGACGCGCGGTACGAAGCCCTCGGCTTTGAGCGCTGATGAATCCTCAATTGTGCTAGTGGGTGCCGGCCCCTCCGCCACCTGATCCGTGGATCCCTCCTCTGAAGGAGCGCCAGACGCCACGGCGACGATGGTCTCGCCGGCTGGCGCGGGTTCGGGTTGGGTCCCGACGCGCTCTAGTGGGCTCTCCGGCGCATCGTCCACCAAGGTCGCACCCGGCGCCTCGAGTTCCGGCACATCGTCATACCGATTTTGTCTCGGTGGTTGGCCTGTTGCGAGGGCATCAGCCTCCATCGCGCCCTGCGCCGGCACTTGAGTGCCGCGACCGCGAATGACAACATCCCACCCGGAATCAGTGTCAGACGGTCGAGCCGGCTCGGTCTGATCAACGTCAGGGGTGGCCGTCGGCGCGGACATGGTGGGTAGGGGCGGCGCCGGTGTGTCCGCGGCGACCGCGGGCGGAGTCACGGCGCGCTTCGGCGAACGCACTATCAACGCCCAAAGGCTGCCAATAAGCAGCAGAAGCACGACGCCCGCGACGCTGAAGTTGGGAAGGTCGCCTGAGCCGGCACTCGCTGGCGAGATCGGCAGGCGCAGGAGGCCGCGCAGAGTAGCTTGCCAGTCCCCAAAACCGTCACCACTCGCTATGTGGTAGGCATTCCACCCGACGATGCCCACATATACCAGCACGATCGTCCAGAGCAGCAGCAGCCAGATGCCGGCTACCTTCCTGCGCCTACGCGCGCCGCTCTTGCTCGGTGTCCTGCGCTCGTCCATGGCTACCATGGTCTGACCGGTATCCCGCTCCGCCATGTGCTCCCCTCGCTGGCCCGCTCAACGGCTCCATGGTTCGGGAACAGTATGCCAGTTTCCTCCTACTACGACAAGTACGGATTACCTACACTGAGAATTTACAATCCCAATCACTTCACAAATGACGAGCGCGCATCCCGTCGCCTCAGGCTATCGGTTGAAGTCCAGCCGCAATTGCTAACCTATTGGGCATGTTACTGATTTCGTCTGGGTTGTTGGTATATCTCAAGGACCTTAGCCCGCATCGCGCC
>CAZZGQ010000394.1:0-3104 GCA_964653765.1 uncultured Elusimicrobia bacterium | reverse complement strand
GTCCGGCGGATCGCTTCGAGGCTCACGCTTTCACCGCCTCCGAGGTCCAGGAGTAGCCTTCCTTCTCGAGCTGCAGCGCCAGCTCCTTGCCGCCCGACTTCACGATGCGGCCGCCGGCCAGGACGTGCACGAAGTCCGGCGTGATGTAGTCGAGAAGGCGCTGATAGTGCGTGACCACGACGAAGCCGCGCTCCGGGCCGCGCATGGCGTTGACGCCGCCGGCCACGATCTTGAGCGCGTCGATGTCGAGGCCGGAATCGGTCTCGTCCAGCAGGCAGAGCTTGGGCTCGAGGACCGCCAACTGCAGCACCTCGTTGCGCTTCTTCTCGCCGCCCGAGAAGCCGGCGTTGACGTCGCGGTTCAGGAAAGCCGGGTCCATCTGCACGAGCTGCGCCTTCTTCTTGATGTACTTCAGGAAGTCGCCCGCCGACATCTCCGGCTCGCCGCGGTGCTTGCGCACCGAGTTGTAGGCGGCCTTGAGGAAGCCCTTGTTGCTGACGCCCGGGATTTCAACGGGGTACTGAAAAGCCAGGAAGACGCCTTCTCGGGCGCGATCCTCGGGCGTCATGCCGAGAAGGTCTTTCCCTTCATAAAGGGCCTGCCCGCCGGTGACTTCATAGCCGTCGCGCCCGGTCAGCACGTGCGAGAGCGTGCTCTTGCCCGAGCCGTTGGGCCCCATGATGGCATGGACCTCGCCCGGGTTGACCGTGAGGTCGATCCCCTTCAAAATCTCTTTGCCGGCGATGCTGGCCTTCAAACCCTTGATCTGCAGCAGGCTCATCCCACGCTCCCTTCCAGACTGATGTTCAAAAGCTTGTGCGCCTCGACGGCGAACTCGATCGGCAGCTCCTTGAAGACTTCCTTGCAGAAGCCGTTGACGATCATGCCCACGGCGTCTTCTGTCGATAGGCCGCGCTGGCGGCAGTAGAAGAGCTGGTCCTCGCCGATCTTCGACGTCGTGGCTTCGTGTTCCACTTGCGAGGAAGTGTTGTTGACCTCGAGGTACGGGAACGTGTGCGCGCCGCACAGGTCGCCCATGAGCAGGCTGTCGCACTGCGAGTAGTTGCGCGCGCCCGTGGCGCCCTTGGCGATCTTCACGAGGCCGCGGTAGGTGTTCTGGCCGTGTCCGGCGGAGATGCCCTTCGACACGATGGTGGACTTGGTGTCCTTGCCGAGATGGATCATCTTCGTGCCCGTGTCGGCCTGCTGATAGTGATTGGCCAGCGCCACCGAGTAGAACTCGCCGATCGAGCGGTCGCCCTTCAAGATGCAGCTCGGGTACTTCCACGTGATCGCCGAGCCCGTCTCCACCTGCGTCCACGAGATCTTGGAATCGGCGCCGCGGCACATGCCGCGCTTGGTCACGAAGTTGTAGATGCCGCCCTTGCCGTCCTTGTCGCCGGGATACCAGTTCTGGATCGTCGAGTACTTGATCTGGGCGCGGTCGTGGGCCACGAGCTCGACGATCGCGGCGTGCAGCTGGTTCTCGTCGCGCATCGGCGCCGTGCAGCCCTCAAGGTAGCTGACGTAGGCGTCGTCGTCGGCCACGATCAGGGTGCGCTCGAACTGGCCGGTGTTGGCGGCGTTGATGCGGAAATACGTGGACAGCTCCATCGGGCAGCGCGTGCCCTTGGGGATGTAGGCGAAGGAGCCGTCGGAGAAGACGGCGGAGTTCAAAGCCGCGAAAAAATTATCCGTATAGGGGACAACGGACCCCAAGTACCTCTTGATCAGGTCGGGATGCGTCTGCACCGCTTCGGAGAAGGAGCAAAAGATCACCCCTGCGTCGCTGAGCACCTTCTTGAAGGTGGTCGCCACGGACACGGAGTCCAAGACGGCGTCGACCGCGACCCCCGCGAGGATCTTTTGCTCCTCTAAGGGTATGCCCAGCTTCTCGAAGGTCTTCTTGACCTCGGGATCGACCTCGTCCATGCTCTTCAGGATCTTCTTGGGCTTGGGGGCCGAGTAATAGATGATGTCCTGGTAGTTGATCTTCGGATAATGCACGTTCGGCCACGTCGGCTCCTTCAGCGTCAGCCAGTGCCGGAACGCCTTCAGCCGCCACTCGAGCAGCCAAGCCGGCTCGTTCTTCTTGGAGGAAATCAGGCGCACGATGTCTTCGTTCAGGCCGCGCGGGGCCTGATCGGCATCGATGTTGGAGACGAAGCCGTATTTGTAGTCGGACTGCGTCAGCTCATTGAGAGCTTCGTTGGACATAAGCTGGAAAACCCTTTAAAATGCGCGTTTTTGAAGCGACAATCGCAGGATACCATTCTTGACTAATTTAGTCAAGAATCCCCCTGGGCAAGCCTGCCCTCTCGCGCAAGGGGCCTTCCGATTTGCCAGAATCCCGCCGTGGTCTTCACGGAACGCGACTTGGCTTGGTGCGGGATGGCCGGGACCTTCTGCGACGCCGTCGGCGGGCTCTACCTCACCTACGAGCTCTTCAAGCGCCACGCCGGCCCGCTGGGGGTGCTGACGCGCCTGGTCACCTACAGCGTCGTGCTCGGCCTGCCGTTTTGGATCGCGCTGGGCCCGGCCTTCGGCGCGATCGCCGGGTTGGGCTTCGGCCTGCTGATCTCGGTGGACTTCTGGTGGCTGGCCCGCACGCAGCGGCTGCACCGTCAATCGCCCTTGAGGCAATCCGCCCTGGCCGGGGCCGCGCGGGGAGTCGTGCTCGGCGTGGCGAGCATGCCGCGCTACAGCGCCGATTTCGGCCTCATCGTCGGCGGGATCGCCGCCGCCCTGCTGGCCGCCGTCTACGGGCTCGGCTACGTCCCCACCTACCGGGCCTATCAATCGTGCCGCTGGATGCCGCCGTGGTCGTCGGTGCGCGCGGCGCTGATGCGCGGCGCGGCGTCCGGCGCCGCCGTGGGCTTGGCGGCCTTGCTCGAGCCGGGCCGAGCCAGCGCCGCCCTCGCCCCCGAGCTGGCCGCGCTGGTCGGCGGCGTCAGCGTCTTCGTGGCCGTCCTCAATCCCCACATCGAATGGCGGACCGAGAACGCCTCGGACTCCTTTTTCATCGCGGCCGGCGTGACGCTGCTGGCGATAGGCCTGACGTTCGACATGGTCCCGCACGCCGTCACGCTGCTCGGGCTGCGCGC
>CAZZGQ010000393.1:0-3114 GCA_964653765.1 uncultured Elusimicrobia bacterium | reverse complement strand
CGTGAACATCTTCGAGTTGGAGGCCAGACGATACAGCGTGTCGACGGTCGCGGGCCGGCCGGTCGCCGGATCGGCCTTGCCGTACGCCTGCTCGAAAACGGGCTTGCCCTCGTGAGCGACAGAGATCGACAGACCCGGGAGCTCGTCCTTGATCATGCGCGTCCGCAGCGCCTCGTCGAGGGCAGCGATGGCGTCCGACAACGCCGAGCCCGCCTTGGGGGCGTCGGGGCCGGCTGGCGCCGCGCCGGCCGCCGCTTCGAGGCCGGCGGCTTCGATGTCGGCGGCGGGAGGCGTCGCGGCCGCGGCAGCCGGCCCGGTCACGGCGGCGGGCCGCGACAGGCTGGGAATCTGGGGCGCGGTGAACGCGGCCGCGGGAGCCTTCACCTCGACGGCGGCGGCGGGAGCGAGCGCGGCCCAAAGGGCGACGGCGGAGAGCAGGATCGTGGCGTTTCTCATGGTCGGCCTGCAGCATAAGAATTGCCGAAGGGCCCGTGGCGGCGATTAGGGGAAGCCCGAGGGCAGGCAATCGGCCCAGGCGGTTCCGGGCCCTTGGGTCTCTCGGAGGGGCGGCGTCCGTTTTAGTAAGATCAGGCGATGGCTTTCCCGATCGACCGTCCGCGGCGCCTGCGCTCCTCGCCGGCCCTGCGCGCCTTGGTCCGAGAGGCGACGCTGGACGCCGGCGACTTCGTGCTGCCGCTGTTCATCCGGCCGGGCAAGGGCGTCAAGAAAGCCATCTCGTCGATGCCGGGCCATTTCCAATATTCCGTCGACACGGCCGTGGCCGCGGCCGGCGAGGCGGTGAAGCTGGGCGTCCCGTCCGTCATCCTCTTCGGCATCCCCGAGAAGAAGGACGCCAAGGCCTCGGGAGCTTATTCCAAGGACGGCATCGTCCAGCGCGCGGCCCGCGCCATCAAGGACAAGTATCCCGGGCTGGTCGTGATGGCCGATCTCTGCTTTTGCGAGTACATGGACCATGGGCATTGCGGCGTGATCGAGGGCGAAGCGGTCGTCAACGATGCCACGCTCGAGCTCGCCGCCAAGACGGCCGTTTCTCAGGCCCAGGCCGGCTGCGACGTGATCGCGCCCTCCGGCATGATGGACGGCCAGGTCGCCGCCATCCGCAAGGCGCTCGACGGCGCCGGATTGCCGATGACGCCGATCCTGGCCTACGCGGCCAAGTACTCGAGCGCGTTCTACGGCCCGTTCCGCGAGGTCGCGGAGTCGCCGCCCAGCTTCGGCGATCGCTCCACCTATCAGATGGACCCGGCGAACTTCGATGAGGCGATGCGCGAGATCGCGCTGGACGTGGCCGAGGGGGCCGACATGGTGATGGTCAAGCCCGCCCTGCCCTATCTGGACGTGCTGCGCGAGTGCAAGCGGCGCTTCGGCCTGCCGACGGCGGCGTATCAGGTGAGCGGCGAGTTCGCCATGCTCAAGGCCGCGGCCAAGAACGGCTGGATCGACGAGAAACGTGCGGCGCTCGAAGCCCTGACCTCGATCAAGCGCGCCGGCGCGGACTTCATCCTGACTTACTACGCCCTGGAAGCCGCCCGTTGGCTGGCTTAGCCAGCAGCGCGGCTTTCTTCTCGACCTCATCGGCGATCCATTCGGCGATCTCCGAGGTTGGAAGCCGGTCCTCGTTGAAGACGGCGTCGTAGAGCAGCGGGTCGGACACGTCGCGCTTGAAGTGCTCCCGGATCATCCTGCGGCGGCCCTCGTCGAGCTCGGCCAGCCGGCTCTTGGCGCGCTTGTCGTCCAGGCCGGTGCGGCGGCGCAGCAGCGCGATCCGGCGCTCCTCGGACGCGACCAGGCGGACGTGGATGCCGCCCCGCATGTCCGCCGTGGCGGTGGCCCCGGCGCGGCCCACGATGACGACCTTGCCCGCTCCGGCGATGGCGCGCACCGAGCGGAGGATGCGGGCCGTCAGCACGTCCTGCGGCGTGTACCAGCCGAAGAGCTGCTCGAAATAGTCGGTGGCGCGCGAATGATATTCCTCGTCGAGGAGATACCTCATCGGCGCCTTCAGGCGCGGGTCCTCGGCCAGCATCTGGAAGAGGTACTTGTCGAAGACCTCCCAACCCTCGAAGGCCTCGCCGTGGCGCCGCCCGAGCGCCTCCAAGATGGCGCGGGCCAAGGCGTGGCCGTCGGCGCCGGCTTGCCGGGAGATCGTCACGAACGGGGAATGGCCGAAGGGCGGAGGGTTGGGAGCCAACTCCATGCGGTAGGCCACCGAGTCGAGATAACGCACGACGTCGGAAATGTGCTCCATGACTCTATTGTAGGCCTCGCGTTGATTCCTCGAATGTAAAACTGGCTTAATATCGACGTGAAGGCGTCCCGTTCCCGCGCGCTGTTCAAGCGCGCTTCCGCCTCCCTCGTCGGCGGCGTCAACTCCCCGGTCCGCGCGTTCAAGGCCGTCGGGGGCTCGCCCGTCTTCATGGCGTCCGGGTCGAAGGCGCATCTGACCGACGCCGACGGCCGCCGCTACGTCGATTACTGCCTGTCCTGGGGCCCGCTGATCCTGGGCCATGCGCGGCGCGAGGTCGTGGCCGCCGCCGAGAAGGCCCTGCGCCGCGGCTCGACCTTCGGCGCCGCCACCGAGGGCGAGATCGCCCTGGCCGAGGCCATCAAGGGCGCCCTGCCGTCGATCGAGCTCGTGCGCCTGACCAGCTCCGGCACCGAGGCCGTCATGAGCGCGGTGCGGGTGGCTCGCGCGTTCACCAAGCGCGACGTCATCGTCAAGTTCAACGGCTGCTACCACGGCCACGTCGACAGCCTGCTCGTGCAGGCGGGCTCGGGCGCGACGACCCTGGGCTCGCCGGACTCGGCCGGAGTGCCCAAGCCCTGGGCCGCGACCACGCTCAGTCTTCCTTACAACGACGCCGCCGCTTTGCGCCGCGCCTTCGCCAAGCACGGCAAGCGCATCGCCGCCGTCATCGTCGAGCCCGTCGTCGGCAACATGGGCGTCGTCACGCCCGCGGGGGAGTTCCTGGAGGCGCTCCAGGAGCTGCCGCGGCGCCACGGCGCCCTGCTGATCTTCGACGAGGTGATCACGGGCTTCCGGCTCGCCTACGGCGGCGCGCAGACCCTGCTCAAGATCAAGCCGGACCTCAC
>CAZZGQ010000392.1:0-3120 GCA_964653765.1 uncultured Elusimicrobia bacterium | reverse complement strand
GTCAGATGCGGGATGCGCGAGACCGGCTGCACGTTGTGGTAGTCCAGGCCGTGGCCGGCGTGCAGGCCCAGGCCCATCTCGAAGGCGAGGTAGCCGGCGAGCTCCAGGCGCTCGAGCTCGGCTTTCACGTGGTTCTTGCCCTCGGCGCGCGTGTACGCCGTCGTGCAGAGCTCGACGGTGTCGGCGCCCAGGCCCTTGGCGGCGCGCACGGAGGCGGCGTCGGGATCGACGAAGAGGCTGACCTCGATGCCAGCCTTCTTGAGCTTCTCCACGGTCTTGCCCAGGGTCTTGGAGCGGCCCATCCGCAGGCCGCCCTCGGTGGTGACTTCCTGGCGGTTCTCCGGCACGATGCAAACCGACTCGGGCTTGGCGCGCAGGGCGATGCTCACGATCTCAGGGACGTCGGCCATCTCGAGATGCACGTCGCCCTTCATCTGGCAGAGCTTCTGGAGGTCGTCATCCTGGATGTGGCGACGATCCTCGCGCAGGTGGCAGACGATGATATCGGCGCCCGCTTGGCGGGCCACCTGGGCGGCGGCGACCGGATCGGGATCGATGTCGCGCCGCGCCTGGCGCAGCGTCGCGACGTGGTCGATGTTGACGCCCAGCTTCACGTTGTGGCCGATTCTCATAATGCAGAATTTATCATTTTTGCGACTTCTGCGTCTGCTGGGTCTCGGCCAGGAACTGGCGCTCCAGCTCGCGCGCCATCGCGGTCACGCGGCCCTTGTCCGGGCCCTCCACCATGACGCGCAGCAGCGGCTCGGTGCCGGAATAGCGCAGCAGGATGCGGCCTTGCTTGCCCAGCTCGCGCTCGAAGCCGGCGATCGTCTTTTGGAGGCCCGGCAGCGTGTTCAGGGGCGGCTTGGTCGTCACGTGGAGGTTGTGCAGGACCTGGGGGACGGCATGGAACGCCTTTCGGGTCGCCGACAGCGGCCGGCCGGATTCACGCAGGGCGGCGAGCGTTTGCAGAGCCGTCAGGAGACCGTCCCCGGTCACGGCAAAACGCCGGAAGATGATATGGCCGGAGTTCTCCCCTCCGATGCTGAGGTCGTCCTTCTCGATCGCCTCCGTCACGTTGCGGTCCCCGACGGGGACCGAGACGACCTCGATGCCCCGCTCCCGCAGCGAGTTGACCAGGCCGACGTTGGACATGACCGTCAGCACGACCTTGTGATTGCGCAGGAGGCCGGCCTTCTCGAGGCGGTGCGCGCCGAAGCAGATGATGCTGTCGCCGTCGACGGGTTGGCCCTTCTCGTCGGAGAACAGGCAGCGATCGGCGTCGCCGTCGAAGCAGACGCCGGCGTCCGCTTTATTGCGGACGACGGCCTTCTGCATGTTGGCCGGGAATAGAGCGCCGCAGTTGGCGTTGATGTTCTTGCCGTTGGGCGAGCAGGACAGCGGGATGACCTTGGCGCCCAGGCTCTCGAACAACGGCTTGGCGATCTTGTACGACGCGCCGTTGGCGCAATCGACGACCAACTTCATGCCCGCGAGGTCCAACATGGCGGGGAAGGTGGAGCGGAGGAACTCGACGTAGAGCTCGGCAAACCGAGAGCCATCTTCCACGGCGCTCGCCGCGCGGCGACCCTCTGACGGCTTTCTCGCCCCGCCGCGCAGCTCGGACTCGATCATGTCCTCGACCTCGGGGGTCATTTTAAAGCCATCCGCGTCGAAGAACTTGATGCCGTTGAACTCGGCGGGGTTGTGGCTGGCGGAGATGACGGCGCCGCCGATGGCCTTGAGCCGAGGCGTGAGATAGGAGACGGCCGGGGTCGGGATCACGCCCAGGTCCAGGGCGCGCACGCCGGCCTCGGCGAAGCCCGCCACGAGCTGCTTGAGGAGCGCCGGGCCGCTGCCGCGCGTGTCGCGGCCGATCACGATGAACGGGCCTCGCCCGTTGACCCGGTCGCGGCCGCGCTCCAGCAAGAGGCGCGCCGCGACGGCGGCGATGCCGCGCACCATCTCGGGGGTCAGAGGATGTTCGCCGGGGATGCCGCGCACGCCGTCGGTTCCGAAAAGTCTTTCGCTCACGCCGCCTCCTGAATGGCCGAGATCACGTCGAGGGCGCGCTTGGTGGCCGCGACGTCGTGCACGCGTAGCACCGCGGCGCGGTGCTGCGCGCCCCAGACGGCGGCGGCCAGCGAGCCCTCCAGCCGGTGCTCGGGCCCCTCGTCCGACGTGACGCGCGAAAGGAACGATTTGCGCGATGCGCCGAGCACGACCGGGGCGATCTCCGCCAGGTCGTCCATATGCTTGATCAAAGAAAGGTTGTGGTCCAGGCTCTTCCCGAAACCGATGCCCGGATCGATCAGCGCGTTCTCGCGCTTGCCGCCCGCCTTCACGAAGGCCGCCAGCCGCTCGCGCAGGAAGGCGCCGACCTCGCCGACGACGTCGCCGTAGCGTGGGTCCTTCTGCATCGTCTTGGGGCTCTCGCCCTGCATGTGCATCAAAATCACGAGGTCGAATTTTACGGCCTCGGCCATGCAACCGTTTCTCAACGCTGTCACGTCATTGAGAATCTTCGCGCCGGCCGCGCGCGCATGACGCGCCACTTCCGGCTTGTCGGTATCGATGGAAATAGTCGTTTTGCCCGCGAGAGCGTCGATGACGGGCAGGACGCGTTTGAGCTCTTCGTTCACGGAGATCGGATCGGAGCCGGGTCGAGTCGACTGGCCGCCGACGTCGATCCAGTCGGCCCCTTCGTCGATCAGGCGAAGCGCGTGGTCAATGCCGCCGCGACTGCCGGGATAAAAGGAATCTGGCGTAGCGTTCACTATGCCCATAATCACAGGTTTCGGCCGCTGAAGCGGCCGAGCCGTGATATTACGCGAGCCCAGCCTGTAAGATCGCGTCGACGTCCTCACCCGAGAGGACCTCTCTGTCGAAGAGTTTCGAGGCGAGGTCGTCCAAGATCTTCTTGTGCTTGGACAGCAGCTCGCGGGCCTTGACCTGGGCCTCGGTGACGATGCGCTTGACCTCTTCGTCGATCAGCTGGGCCGTGCGCTCGGAGTAGCCGCCTTGCTGGCTGATGTCGCGGCCGAGGAAGACCTCTTGCTCGGGCTTCTTGAGCGAGAGCGGGCCGACCTTGTCGCTCATGCCGAACTCGGTGACCATCTT
>CAZZGQ010000391.1:0-3130 GCA_964653765.1 uncultured Elusimicrobia bacterium | reverse complement strand
GCCGGCGCCGCCGCGGGTGATGGCGGCGACGTTCTTGATGTTGGAGCCGAAGTTCTGCACGGCGAAGCCGAGCGAGAGGACGTTGTTCGGCTTGACGATGACGCCGGCGTCGCCGACCAAGGTGTCGTGCAGGTTGCCCGCGTTGTCCTCGTGGATCTCGCGCAGGGCGCCGCCCAGGAAGAGCTTCTCGTACCAGAACGAGCGCGCCACGCCCAAGGTGCCGAAGCCGTCGTGCACCTGGACGTTGGTGCCCGGCTGCGGGATGCCGTTGGCGTCGCGCACGTCGAAGCCGGAGTCGCTGATGTAAGAGAGGTTGGCGCCCCACACCGTGCGGCCCATCGGATGGGCGTAGGCCAGGAAGAGCGGCGTATCGAGGCCCTGGACGTAGCGCAGATAGGAATAGGCGAGCTCCTTCTGCTGGGCCAGCGCCAGGCCGGCGGGATTCCAAGTCAGCGCGTCCGCGCCCTCGGTGATCGCCACGGAGGACTCGCCCATGGCCATCTGGCGCGCCGAGCCCTGCTTGAGCTTGAGGAAGGCCGCGCCGGCGGTGCCGGCCGCCGGATCGATGGCGAAAGCGGCGCCGCTGAAGGCGAGGAGCAGGCCCACGACGAGAGAAAGTATCTTCACGGTATCAGGAACTTCTTGACGCTCTGCAGCACGGTCTTGCCGCCCACCGTCTCCTCGGCCCGGATGACGGCGTAATAGAGGCCCCGCGCCACGGGGCGGCCCGACTGGTTGACCCGGCTCCACGTGAACTGAAGGGCGCCCGACGCCGAGTAGCTCGGCGGCTGCTCGCCGAAGTCCTGGTCGAAGATGAGCTGCCCGGCGATGTTGTAGAGCCGCATCGTGACATGGCCCTGGAACGGCACGTAGATCTGGAACGTCGCCCGCGGCGACGTGATCGGGTTCGGGAACACGAACGTGTTGTGCTCGAAGTCCCCCTGCGGGTCCGCGGAAGCGCCGCGCACGACGGGGATCTCGTCGAGGACCCGGTCCTCGGCCAGCGCGTTCGGGTTGAGGACGTTGCCCGTGATGTCGTCGATGGCCCGGATGTCGGTCGAGCCCACGATCTTGAACTTGTAGCTGCCGTCCGGCACGAGGCTCAGGCGCAGGTCCGTGCCGTCCCAGACGTCCTGGATCTCGGTGCGCGCCGGCTTGACGCCGACGATGCGCTTGATGAGCGAGATGCTCTCAGGCGGCGACGGATTGCCCGCGGGATCGAAGCTGGTGCCCGGCTTGTAGATCTTGATCGCCACCTTCATCGGCTCGGAGACCTGGTAGAACAGCGTCGCTCCCGGAGTCGTCAGCTGGACGGGCGAGACGGCCACGTCGTAGATGCGCAGCGGATCGTAGGCGATCGTCACCTGGGCCGTCGACGGCGAGAGCAGCTGCGAGGCCACGTCGTTGGCCACGGCGCGCACGATGTAGAAGCCGGCCGGCGGGAAGTTGCCGCTGTCGTCGCGGCCGTCCCAGACGTCGCTGAGCAGGATGCCGCCCTGCCGGACCTGCGCTCCGCTCTGGAACACGTTGCGGACCACGGCCGGCGGGATCGCCGTATTGAGGATCTGGATCGTCACCGACGACTGCCGGGTCAGCGAGTACTGGATCGTGTACGGATGCAGCGTGATGGTGTTGCTCGAGTTGAAGAGCTGCGGCACGTCCGGGATGACGTTGAAGGTCGGGAAGACGATGGCGCCGCGCTGCACGAGGAGGCTGCCGAAGACGTGGTCGGTCGGGAAATGCATCAGCGTCGAAGTCGACTGCGCGGTCAGCGTGAAGACGTATTGGCCGTCGGGCACGATCAGGCCGTTGTTGTCGCGTCCGTCCCACTGCTCGGTGATGCGCAGCCGCCCGCCGCGGAAGCCGTGGATGGAGACGACCGGCGTCGCCGGAAGACCCGCTGTGGTCTGCACGTCCGAGCAGATGGGCGCCGGGAAGCCGAGCGTCGTCGAGCAGGGCGGCCAGATGGTCGTCTGGTTCTTGATCGAGGTGCCGGGCGGGTAGATGTTGAGCCAGACGTTCATGGGCTGAGAGAGCTGGTAGCTGAGCGTCAGGATCTCCGAGGTGCCGGACAGCAGCGGCGTGGCCAGCACGTCCGTGATGCGGAAAAGATCGACAGGAAAGAGCGCCGTGGTCGTCGACACCTTCGACGGGTCCATCGGATCGGTGGCCGTCAGCTGGGCGAGATAGGTCCCGGAGCTGACCATGAGGCCGTTGTTGTCGGTTCCGTCGGTCCAGGTCTCGACGTTGCCGAAGAGGCCCGGCCGCGTCTCATGGGTGACCAGCGTCTTGACGAGATTGGTGCCGGTGATGTCGAAGATCTTGAGGTCGACGATCGAGTCGCGCGACAGCGAATAGCGGAACTGGAACGGATTGAGGCCGGCGATGGCCGGGCTCGAGCCGATCACGGCCGAGGCGGGCGTGACCTGGCTGATCTGGACGAGGCCGCGCGTGACCGGCAAGAAGCCGCTCTTGGCCTGCGACGTCCAGATGCGCCGGTCCGCGGCGTTGGTGGCGAAGCCGATGCCGTTCTGCGACGGAAGCGCGGCGTACATCACGAAAACGTAGTCGCCGTCCCCGACCACGTTGCCGCTCGGGTCGCGTCCATCCCAGAAGCTGACCACGCGCGTGCGGCTCTGCTGCTGCTGGACGACACGCTTGATCGGCGGGACGAGCGCCCCGGTGGCCACGCTCCCTGAGCACGTGCCGAGGGTGGGCTGCAGGTTCTTGGGCGGATTGCCCGGCGTGGCGTCATCGAGCGTCGAAGAGTTGAGGTTGGCCGACAAGTTGCAGAGCTGGGTCCCCGGCGGATAGATGTCGACGTAGACGGTGGCCGGCTCCGTCAGGATGTAATCGAGAACGGCCAGGGACGTGGAGCCTTCCAGCAGCGGCTGCACCCGGATGTCGGTGATCTGCAGCGGGTCGATGCCGATCTGGCGCGTGACCGCCTGGGACAGATCGCGGCCGAATTGGTCGATAGAGACCGCCTGCAAGACCGCCAGATAGTTTCCGGGCGCGGCGATGTTGCCGTTGTCGGCGCGGCCGTTCCAGGAGTCGCCGTTGGAGAGCGTGCCATTGGGCGTGCCCTCGCCCACGCGCGTGACGCCGGTCAGCAGCGTGCGGACGCGGT
>CAZZGQ010000390.1:0-3134 GCA_964653765.1 uncultured Elusimicrobia bacterium | reverse complement strand
GTAGCGGTGGATGCGGATCGCTTTCATGACCTCATTCTAGGAACGCGGCGGTCTCGCGGCGATGGCGCGGACGTAACGACGTGGCGACGGACTCAGCGGCCGAGCAGGGGGCGGAAGGGAAGGGAGTACGTCTCGACGAGATGGGCGCGCAGGGCGGGCCAAGCCGAGCGGCCCTGGGAGAAGACCGCCTGCCAGAGCTCGCGCTCGCGGGCGGGCAGCAGCGCCGACCCGAGCATGGCGGAGGGGCCGTCCTCGATCCAGGCTTGGATCTCCAGGCCCGTCTCCTCGTCGCAGGCGTCTCCCTTCATGGTGGCGAGGGCGCCGGACACGGGCAGCCCGCATTCGACGAGCTGCGCCGCGCAATAGGCGAAGTAGCGCGCTTGGAGCGCGCGCGCCTGCTCCCGCGGCAGCGTCGGCGCTGCCCGGCGGTCGGCGATCAGCTCGAAATAGTCGGAGAACTCCAGCAGGCCGGCGGCGAGGGCTTCCAGGAGGATCGTGCGCGCGGGACGGCGCAGCGAGGCGGCGAGGATCAGGCCGTTGACGAGGAAGAGCGGCCGCAGGTCCGCCCCCTTGAGGGCGCCCGGGATGTCCCGATTCCTCGGCAGCGCGCGCATGAGAGAGGCGTACACCTTGGCGTCGGCGCCGAGGGGGCCCTGCGGCTCGAAACGGGAGAGATCGCGGCTGCGGGAAGCCTCCGCGAGCACGCGGGAGACCTCGAGGATGTCGGCGCGGACGCCCATGCTACGGGCGCCTCACCAGCGGGTTGGCCAGGATCATGCGGAGGGTCATTCTACCACCGACGGGGCGAGAGGGGCTGGGGTCCAATGGCCCGCCTTCGCTGGGTCTTTTGATCCTATTTCGGCGCGGCGGAGGGTGCTACCGTAATCCCATGGGGAAACTCGACAAAGCCTGGCCCATCCTGCTCGCCGCCGTCTGTCTGTCCGCGCCGTCGTGGGCGCAGCAGGCGCGCGTGTGCGGCGCGCGCAGCGGCGCGGGGCTGAGCTCCTTCGAGGACTCCGCCAAGGAGCTGGGCGCCGGCGTCTCCGGGGTGACGGCCGCCGCCGTGCGGCAGGTTTACTCTTTCCCCGACGTGCAAAAGCTCGCGGACGCCTCCGGCTCGGTCTGCGTGACGGCGATGCCCGTCGCCAAGAACATCTACCAGTACGACGAGTTCCTCGTCGTGATCGCTGGCCGCGACAAGGGCGGCGAGTGGACGCTGCCGCTGATGTTCCAAGCCGCCTCCGTGCAGGCCTACGAGAACCTGGGCGCCAAACCGTGGCTGGGCTTTCCTCGCGGCGACCTGACCTCGACGGTGCGCGGCGCCCTCGCCGACGCCGAGCTGAAGGAGCGGGCGCTCGAGCCGGGCGAGGCCTTCTCTCCGATCGGCTTCCTGCCGGCCCTCTTCCCGCCGTCTCCGGGCTCCGCCGCCTCCGCCTCCGATCGCGGCTACGTCTTCGTGCCGGACGTCGAGGCGGGCTGGTCCACCTATCTCGTGTCGCAGCTGCGCGCCCTGACGACGGGCAACGTCTTCACCTCGCAGAGCCTGCTCGACGCCGGCGTCGTCCAGGTGCAGGAGGCCTCCGGGCGCGTCCGCGCGGGCGTCCTGCGCGGCTTCTTCGGCGTCTACACCGGCATGGAGCGGCTGCAGGCGCAGTCGGCGCCGCCGGATCTGCGCGACGGCGACGCGCGGGCGCAGCGCCTCCACGAGCTGATCCGCTAGGAGCCCGGATGAGGAACTTGGCGGCCCTGCTGCTCTTGGCGTCGAGCCTCCCCGCGTCGGCCGCCGTCGGCTCCTGGGAGGCGTCGCTCAACGGCGCGATCCAGGAGCTGAGGGCGGCGCGGCCGCTGCTCCACGAGGCCGCGGCGGAGGACTCCCAAGTCGACGCCTTGGAGCGCGCCCTGATCCAGGCGAGCGAGGCAGGCGCCGCGGGAAGCGTGAAGATCGAGCTCAGGCCCGGCAGCTCGGGCTCCGGTTTCGTCGTCGAGAGCCCGCTCGGCCCGCTGATCGTCACCAACGCCCACGTGGTCCAGCGCGAAGGCATCTACGTGAAGGTGTTCCACGGCGACGGAGCGCCCCTGCCCGGGCTCGTCCTCGGCGTCAACAAGCGCTACGACCTCGCCTTGGTGCGCCTGGTGCGGCCTTGCCCCAGCTGCGCGGCGCTCGCTTTCAGCGCCGAGCGGCCGCGGCCGGGCGCGTTCGCGATCGTCGTGGGCGCGCCTCTGGGCCTGGAAGGCACGGTCACCATCGGTCACGTCAGCCACGTGGGCCGCCGCTACGGCTCCGGGCTGGTCGACGACTACATCCAGCTCGACGCCGCCGTCAATCCGGGCAATTCCGGCGGCGCCCTGTTGGACGCGCGCGGCCGGGTGCTGGGCGTGGTCTCCTCGATCATCAGCCCGGGCAGCGGCTTCTCCGACGGCATCGCCCTGGCGATCCCGTATTGGCACGCGCAGCATCTCCTCGAGCGCTACGCGAACACGGGGGCGATCGCCTCCGCCGGGCTCGACGCTCCCGTCCGCTTCGACGCCGGAGCGGGCCGTCTCGTCGTGTGGGAAGCACCCGATGCCCCGGCTGCCGCCGCGGACGGCCTGCGGCCGGGAGACGTCCTGCTGGCCTTGGACGGCCGGGCGTTGGACGGCCTCGACTATGGGGCCTTCATCCGCCTCGTCGCGGACAAGGTGCCGGGGCAAGACGCCGCCTTCCAAGTGCGGCGCGGCGAGCAGGTCCTCGACGTCCTCGTCCCGCTCAAGGGCGAATAGACCCCGCCCGCCGCGCCGCCGGCGCGCGCCCGCGGCTCAGCCGACCAGCGGCTTGCCCGTCGTCTTCTTGCGCGCCGGCATCGCCGCCGAACGCGAGGTGGGGACGCCCTTCTGGCGCTGGCCGCGCTGCGTCTCCGGCTCCGGCGCTTCTTCGTGGCGGGCCTCGGCGAACTCCTCGATCATCTTCTGGTTGAAGGCGGGGATGTCGTCGGGCTTGCGGCTGGTGACCAGGCCGCGGTCGACGACCACTTCCTCGTCGACCCACTGCGCGCCCGCGTTCTTGAGATCCGATTGCAGGGAAGGCCACGACGTCATGTGGCGGTGGGCGACGCCCTGCGCCTCGATGAGCGTCCACGGGCCGTGGCAGATGGCGG
>CAZZGQ010000389.1:0-3136 GCA_964653765.1 uncultured Elusimicrobia bacterium | reverse complement strand
CGGCGGCGGAAGCGGCGGAGCCGGGGGCGGCGGGCGCGGCGGCGCCGGGCTGGGCGGCCGAGCCGGCCGGGAGCCCGGCCGCCCCTTGGACTTCAAGGTTCGCGGCCGCGGCGGGCACGTTCGCGGCGGGAAGCGTAGGGACGGCGTCCCCCGGCAGGACGGTCTTGCCGAGCTCCGCGGCCACGGCCTGGGAAGCTGGCCCCGAGGCGAGGAGAGCCAAAGCCAAGGCGCAGGCGACCGCGCGGCGCAGAGGGGCCATCACGGATAGTCTACGCGAGGCCGTGCCGTTCACCTAGGGACCTAGGGCCCGGAAGCGCGCGGTCTTTGGACCGCGCCCGCGGCGCGAAAGGCCTAGGCTGAAGGGCCCGCGGCCGGGGCTTTGGGCAGCAGGTTCTCGAGGCGGGACGCGGCGAGGGCGGCGTCCTCTCCCCGGCCCGCCGCGCGCGCCTCGCGCAGCGTTTGGGCGGCGGCGCGGACCTCCTCCGCGCGCTGGCGGTCGGCGAAGCCCTGCCCGGCCGCCCAGCGGGCGAAGGCGTCGGCGCGCTCCAGGAGCGGGTCCTCGGCGGCCGAGGACGCCTCGGCCGCGGGCAGCAGCTCCTGGAGGTCGGTCGCTTCCTGAAGCAGGCGCTCCAGCTCCGCGGCGACCTGAGGGGCGCGGCCGCGGCCGTAGGCGCGCAGCGCCTTGACCGCTTCGGCGTCCTTGGGGGCGGCCACGGCGTCTATAAAAGGATCCACTTCCTGGCCGGTGATCGTCCCTTCGAGCAGGATGGAGTGGAGCAGCGGGGCCAGGACCCGGGCCGAGGCCGTATCGGACGCCAGGCGTTTGAGGGCGTCCACGCGGTCGCCGGGGATGCCGGCCAGATCCGCGGCGAGGCGCCTCTGTGCCCGCGTCAGCGTCAGGCCGCGCGCGAGGTCGCGCCGCTTGCGGCGCTCCGGCCCGGCGAGCGCGCCGTCGCTCCCGGAGGATTTCCAGGCCATCGCTCCCAGGACCGCGAACGCGGGGACCGCGAGGTAGATCCAAAGGCTGCCGAGCCCCGGATCGGCGGCCATCATGAGGCTGGCGGCCGGGACGAGCAGCATGACGGCCGCCAGATGCGTGGTCGAGCCCTCCTTGCCGAACAACGCGGCGAGGAACGATCCGACGACGCCGGCGGCCAGCGTCTGCGGCGGCGGGACCCAGCCGGGCGCGAGCGCGACCCAGAGGCCCGGCCCGAAGATCAGGACCGCCAGCGCGGCGAGGCCGAGGGGCAGGCGCTGGCGCCGCTTGAAGCGCCGCCAGCGCCAGAGCGCTTCCTCCTTTACATCCGCCCAGGACAGCGCGGCGCCGAAGCCCAGCGTCTTCCAGCCGACCGCGAGCCCGGCCAGGAAGCCGCCGACGTGGCTGAGGTGGTCGATGTTCTCCGGCCCGAGCCCCGGATGCAGCCACAGGCCGGTCTCGCCGAAGAAGGCCGAGAGCGCCATGACGCCGGGCACCCAGGCCAGGATGTCCCAGGGGCTCTCGGGCAGGCGCAGCAGGGAGCCCACGAGCGCGCCCATGACGCCGAAGAGCGCGCCGCTCGCCCCGGCGACGAGGATGGGATCGGCCAGGCCGGCCAGCCGCAGCAGCGGCACGGCCAGCCCTCCGGCCAGGAAGGCCGCGAGCATGACGAGCCGGCGGCGCGTCAGGAGCTCGAAGGCGCTGCCGAAGACGAGGATGTTCGCGACGTTGAGCCCGACGTGGTTGGGATCGAGGTGGACGAACATCGACGTGAGCAGGGTGGAGAGGCGCCAGGCCAGCTGGCCGAGCTGCCCGGCGGCCGCGGCGTCCCAGACGGCCTTGGCGCTGAAGCCGAAGTCGCGGATCACCGCGGCGCCGTCGCCGTGGTAGTGCGTGAGCATGGCGTGGACTTCCGCCTGATAGGCGGCGACGTTGGCGGCGGCCAGGCCGAGCGTGAGGTATGGGACGGCGCCTAGGACCCCCCGCCAGCGCGGCCGGCGCGACGGCTCGGATAGGCGCGGCGAGGTCGGGTCGAACGACCGCATGGCTTCGCGGGCGTCGTCGGCGCGCGCCCGTTCGCGTCCGCCTTCCAGCGCGGTTTGCAGCCCGTCTCCGGCGGAGCGGGCGCCGTCGTCCCCCGTCTCCCGGAGACTCTCGACGGCCGCGGCTGCGGCCGAGGCCGCCTGGCCGACCCGCCTCGTCACGGCGGCGGGACCGCTTGCCGCCTCCTCGGTCGCCGCCGCCTCCGTGGGCGTCTCGGAGGCGTTGGCAACGGAGCGATTTAGGCCGATCTCGAGACCAGTATCTACGGCGCCGTTCGAGACCGCGGCGGCCGGCAATCGCGGCAAAGCGATATCCGACCTCGCGGGCGCCTCGATGGCGCGCTCGGGCGTCGAGCGGACGGGCGCGGCGGCGAGCAACAGGATGAGCCCGAGCGGCATGGCGCACTCTAGCCCTTTTGCGCCCGCTCCCGCCTAGAGCGGAGGGCCCAGCGTGGCGCAGGCAAACGGTCCATGGATCGTCCTGGCGTTTTACCGGCCCTTTACCGTCCTTTCATTTGACTTTAATTTGAGATTGAGAGCCCAACCTTCGATAACGATGATTATGCGGAGGTGGCGCTCGTGAAACTCTTGATCGTCGGCGAAGCGAGCGATGCGCTTCGGCTCCTGGCGCGGCGTCTGGGCGCCTGCTACGAGGTGCTGACGGCGGCATCGGCCCACGACGGGTTGATGGTCTTTCGCGCCTGCCAGCCGGACATCGTGCTGCTCGACTTGGCGATCCCGGACATGGACGGCTCGGAATACATGCGCCAGTGCGCCCGCATCGCTTTCTTTTCGGACGGCTCCCGCCGGCTGTTCGCGCGCGAGCAGGACGCCGGCCTGCTGAAAGAGCTCGAGCAGGCGTTGAGCCGGCCCGTCGAGGAGCGGCGGCCCCCCGAAGCGCCTGCGGAGACCTCGGCAAGCTTGTTCAGCCGGGCGCGCGCCTTGCTGACCTAGCGCGGGCGCCAATGGGCGTTCGGATCCTTTGAGGTTCCTTTGATCGGGCCCTTCCATCCTTGCGACGGATGATATCGGGGCTCCTCGCCGCGCTGCTGGCGTGGCCGACGTCGGCCAACGCCGCTTCCGTCCTCACTGACCCCGCCGCCGTCGTCTCGGAGCC
>CAZZGQ010000388.1:2001-3146 GCA_964653765.1 uncultured Elusimicrobia bacterium | reverse complement strand
TCGGGGACCCGCATGATGGGCTTCCTCGCCAAGCGCCATGGGTGACATCTCGCCCCGCCGCTGCCTGCGCGACGTCTTCCCGTACCGCCCGGGCAAGTCCATCGCTTCCGTCCAGCGCGAGCTGGGGCTCAAGCGCGTCATCAAGCTCGCCTCGAACGAGAACCCGCTGGGGCCGTCGCCGAAGGCGATGGCCGTTTATAGACGCGCCGAGAAGCAATGCGCGCTCTATCCCGAGGGTTCGAGCCCCGAGCTGCGCCAGGCGATCGCCCGCTTCCACAAGATCTCGCCCGACCGCGTCATGGTCGGCAACGGCTCCGACGAGCTGATCCGGCTCATCTGCGAGGCGTTCCTCGACGGCGAGGACGAAGGCGTGGCTTCCCAGTACGGCTTCATCCGCTTCAAACAGCAGGCGGCGATGATGGGCGCGCGCGTCATCGAGGTGCCGATGGTGGACTGGACTCACGACCTCGACACGATGGCCAAGGCCTGCAGCTCGCGCACGAAGGTGGTCTTCGTCGCCAATCCTAACAATCCCACCGGGACCTATAACACGCTGGAGGAGGTCCGCGGCCTGCTCAAGGCGCTGCCCTCCTCCAAGCTCGTGGTCCTCGACGAGGCGTACGCGCAGTACGCGGCCGAATGGCCCGAGTATCCCGACAGCGTCCCGTCGCTCGTCGACGAGTTCGACAACGTCGTCGTGCTGCGCACGTTCTCGAAGGTCTACGGCCTGGCCGGCCTGCGCGTGGGCTACGCGGTCGGCAGCCCCGAGGTCCTGGGCTGGCTCGACCGCATCCGCATGCCCTTCAACGTCAACCTGCCCGCGCAGCAGGCCTGCATCGAGGCCCTCAAGGATCAAGCCTTCGTCAAGCGCAGCCTGGCGACCGTCAACGCCGGACGCGAATCGCTGGTCAGCGGCTTGCGCGATATGGGCTTCGCCGTGCAGGAAGGCGCCACCAATTTCGTCTTCGCCCGCTCGCCGATCGCCGGCGGCGAGCTGTTCAAGCGCCTCCTGAAGGCGGGCGTCATCATCCGTCCCCTCGACGAGTACCTGCTGCCGCAGCACGTCCGCATCACGATCGGCAGCAAGTCCGAGAACAAGCTGCTGCTCTCCTCGCTCAAGAAGGTCCTGGCGGGCCAACGCGAGA
>CAZZGQ010000388.1:0-1901 GCA_964653765.1 uncultured Elusimicrobia bacterium | reverse complement strand
CACCGTCGGCAATCTCGTGGCGAAGGACCTGGGCTACCATTTCATCAACACGGGCGAGATGTATCGCGCCTTGACGTGGAAAGCGCTGGAAGACGGCATGGACCTCAACGACCAGGAGGCCGTGCTCGAGCTGGCCAAGCGCCTGAGCTGGGAGTTCAGGCCCACCGAAGAGGGGACCACGCTCAAGACGTTCATCGAGGGCCAGGGCGTGACGGCGCAGATCCGCGACGAGAAGGTGAGCGCGAACTCCTCGATCATCGCCGCCAACCCGGGCGTGCGCAAGTTCATGTGCAAGCTGCAGCGCAAGCTCGGCAGCGCGGGCGGCATCGTGATGGAAGGGCGCGACATCACGACGCACGTGTTCCCGGACGCGGACTTCAAGATCTATCTCGACGCCTCCGTCGACGAGCGGGCCGACCGCCGATACCGGCAGCTGAGAGCCTCCGGCCACGACGCGGACCGCCAGAAGATAAAGGAAGCGATCCTCAAGCGCGACCTCAACGACCTCAAGCGCAAGATCAACCCGCTAACGCAGGCGGACGACGCCATCGTGATCGACTCCACGAAGCTCTCCTTGCACGAGGTCGCCGCCCGCATCCTCAAGACCATCCGCGACGGCCGATGAGCGGGGACTGGGACCGCGCGCCTCTCTTCCGCCGCAACACGCAGCGTATCCTGAGCTCGTTGCTGTCCTGGGTCTGGCGTTTGGAGGTCTCTGGCCTGGAGCGCCTTCCTTCGGAAGGCGCCTTCATAGTTGCCGGCAACCATAACTCCAACGTCGACGGCCCGCTGCTCTGCGTGGCCGCCGCGTACGCGCGCCGCTACTGCCTGCCCTTGACGAAGCAAGAGGCTTATCGCGTCCCCGTGGTCGGCTGGTTCCTTAGGAACGTGGGCACGATCCCGCTCGAGCGCAAGGGCGACGTGCAGGCGATGCGCGCGGCGTTGGATTGGTTGGGGACGGGGGGAGGGCTGGTCATCTTTCCGGAGGGCACGCGCTCCAAGGACGGAGTCCCGCTGCGGCCCAAGGCCGGCGTCGGCTTTCTTGCCGCGCGCTCCGGCGCTCCCGTCGTGCCCGTGCGCATCCAAGGGACGCGGAGCTTCCCTTTCGCGCGCATCAAAGTCCGCTTCGGACCGCCCTTGTCGCCGCCGGACAAGGACGCCGATCGCGCCGCCTGCCTGGCCTTCGCTCAAGCGGTGATGGCCGCCATCCTCGCGGACTAAAGGCCTAGACGGCCTAAGGTTTCCCCCGGTAGTGCCCGCGCTCCTCAATTGGTAAACTTTCTCCTAGATTTCGACAGGAGACCCGATTCAATGACTATGTCCATGGAAGATTCCGCTCACGAGCCCGAGACGATGGAGGCGTTGCTGGCCCAGCAAGCCGCGCAGTCCCAGAAGCTCGCCGGAAAGCAAGTGACGTGGGTGAAGGTCATCTCGGTCACGAAGGATTCCGTGCTGGTCGACATCGGCGAGAAGCGCGAGGGCGTGGTGCCCTTGAACGAGTTCGTCGCCGAGCCCGAGGAAGATGGCAAGAAGACGGAAGGCAAGCCGCATGGGCACGCGCCCACCGCGGGCCAGCGCATCCCGGTGATCCTCATCGGCACGCGCCGCGACGGCACGACCACCCTCTCGCACAAGCGCGCCCGCGCCGAGCTCGGCTGGGAAGCCGCCGTCAAGGCGCACAAGGACAAGCAGCGCGTCCGCGGCCAGGTCGTCTCCGCCATCAAGGGCGGCTTCTTGGTCGACGTGAACGGCGTCTCCGGCTTCCTGCCGGCGTCGCTGGCGGATCTGCGGCCCGTGCGCGTCCCGGCCCGGATGGTCCACACCGGCGTGCGCTGCTACATCATCGAGCTCAACGAGGCGAAGAAGCAGATCGTGCTCTCGCGCAAGGCCGTGCTCGAGGA
>CAZZGQ010000387.1:0-3157 GCA_964653765.1 uncultured Elusimicrobia bacterium | reverse complement strand
GGCATCAAGCTCAACGACAAGGACATCGGCCGCGCCAAGGAGCTGCTCAACTACCAGTGGTTCCAGAAGCCGGCGTGGCAGAAGGAGATCAAGCGGATGCTCTCCTCGGGCCTGAAGTTCGAGTTGGACGCGCTCGCGAACAAGGACTTCCAGTACCTGACCAAGAAGTACCTGCCCAAGAAGCTGCAGGACAAGGACTGGCTGGACTGAGCCGCGGCCGCTAGGCCATGACGATGGGCGTCGCGTCCATGGGCGCGGCGTCCAGGGGGATCGCCACCCAAAAGATCGTCCCGGCGGGCTCGTTGTCCTCGATCCAGATCTTTCCGCCGTGCGCCTGCGTGGCGAGCTGGCAGAAGGTGAGACCCAGGCCGTAGTTGAACGAGCTGCGGGTCTTGTCGCCCGTGCGCCACGTCTTATCAAAGATGTTCTCGCGCTCGTCCTTGGGGATGCCGCCGCCCTGGTCCTTGACGCCGATGAGCGTGAAGCCTTCCGAGACGTCCTCCTTCACCTCGATCGTCACCGTCGAGCCCTTGGGGCTGTAGCGCAGGGCGTTGTCGAGGAGGTTGTCGAGGATGCGGCGCAGCAGCGAGGCGTCCGCCTGCGTCATCAGCGACTCGCCCTGGACCTGCAGCCGCAGCGACACGCCGCGTTGGCGCGAGCGCAGCTGCATCGCCTCGACCGAATCCTTGGCCAGCTTCACGACGTCGACGGTGGCCACGTTCGGCTTGAGCGTGCCGTTCTCGCTCAAGCTGATGTCGAGCATGTTGATGACCATGCGCTGCATGAGGTCGGCCGAGCCGCCCACCTTCTGGATCATGTCGCGCAGCTTCGGATTGCCCGAGACGTCGGGATGCATCTCCAGCTGCTGCAGGTAGCCCGTGACGACCTGCAGGGGGCTCTTGAGGTCGTGCACGATCAGATCGATGAGCTCCTGCTTCTGCGCCTGCGCGCGCAGCAGGGCGTCGCGCTGGGAGCTGATGAGGTTGTAGCCGCTGCGCAGCTCGCTGCGCAGGCGCTTGAGCCAGATCATCGAGCGCGCGCGCAGGATCAGCTCGGAGCGGTGCACGGGCTTGGTCAGCACGTCGTCGCCGCCGGCGTCGAGCGCCTTCTGATGCGACTCGAGGTCCTTGAGGGCCGAGAGGAAGACGATGGGCACGTCGGCCCCTTGCGGGAGGGCGCGGATTCCCGCGCAGGCCTCGAAGCCGTTCATGCCCGGCATCACGATGTCGAGCATGACGAGGTCGGGGCTCTTCTCCTTGAAAAGGGCGATCGCGTCGGGTCCGTTGGTCGCCACGTGGACGGCGTAGCCGGCGGCGACGAGATTGGACTTGATGACCTCGCAATTGAGCGTGCTGTCATCGACGATCAAGATCGACTCGTTTTGCATGATCCCTCCGGGTCGGACTGTATCAGAGGGACGGATTTCTCGCCAGGGGGCCCATTACGCCAAGGCCCGCCAACCCGGGCCGGCGGGGACGCTGTGCTACTGTGTTTGAACAGAGTAGGTCAGCGTAAGCAACTATGTCCGGACATAGTTGCTTACGCGTCCATCAGGCGGGCTCGGGCCTAGTCGCCGGTCCCAGGTCCCGTAGGCCGCTTTCCTCCGCGCGCCCCGTTCCAACGGCCCATCACGCTTCGCCGGCTTCTTCCGTAGAATCGCCCCCATGACCACCCTTTCCCGCAAGACCTCCGCCGCCTGCAAGATCATGAGCACCGCGCTCTGCGCCGCGCTGACGCTGGCCATGCTGCCGCCGTCGGCGGTGGCCGCGGCCGTCGAAGGGCCCGCGGGCTCCGCCGTCGCGCCGGGCGCCATCGCCTTGCCGGCGCCGGCGATCCCGGGCGTCGCCGCTCCGGCCGCGCCGCAGGCCGAGGCCGGCTCTCCGGCCGCCGCCGCTGCGACCGCCGAGGCGACTCTGCAGACCGGCGCGCAGGCCGTGGGCGCCGCCAAGGGCGAGGGAGAGCAGGCCGCCGCGCTCGACTCCCTTTATACCGGCGCCAAGACGGGCGGCGACTCCTCCGCCGTCGACGCCTCCGGCGCCTCGGGCGCCGCCTCTTCCGGCCTATCGGCGCCGGCCGGCGATTTCGAGGAGGCGCGCGCCGTCGACTCCTCTTTGCCGCTCGACCGCCGCCTGGCGATGGTCAAGAAGATCGCCGAGCGCGGCCCGGCCGGGCAGCAGACGCTCGAGCGCGTCGCCGCCGCCAATCGCGACGGCGGCGCCGAGGATTACGAGATCCATCGCGCCGCGCTGCGCGCCCTCGCCGAGCAGGGCGTGGTGGAGAGCCTGCGACCCGTCTCCCGCAAGCACGCTGACCAGATCCTGGCCAAGCTCAACGCCGACAAGCCCGCCGCCGTCGTCGCCGACTACGACGACACGTTGTCCGAGTTCCGCAAGCCCATTCCCCCGTACGTGGCCGCCGCGCTGAAGGGCGCCGCCGACGCCGGCGTCGACGTGGCCGTGCTCACCGACCGCACGGACATCAAGCGCAACGAGAAGGACACGACGATCCTCGACTCGCTCGACGGCATGACGCTGGCGCAGAAGCAGGCGATCACCGTGGCCGCCGACAGCGGCGCCCGCCTGCTCGAGTACGACGCCCAGGGCAAGGCCGTCGTCACCGTCGACGCCAAGCTCAGCTTCACCGACAAGCAGCGCGACGCCATCAAGGCCGCCTCCGCCGCCACGGCCGAGAAGTTCGGCCGCTACGAGTTCAACGGCCAGGAGGAGAACCTCTCCGCCTTCAAGTGGGTGCGCTTCCTGCCGCTCGGGATGCCGGCCGAGCAGGTCCAGGCCGCCGCCGCCTTCATGCGCGAGCGGCTCGCCGCCAACGGCGCGCCTGAGATCGCCATCGACGGCCGCCAGGCCGCCGATCCGAAGAATCCTTCGTATCTCACGATCTCTCTCCTCGATAAGTCCGTGGGCGTCAACGCCCTGCGCTCCAGCCGCGACGAACGCGAGCGCTTCAAGGACACCGTGCGCCATCCGTCGCTGGCCAAGCTCGCCTCCAAGCTGCCGTCCTGGCTCGTGGGCGGCAAGTCTCAGCCGATCGCCGGCAAGGACACGCTCGTCCTCGGCGACTCCTTCTTCGGCACGCGCATGGTGGACGCCCTCATGTCGAAGGCCGCCCCGGGCGCGTTGACGATCGCCGTCGGCGGCCA
>CAZZGQ010000386.1:0-3162 GCA_964653765.1 uncultured Elusimicrobia bacterium | reverse complement strand
TCGTGTTCATCGGGATGGCCGTGTGGTAGAGCATGTCGACCATGCCCAGGGCGACTTGGCGCAAGTAGAAGAGGCCCATGCCGTAGTCCATGTAGCTCTGCGCGCCCAGCATCTTCTGGAAGAGCTCGTCCGGCAGCTTCTCGCCCTTTTCGTTGCCCGAGATCATGTCCAGGACCTCGCGCTCCCAGACGAAGTTCTCGAGCATCTGGGACGGCAGCTCCACGAAGTCGCGCTTGACGGCCGTGCCGGCCATGGAGGCGTACTTGGCCTTGGTCAGCGTCTGGTGCATCAGGTGGCCGAACTCGTGGAAGTAGGTCTCCACGTTGTCGTGCGTGAGGAGGGCGGGCTTGCCCTCGGACGGCACGGCCAGGTTGGCGATCATCGCCGCCACGGGCTTGCGGTACTCGCCGCTCGGCAGCACGCGGCCCGGGATAACGCCGAAGGCGGCGGCGTGCTTGTACTTGCCCGGCCGGGGGAAGAGGTCCAAATAGATGTAGCCGACCTCGTCGCCGGTGTCGGCGTCATTGATGCGATAGAGCTTCACCTCGGGGTGCCAGACGTCGGGGTTGGCCACCTCCGTGAACTTGATGCCCAGGACGCGCTCGTAGACCTGCATCGTGCCGGCCACGACGCGCTCGACGGGGAAGTACTCCTTCACCTTCTGCGGATCGAGCTCGAAGCGCTCCTTGATGACCTTCTGACCGAGATAGTCGCGCTCCCAGGACTCGACGCGCGCGGCATTGGGGTCGATGTGCTTGCGCTTGGCGTCCAGCAGCAGGTCCAGCTCCGAAATGCCGCGCTTGGTGAGCGCCGGCCGCAGCCGGCTGTAGAAGTCCCAGACGCGGCGCGGCGTCTCGGCCATGCGGTTCTCGAGCGCCAGGTCGGGATACGTGGCGTCGGGGCCGAGGCGGATCTTGGCGATCTCGTCGCGGATCTTCAGCACCTCGGGCAGGATCGCCGTGTTCTTGTCGGCGGCGCGGTTGTTGAACTGGAGCTCCAGCTGCCGGCGCAGGTCGCCGTCCTCAGCGTACTTCATGAAGGGCCGGTAATCGGTGTAGTCGAGCGAGACGTGGACCTTGCCGTCTGTGCGGCCGGCCTTCGCCGCGGCCTTTTGGAGGCGCTCGATCATGTCGGCGGGCAGGCCCTTGAGCTGGTCGACCGTGAGGTCCATGCCGCCCTGCGACTCGTTGATGTTGTTGCCGAAGTCGCTGCTGAGCTTGCTCAGCCGCTTGCTGAGCTCCATCAGGCGCGTCTTGGCCTCGGGCGCCAGGCCGTGGCCGGCGCTCTTGAAGCCGCGCAGCGTATTCTCGAGCAGCAGCTTGTCCTCGCCCTGCAGCGCCTCGCCCTTGTCGGCGTACTGCTTGACGGCGTTATAGAGGTCCTCGCGGCTGACCGTCTCGATGCCGACCCTGGACATGTCCTCTTCCAGGCTCTGCGCTTGCTTGCGCGTCGCCTCGTCCGGAGCGACGTTGGCCAGCAGCCCGATGCGGTTGCCTTCCTCGGAGAACGCCGCGTCGGCCTGCTCCATCGCCACGATGGTGTTCTGGAACGTTCTCTGGTCGGCCGGGATCGCCGCGATGCGGGCCAGCTCTCCTTCATAGATCGCCTTGGCGTCCTGGTAGCTCTGGGCCAGGCCCGCGGCGTCCACCTGGAACGAGAGGGGACCGGCGACGCTCGGCGCCAGCGCCGGGGCGACGTCGACGCCCACTTGGACGGCGCGGGCCGGCAGGCTGACGAGGGAGACGGCAAGGACGAGCCAGAGGGGGGTTCTCATTGCCCGATCCTACCAATCGCCCGTCCCTTCCCTAATGAAACGAAAGGCCCATCGCCTTTCGGGCAATGGGCCTATTCGCGAAGGGCCTGCGAGGGTTCCTTACTTGTGCTTGTGGATCAGCAGAAGCCGGGCCGCCGGGATCGGCGCCGCGTCCTTGAGCACCTCGAGGGGCGCTTCTTGCCCCTGCAGGCGCGCCAGGAAAGCGTCGTACGCCGCCGCATCCACGGGCGTCAACAAGACGTCGCCGTAGGACGTGGACAGAGATTGGCCGTCCTCGGAGTTGCCGAAGAAAGCCTCGGTCCCGTTCTTCAGGAGAAAGGTGACGGACGTGCGCATGTAGTCGCCGTGCGCTCCTACCTGCCGTCCGTTCTCGATCGCCACCGCCTGGACCTCTTGCCTCTGGATGGTCGGCTCTCCCTTCTCGCCCTTGAAGTCCTTGTCGGGATCGGGCGCGCTGCTCTTGAGCCGGCGGCCCTTGGTCAGGATCAGCGTGCCGCCTTCGACCGTGACCTTCACGGACATGAGGCAGTCCGCCATCCAGAAGCTGTCGATGAAGCAGAGGCCTCCGCCGACGAAATAAGCCGGAGCCTTGGCGATCGCCCGGGACATCGGCTCCATGTAGATGTGGGACGGCGCGCCGTTCTGGGCGATGAAATCCGGCGTGAAGAGAAAGGCGAAGCAGCTGGGCGCGATCCCGAGCGACAACGCGAGCAGCGCGACGAAGCGGAGCGTCTTGGACATGAACGGGGTTCCTCCTTGAGCGACCGCCTGAGTGTACAGGCGGCGGAGGAGCCCGTCATGAACCGATCGGCACCCGAAAGGCGGGCAATGGGCCCGCCCGGCCTAGGACCGCGCAGCCGTCGTTGGGCCTAGAAGTGCTTGCCGCGGAACATGTCCAGCGCGGCCATCATGGAGAGGGCCTGCTGGGGCGTCGGGTGCGGCAGGCGTTCCATGGCCTCGAGCAGGTCCGACCAACGCTTCCGCGCGTCCTGGAGCTCGGCGCGGTAGTGGGCGGCCTTCTCGTGCCACTGCCGGCGCATGTCCTCGGTCCAGAGGTCGCGCTGGCGGCGGTACTCCACCTTGGCGAGCTGATACTGGGAGTAGGCGTGCTCCAGTCGGCGGCGGCCGGTCTCCAAGCGGGAGCCGACCTTCTGCCACATGCGCTCGGGGGCGTTGGCGGCGTGCAGCCGCTTGCCCACGTGCGCCATCTGGACCTGCAGCTTGGCGCGCAGGATCAGCGCCTCGGGCGTGCGCTTCAGGCGCCAGGCTTGGCCGAACCAGCGCATCGTGTGCAGCCACCACTTGGTCATGTCGAACTGATACCAGCGGATGCCGTTGCGGTAGTCGGCCTGGAACTTGTGGTGGAAGTTGTGGTAGCCCTCGCCGAA
>CAZZGQ010000385.1:1571-3175 GCA_964653765.1 uncultured Elusimicrobia bacterium | reverse complement strand
ACCTCTTCATCAAGCGCCTGATCACGAAGGAAACCGCGCTCGAGCACATGCGCAATCCGGACATCCTCAACCGCTGAGAGAACGATGGCGGAGCCTCTCCCCCTCGATACCGACGAGGCCGTCGCCCAGGCGCTGAGCCGGGCGCTCAAGCTCGAGCCTTTCTTCCCCGAGTTCACGGCCGACCACGCCAAGAAGCTCTTCCCACGCAGCGGCCTCTACGGCTATGAAAGAGAGCACGTTTTGGTCCGCCAGGGCGACGCCGGGCACGATCTCTTCATCGTCTGCTCGGGCCGCGTGCGGGTGTACAAGACCAAGGGCGAGGCGCTGCAGCCCATCGCCACGCTCGAGCCCGGAGCCGTGATCGGCGAGATCGCGCTGGTGCGCGAGGTGCCGCGCACGGCCACCGTCGCGGCCTTGGAGGACTCGACGATCTACCGGCTGTCGTACCAGGACGTGCGCTACATCCTCGAGAACAACGAGGAGCTGGCGGCGCACCTCACCTCTCTCGCCACCGAGCGATTGCTCGCGTGATCTTCGCCTGTCTTGCCGCCGCGGCTTGGCTGGCGGCGGCCGCCGACAATCCGGAAGCCCCCAAACCCGAGCGCGGCCCTTTCATGCAGATGACCAAGCGCCACGCGCTGGGCTGTCCTCCGGGCACGCATCCCGTAGACGGCTCGAGCTCGCCGCGCTGCGTCATGGATCGTCCGCAGGACGGCGTCGGCGTGGACGACGCGCCCCCCGCGGCCTCGGCCGAGCTGCCGCCGGTCCGCTACGAGGGCACCCGTACCGCCGATCTCTCCGTCGAGCTCCCGTCCGGCTGGCACAAGACGGACGCCTGGTCGGATGAGGTCCCCACGCTTTCCGCCGAGCACGATCCCCGCGGCGACGGCAAGCCCGTCACCCTCATGGTCTCTCGCGTCGCGCCGGGGCAGCCCGATTACGCCCCGCTCGCGGCCGCCGTCGCCGTGGAGAAGGAGGCGCGCGGAGCCCGCGAGCTGCCGCGCCGCCGCGTGGCGGGACGCCCGGCCCGCGAGACGGTCGTCGAAGGCGAGAGCCGGTCGGTCTACGTGGACGCCGGAGAGGGCGCGTATTTCCTCTTCGTCTATTCGGCGTCGGGCGCCGACTTCAAGACGTACGAGCGCGCCTTCTCGCGCCTGCTGTCGTCGGCCCGGTTCATAAAGTAGAATACCGGCCGGAAACGACCCCATGGTCATCAAGGAACAGCTGGAACGCGTGCGCGTGCTGCGCCTGGCCAATCCGCCCGGCAACGTCCTGAACCTGCGCCTGCTCGAGACGCTGCGCGGCGAGGTGGAGCAGGCCGCGGGCGATCCCGAGGTCCGCGCTCTGGTGCTGGCGTCCTCGTACCCGCGCTACTTCTCCACCGGCCTCGACCTCGAGGAGATGTCCTCGCGGCCGCGCGCCCAGCAGACGGAGCACTTCATGCGGCTGCTCGACGTCTACCGCGCGCTGCGCGAGCTGCCCAAGCCGACGGTGGCGGCGATCGGGGGCAGCGCCCTGCTCGGCGGCTGGATCCTGGCGATGGGCTGCGACTTCCGCCTGCTCTCCGACGACGGCAAGGTCAATCTCGCGGAGATCCGGGCCGG
>CAZZGQ010000385.1:0-1471 GCA_964653765.1 uncultured Elusimicrobia bacterium | reverse complement strand
GAGGACGCCCAGGAAGGCCTGGCCGCGCTGCGCGAGAAGCGCCGGCCCCGCTACGCCGAGACGTGAGCGCCTACGCCCCGGACCTTCTTAAGGACAAGGTCGCTGTCGTCACCGGCGGCGGGACGGGCATCGGGCTGTCGATCGCGCGCGCCCTCGTCGCCCACGGCGCGCACGTCGTCCTCGCGGCCCGCCAGCTCGAGCGGCTGGAGAGCGCGGCGGCGGAGATGGCGCGCTCGGGACGAAAGGCGCTCGCCGCGGCCTGCGACATCAGCGAGCCGGAGTCGGTGGCCGCGCTGTTCGAGAAGGTGGACGCGGAGCTTGGCGGCGCCGATATCCTGATCAACAACGCCGCGGCCAACTTCATCCGTCCCAGCGAGGCTCTGACCTCCGTGCGCTGGCGCAAGATCATCGACATCGTGCTCAACGGAACGTTCCAATGCTCCCTCGAGGCCGGCCGCCGCATGCTCAAGCGCGGCGACGGCGCGATCGTCAATCTGGTGGCGGCCTACGCCTGGCAAGGCGGCCCGGGGCTGGCCCCGTCGGCGAGCGCCAAGGCCGGCGTGGTGGCGCTGACCCGGACGCTGGGCGTCGAGTGGGCGCGCCGCGGCGTGCGGGTGAACGCGGTCTGCCCCGGGCTCATCGACACGCCGCAATCGCGAGAGCGCCTCTGGCCGGAGGAGTGGATGCGCGAGGAGCTGCTCTCCAACGTCCCGATGGGACGTTTCGGCTCGGAGGGCGAGGTGTCCGACGCCGTCCTCTTCCTCGCCTCGCCTCTGGCGCGCTACGTCACCGGCGAGGTTCTCGTCGTCGACGGCGGCGAGAGCCTGGGCAAGGGCGCCTTGAAGATCATCGAGAAGGCGGGCGCCGTGCGGCGTTCCCGGGCGGCGCGCTCATGAGGCAGGCCTGGCGCCGGCTCCAGCGCGTGCTGATCACGGGCGTGTTCGTCCTCGCCCCGATCGGCCTGACGCTGATCCTGCTGGCCTGGTTCCTCTCCCTCATCGACAGCATGCTCGCCCCCGTCACCGGGGTGCTCGGCCGCCCGATCCCGGGGTTGGGCCTGCTCGTGGCGCTGGCGCTCGTGCTCGCGGCGGGAGTGCTGGGCAGCAACCTGGTCGGCCGTCATCTGCTCGATCTCACCGAGGAGTTCCTGCTCAAGATCCCGGTCTTCAACTGGATCTACCGCACGGTCAAGCAGCTGTCGGAGGTGTTTTCGCCCTCGGGGAAGACCTCGTTCAAATCCGTCGTGATGGTCGAGTACCCAGGTCCGGGGCTGCACGCGCTGGGCTTCGTCACGAACAAGGTGACGGTGGAGGAGAACGGCAAGCGCGCCGAGCTGGCCTGCGTCTACATCCCCACCAACCACATGTACATCGGCCAGGCCGTGCTCGTGCCCATCGAGAAGGTGCGCCCCACTTCCCTCTCGCAGCAGGACGGCATCCAGGCCATCATCTCGGCCGGGGCGGCCCTGCCC
>CAZZGQ010000384.1:0-3193 GCA_964653765.1 uncultured Elusimicrobia bacterium | reverse complement strand
CCGGCATCCCGGCGTTGCCGACGGCTCTCGGCGGCCCGCAAGCGGCCTCGCTGGAGGGCCCGACCGCGGCCGAGGGGCTGGCGCCGATCCCGGCCGCGGCGCCCGAGGGCGTCCAAGCTCAAGGCGCAGCCGAAGCCGCCGGAGCTCCGGCGGAGGCCTCCGCCTCCGCCGACGAGCCGCGCGAGGGGCGCCTCGCCGAGTCCGGGCGCCGTATCGCCGAAGCCCTGGCCGCGCCGCTCTCGCGCGCCGGCGAGGACTGGGCGTTCCCGGGCTGGGAAGCGAACACATTCACGAGCGCCTATCACGAGGCTCCGATCCACTATCAGACGCAGAAGGGCGCCCACAAGGGACCGGCGACGGTCTTCGTCGGCGGCGTGGGCTTGGCCGAGAGCTTCGACTCGCTCTTCGCCACCGACAGCGCGCCGCGCCACGATCGGCTGTTTCTCGTGCTGCGCGGCAATCACCCGTCTCCCTGGGTCCGCACGCCGGATATCTTCGACGCCGACGCCCAAGACCTCGCCCATGCGATCTCGCTGGCCAAGAGCCAGTCGGGCCACGACGCAATCCACTTGGCCGCGCACTCCTACTCGACGCTCGCGTTCCAGCGGCTGATCCAGCGGCGCGACGACCCGGAAGTAAAGGAAGCGCTCGAGGCGCTGCGCGGCGGCGAGGTCACGCTCGTCACGGGCGCGACCCTCTATGACGGCCATCACGTGGTGGCCGGAGACCAGTACGAAGGCCTGATGGCGATGATGCAGAACGCCGTCGCCGAGCTCGACGCCGTGGAGACGGCGGAGGCCTCGACCAAGCTCTTCGGCGGGCTCTTCCCCTTCTGGAATCCCATGAACATGGGCCTCAACGTCTGGAGCATGACGCGCGACGTCCTGCTGTCGGAGTCGACGATGGGCGTGTCGAAGGACGCCGAGGAGTTCAGCCGGCCCTGGGCGCCCGAGATCGACCACATCCGCCGCTATCTCAAGGAACGCCGCATCGAGAACGCGCGCCAGCCGGACTGGCAGGAGGCGCTGGTGCGGCGCACGGTGGCGACCTCGACGATGAACTTTACGAAGGAGGACGTGGCGGCGATCAAGGCCCTCGGACTGCGCGTCAACGTCGTCTACGCCCACGACGACCAGCTGATCCCCTGGACCATCGGCCAACTCCTGCCTCAGCGCCTGGGCATCGAGGCCCCGAAAGGCGACGTCCCGCCGCCGGCGGGCAGCGTGCTCAAGGACGACACCGGCCTCTTCACGCTCCACGTCGTCGCCGGCGATCACTACTTCCCGCTCAAGCATCCCGCCGAGCTCAAGAAGATCCTCGACGGCAAGAAGGGCCGGTAAAAAAAGGAGGCCCGGGCTTTCGCCCGGGCCCCGCTTTGTTGCTCCTCGCGGCGGCTTAGAAGTACATCCGCGCGATCATGCGGATCGCGGGGAAGGCGAGAGCGCCGACCGTCGTCTCCGTGTGATCGGCCGCCTTCGTCATGCCGAACCGGAAGGCGTCGCCCTCGAGCGAGATCCCCACGTCCTTGGACACGAGCGCTTCGATGCCGACGCCGGCGTTGAGGATGTCGAGGTCCCAGACGTCCGAGGACTTTCCGCTGTTCTTCACGAGGTCGTAGCTGAGCGAGTGCGTGACGAGATAAAGGCTGCCGCCCGGCTTCTGCACGAGGTCGTACATGAGCGTCGGCGCGATCGAGAAGCCCGTGGCCGTGCCGCCGGTGTCGCCGCCGCGGTTGGTGACGAAGACGCCGAAGTTGCCGCCGACGCGCAGCTTGGACGAGAGTCCGTACGTGAACGAGAGGCCCTGCGTCCTCAGATCGGTCTCGGTGTCGCCGACGGAATAATGGGCGAAGCCCACGTAACCGCCCGCGCCCAGCTTCTTGTTCCAATTAGCGCCGTCTTCGGCCTTGACCGGAGAAGCGGCGAGCAACAGCAGCGGGAGAGTCAGGATCCAGAGAATCTTCTTCATATGTCGAGCTCCTTGATGAATTTTGGTAGGGATACTAGCGAAACGGAGCGGGCGCGATCAATCAGGATTTCCCCGGCTATCGCCTCAACGTCGAGGACGAGACCCGCGTGGGCGGCTTCTTCAGCCGCCTCCAGTCCGCCGGCGACGTTAAGGAGCGACCGCCGCCAGACGCCGGAACAAGGCGAGCCTGCGCCCGCTGATCTCGCCGGGCTTGAAGCCAGCGCCGCCCACGACGACGCGGTCCGCCTCGATGTCTGCGACAATCAATCGCGCCGCGTCCCCCAGCCGCGCCAAGCGGACCGCGCGCGCTAGGCGCTCCTGCTCCTGAGCGAGATCGAGAGCTGGGCCTCCGGGCGCGTTGGTCCCGGCGAGCACAGCGTCCTGACTGACAGCGTCGAGGACGGCGACAACGCCCTTCCAGTACTCGCTCTTGAGCTGCACCGCCCGGTAGGGGCTGTTCTCTTCGGACCCGTCCCCCCAGTCCTCGTGCTTGGCGTAGGCCGCGAGCAGCCAGATCGTTTCGTACGCTCCCTCTCCCACGGGCGTATGGGCCGCCCACACGGCGTTTTTCGGCGCACCCTGGATCGCTTCGACGACGATGGCCTCGGCCTGCTCGACGGTAGGCTGCGCGGCGGCAGCGAATCCCGGCAGCAACGACAGCCCGGCGATGAGAAGGGAGAGAGAGGTCATGCAGGGATTGTACGCCACCCCGCGGCGCCCAGCCAGAGCCATTGGTCCCAATACACACGAGCGTTCGGTCTAGGCCGGTCTAGGCCCAACCAGGCTCTTCGTCCGACAGCTGTCCCAAGAACTTTTTACCTCATGACGCCGAACTTTGAGGTGGCTCGACTCGATGTAGCCCAGCGAGATCGCGAGTGTCGGCGAACTCGAGGGCCACCGTGCGGATGCCGCAGCCGGGGCAGTCAACGCGATAGAGCTCGAAGCGCAGGATGATCTGGTGCTGCCAGAGTGCCAGGCGCCGAAGTTCCTGCCAGGCGGGATTGTCAATTGCCGAATTCGGGGAACGTCCTGAGGGCCAATCGGCCCACTCGCTGCCGGGTCCTCGTGCCCTTGAGGCGACTGGCTTCTCCAGCAATCCTTTAGCCATGAACATTTCAAATCGGCTCGCCGCCGCGATGCTTCTGTTAGCCGGGTGCTCGCAGATGACTCTGGCTCAAGACTCCGTCGTCGACGACTTGAGCCGCGCCGTCGCGGGGATCGCTCA
>CAZZGQ010000383.1:0-3194 GCA_964653765.1 uncultured Elusimicrobia bacterium | reverse complement strand
TCGTGTACTCGTCCATGACCGTCCCGTCCCGGTCGGACTTGAGCGTCCACACGAAACCGTAGAAGGCTCCGCTCTCCGCGCGCAACGGCGAATGCGACTTATAGAAGAAGGTGCCGTCGCCGCCGTCGGGGATGTAGGTCTGGGCCAAAGCGACGGAAGAGAGCAGAGCGACGCAAACGAGGGCGAGGAGGTTTCTCATGGAGCGATCCTACAAATCGCCCCCTTTGTCCCTCTTGGGCCGTCCGGTCATCGTGCCGATGGCAATCGGCCTAGGCCGCCCTGGGCCGCCGGCGGTTCATCGCCCGCGGTCTATCCGTTTGAGCGCTCGATCCCAGTCGGCGAGACCCTGCTCGGCCAAGAGCGCGTCCGCCCCGGATAGCGGCTCCGGCATCGATATGAGGGTCTTCAGCTCGATACCTAACGCATCAGCGACAATAGAGAGCGTCGCCAACTTCGGGAGGAACCGACCCGCCTCCAAGCGCGCTATGTTCGGGCGCGCGATCCCGGTGAGACGAGCCAGATCCTCTTGCCGCCAACCCTTACGCGACCGCGCAAGCTTGACCTGCTGCGCGACGGAGTGCGCCAGGATCCTCTTCTTGCTGGTCCGCTTGATGAGGCGGATGCGCCCTTTGAGAACGATCTTGCCCTCGTGGTTACCCCGAACGACCGCCTCCATCTCTCGAGCAAGGCGCGGCCGGCGTCCTCGGTAGACCTTCGCCATCTCTCCGTACAACGCCAGCAAGGTCAGGCGCTCCCCTTCGACGATTTCAGGGCGCGCCCCCGGCTTCAGGGCCGCGATCCGCCGCCCCAGAGCGAGGAGCATCTCGTCGAGCAGGGTTTCCTTCATGGCCGAGACAGTGTATCACTACTGATACTTCTGTCAAGTGCCACCAGGCCGCCTACTCGTAGATCAGCCGCCGGTGGCCCAGGTCGATGACGACCACCAGCAGTCGCTGATTGTGGACCCGGTAGACTATCCGGTAGCTGCCCAGACGATACGATCGCTGCCCGCGACGCGGACCGCGCAACATCTTGCCCTGCATCGGGTCCCGAGCGATATCGTCGATGGCGTTCGAAAACCGCTGAAAAAGCTTGCGGTCGGCGCGGGCGATCTTCTCCAGAGCGTCGACGGCCCGGGGAGCGAGCTCGACTCTATATCCGCTCAAGGCGTTTGCGCACGACCTCCCAAGGGACCGTCTTGCCTTCGCGGATATCCTTTTCGGCCTTCTCGATGCGCTTGACCAGTTCCTTGTCGGACATGATCTCGATCGTCTCGATCAGGCCTTCGTAGTCGTCGGGGCTGACCAGCATCATCACGGGCTTTCCCCGCCGCGTCACCACGTAGCGAGCCATCCTTTTCTCGATGTCATCCGCCACGCGCGGCAGCCGGGGCCGAAGCTCTTTCAGAGAGATGGTCTTGATCATGGCCAAAGTATACACCCAGATGTCTACTTCGACAATGGGGCAAAGGGCTCATCACTAGATATACGAATGAGCCCACCCTTTTGTTCCCCATCGGCCCTGGTCCGCCGGCGCCGCGCCCGCCATACTGAGCCGATGACGACTTCAGCCTGCCTGGCGCTGCTCCTCGCCCTCGCTCCCGCCACCTGCCGCGCGGCCGGAGACGAGGCCCCGCCGCACCAGGTCGCCGACGACGGCCAAGCCGACGCCTCGCGCCAGACCGTGGTCCTGGAGCCCGGCCTCGATCCTCGCGTCGTGGAGGGCCTCCAGAAAGGCTTTGCCCAGGCCGGCGACTTTCCCTCCTCCGTCCGCATCGTGATCTCGCCGCACCGCTCGCCGCTCTCGCCGATGGTGCGCGTCTACGCGCACGGCGGGATGGACATGTTCTACCTTCAGGAAGTGCCGGCCCGCATCGACGAGCTGAAGTGGTCCGTCCAGGGCTTCAGCAGCCTCTTCTCGTCCACGCCCAAGCCCGCCTACGACGACTTCGAGGCTCTGGGCAAGCTCTACGGCGAGCTCGCCCGCCTCGTCGCCGCCATGAAGCAGTGTGGCTCGCGCCCCTGCCCCAGCTGAGCGGGATCTCGTACTACAGCCTTTCAGCCAGGCCTGAAGCCTATCTCCTTGCGGGGAGCCTCAGCCGCTCCCCGTAGTTCATCAATCGCCGCAGCCAGCAGGCGCAACTGGTCGCCATGGCCGCTCACTCTCTTGGAGAACTTGAGACTCGTGCGGCCGGAGGATATCACAAACTGTGATATCCTCCCGATTTCCTCTCTGGTCAGCGCGAACATGAAGTCAGGCGGGAAGCGCTCTGCATTGCGCTTGACGGCTTGATTGAGCGCTCGAGTCTCGACGCCGTAGAGCTGCGCGAGATCCAAGTCGAGCATCACCCGGTTCCCACGCACGACGAAAATACGAGACTCGAGACTATCCGGCCGAGCAATAGAGGTCATCACCATGCATACGAATGAGCCCCCTATTTTGTTCCCTACCGTTTGCGCAGCACGACGTGCGTAGCGCGCTCGCCCGGAGCGCCCTCCACGCACTCGTAGCCCAAGGAAGGCAGGTCGAGCCCGGCAAAGAGAGCCTCGCCCTCGCCCATGACCACCGGCCGAGACACCAAGTGCAGCTCATCCAGCAGCTTGGCCTGGAGATACTGCCGGATCGTGCTCACGCCTCCGCCCACGCGCACGTCCTTGCCGCCCGCCGCCTTTTGGGCCTGCTTGAGCGCGCTCTCGATGCCGTCCGTGACGAAGTAAAAGGTCGTGCCGCCCTTCATCTCCAAAGGCTTTCGCGCATGGTGGGTGAGCACGAAAACCGGGCAGTGATACGGCGGCTCATCCCCCCACCACCCCTTCCACGACTCGTCCGGCCACGGCCCGCGCACCGGCCCGAACATGTTGCGCCCCAGGATCCACGCGCCCAGGTTCTCGAAGCCCTTCTCGGCCCAGGCGTTGTCGACGCCCGTCTCCCCGCCGTCCTTGCCCAGGACCGTCTTCTGGAAGACGCGCGTCGGGAAGAACCACTCCATGATCTTCGGCCCGTTCACGCCCAACGGGTTCTCCAGATCCTGCCGCGGCCCGGCCCCATAGCCGTCCAGCGACACCCCGAAGCAGCGGACGACGACCTTGCTCACTTGCCCACCGGCATCGGCTTGCCGCAATTGACCATCCACGGGATGCCGAACTTATCCACGCACATCCCGAACCGCTTGGCCCAGAACGTCTCCTCGAGCT
>CAZZGQ010000382.1:0-3197 GCA_964653765.1 uncultured Elusimicrobia bacterium | reverse complement strand
TCCCCGACATCTCCGACATCCGCGACGAGTCCGATCGCAAGGGCATGCGCGTGGTGATCGAGGTCAAGCGCGACGGCAACGCAAACGTCGTGCTGAACCAGCTCTACAAGCACACGCAGATGGAGACCACGTTCGGCGCCATCCTGCTCTCGCTCGTCGACGGCCGCCCGCGCGTGCTGCCGGTGCGCGACATCCTGGGCCACTACATCCAGCACCGCAAGGTCGTCGTCATCCGCCGCACGAAGTTCCAGCTGAAGAAGGCTCTGGATCGCGCGCACATCTTGGAAGGCCTGATCATCGCCGTCAAGAACATCGACAAGGTGATCAAGATCATCCGCGGCGCCAAGGACACGCCGGAAGCCAAGAGCGAACTGATCTCCACCTTCGACCTCTCGCAGGTCCAGGCCCAGGCCATCCTCGATATGCGCCTGGCCAACCTGACCAAGCTGTCGGTCAACGAGCTCCAGGAGGAGTACGACGGCCTCATGAAGCTCATCGCCGAGCTCAAGGCGATCCTGGCGGACGTGAAGAAGGTCTACGCCATCATCGTCAAGGAGCTGGAGAAGGTCAAGGAGACCTTCGGCAAGAGCCGCCAGACGCAGATCACCTCCGAGGCCGCCGAGATGACGCTCGAGGACCTGATCGCCAAGGAGGACGTCGTGATCAGCCTCTCCAACGCCGGCTACATCAAGCGCATCCCCGTGGCCACCTATCAGGCCCAGGGCCGCGGCGGCAAGGGCATCACCGGCGCCGAGGTCAAGGATGAGGACTTCATCAACCACTTCTTCATCACGGACACGCACGCGTCCCTGCTGTTCTTCACGAACCGCGGGCGCGTGTTCGGCCTGAAGGCGTACGAGGTGCCGGAAGGCAACCGCACGTCCCGCGGCAAGGCCGTGGTCAACCTGCTCGCCCTCACCGGCGAGGAGAAGGTGACCTCCACGATGGCCATCCGCTCCTTCGAGGAAAAGAAGGGGCAAGAGACGTTCCTGGTCATGTGCACGCGCCACGGCACGATCAAGAAGACCCCGCTCTCGGAGTTCGAGAGCATCCGCCGCAGCGGCATTAACGCCATCGGCCTCGAGGAGGGCGACGTCCTCGTCGAGGTGCAGCACAGCGGCGGCAACGACGAGATCCTGATCGCCACCAAGGGCGGCATGTCGATCCGCTTCCCGGAGAGCGACGTGCGCTCGATGGGCCGGGCCGCCATGGGCGTCAAGGGCATCCGCCTGCTCGACAAGGACGACCAGGTCATCGGCATGGAGGCGTTCCCTCCGAAGACCGAGAAGACCCTGCTGACCGTCTGCGAGTTCGGCTACGGCAAGCGGACGGAGCTCTCCGAGTACCGCGGCCAGCACCGCGGCGGCGGCGGCGTGATCACGATCAAGGGCACCGACGGCCGCAACGGCGCCGTGGTCGGGGTCAAGCTCGTGACGAACGAGGACGACCTGATGGTGATGACGGAGAAGGGCAAGGCGATCCGCCTGCGCTGCGCCGACATCAAGACCATCTCGCGCAACACCCAGGGCGTGCGCCTGGTGAAGCTCGACGAGGGCGACAGGGTGGCCAGCGTGGCGCCGATCGCTCCCGAGCCGCCGGTGGCCGACCAGCAGCTGCCGATCGACGGCAAGCCGCAGGCGTGAAGGTTCTGAGCCTCGTCCTGGCCGCGCTGGCGCTCTGCGCCGGCGCGGCCGGGGCGCAGATCCAAGCCCAGGCGGTGCGCTGGCAGCTGATCACGCGGCGCAAGCAGGAGAGCGGCAAGCCCGTGGACGTCTCGGAGTTGGCGCTGTCGTCGGGCGCGCTGCGGGGCCGGCTCGTCGCGCGGGTGAAGCTCTTCGACGACGGACCCGACGCCGAGGGCATCCTGCTGCGCTACGCTCTCGACGGCAAGATCGCTCCGGCCGGTGACGCGCAATTCCAGCCGCTGCAGGCGATCCCGTTCTCCATCGACGAGAAGCGCGTGCCGCGCATGGCGGGCAAGAAGTTCCTGGAGGTGCCGGTCGACGTCACCGCCGCCGTGGCCCTGCAGCTCAAGCGCTTGTCCATGGAAGGCTTCGTCCTCCGCGAGCTGCGGCTTCAGCTGATGGTGGCCCCGCGGCGCGGCGACCGCGCCATCCAGAGCGTCGAGACGTCGCTGCCGGTGACCCAATGATCGATCCCGCGCTGCTCCGCAAGGATCCGGAAAAGGTCCGCGCCGGCCTCAAGGCCCGCGGCGGCCGCTACCTGCCCGCGTTCGAAGAGATGGTTGAGCTCGATGCGAAGCATCGAGCGATAGTCGCGAAGGTCGATGAATTGCGCAGCCAGAGAAACGCGCTGTCCCAACAGATCGGCAAGGCTATGGCGGCCAAAGATCAAGTCCTCGCCGACAAACTAAAGGCGCAGGTCGCCGAGGGCAAGGCGAAGCTGGCCGAGCTGGAAGCTGAGCTGACGCCGCTGGCCGAGAAGACCCGCCAGGCCGCGCTCGGCCTGCCGAATCTGCCGCACGAATCCGTGCCGGTCGGCGCCTCCGAAGAGGACAACAAGGAGATCCGCAAGCACGGGACTCCGGGCGCCTACGATTTCAAGCCCCTCGATCACCAGACCGTCGGCGAGAAGCTCGGCATCCTCGATTTCAACGCCGCGGCCAAGCTCTCGGGGGCGCGTTTCGCGCTCTGGAAGGGCGCCGGCGCGCGGCTGATGCGCGCCATCGCCGCGTTCCAGCTCGACCGCCACGCCAAGCGCGGCTACGTCGAGATCGCCCCGCCCTACCTCGTCAAGCCGGAGATCCTCGAGGGCACCGGGCAGCTGCCCAAGTTCGGCGACCAGCTCTACAAGACGGCCACCGACGACCAGGAAAACGTCCAGTCGCTCTACCTGATCCCGACGGCCGAGGTGCCGCTCACCAATCTCGTCCGTGAGAGCATAGTGTCCAACGAGACGCTGCCGATGAAGCTGACGGCCTATTCCCCATGTTTCCGCCAGGAAGCCGGCTCCTACGGCAAGGACGTGCGCGGCTTGATCCGAAACCACCAGTTCGACAAAGTCGAGCTCGTCTGGATCACGCGGCCGGAGGAGTCGCTCGAAGCGCTGGAGCAGCTGACCGAGGACGCAGAGGCGATCCTGGCCGAGCTGCAGCTGCCCTACCGCGTGTTGGCGCTCTGCACCGGCGACCTGGGCGCGGCCTCGCGCAAAACGTACGACCTCGAGATCTGGATGCC
>CAZZGQ010000381.1:0-3200 GCA_964653765.1 uncultured Elusimicrobia bacterium | reverse complement strand
TCTTCGCCGACCTCAAAGCGCTGGCCCACGGCCAGAAGACGGCCGTCGTCATGGTGACGCACAACGAGGCGGCCTGCGCCTACGCCGACCGCGTCCTACGTATGCAGGACGGCGCGCTGGTCTAGTCGGTCTTCGCCGAGCCGCGGAGCGCGTCCATCGCCGGGCCCGGCACGCCCCGAGCCCGCAAGGAGGGCTCCGCCGCGACGCCCCGGGCCGACGGGACGCGCGTCACGCCGAAGCCCGCCGCCCTGAGGTCGCCCAGGAGATCGCCGTCGCCGATGAGATGGTTCAGCCCGACCGCGACGAACGCGCCCCCGCCCGCGCAGAGGCTCTTGAGCTTGGGCAGCCATCGGCGGTTGCGCTCGCCGACCAGGACCTCATGGACGGAAGCCGGCTCGATCCGATTCGCCTCGGCGTTGACCGAGACGAATGCCCGCTCGTCCCCGGAGAGGTAGGCTTTATTGAAGCGGGAGCCCAAAGCGACCGCCGAGTCCAGATTCTCCAGCATCGAAGCCAACGCCTCGACGGTGTAGGCCCTGTTGGCGTAGGCGAAGGCCTCGGTCCCGGTCTCGAGGCCCGCAACCGTCTTGCCGTGGCCGGCCGCCCAGCTCCGCAGCTGCTCGTCCATGCTCGGGCCGCTGTCCTGCGCGCCCGGGACCTTGAGCGATTGCGCGGCCACGATCGGGCGCATCCGCCTCAGATCGTCGAGGCTCACGCCGGGGACGACGTTGCGCGCGAGCCTTCCCCACAAGCGCGGGCCCAACTGAGCCTCCAGGCTCTGTCCCCGCGGGAGCCAATACTGGTCCTGAGGGATCGAGTCGTCTTGGGCGTAGTCGCGTTCGAACACGATGAGCGAAGACCTCATCAGAGCCTGAGGGACGGCGTCATCGAGCTGGTCGAGCAAGAGCCTGTGCGAGGTGCCGAAGAGGTACGTCACGGCGGAGCGGTCCGGCGACTCGACCTTCCAAAGGAACGGCGCGGAGTCGGCCCAGGCGGGAGAGGCCGCGAGAGCGGCGATGGAGAGCGACAGCAGCAGAGGGCGCGAGCCGGTCATGGGATCGGGCGGGACAGCGTCAGTATAGTCCGCTTCCGCCCCTTTTCAAGGGCTATCCGAGGCTACGGGCGCGGCGCGGAGTCGGGCCGGCTCGGATCGGTCCGCCGCGCCACGCCGGCCAGGGCCTGACGCAGCTCCGCCAGCGGCTTGAACTCGCCGGCCGCGACCCCCAGACGCCGGTCGTCGCGGACGCTGGCGGCCATGCCGCTGCGCGGGTCCTCGACGAGGGTGACGAACACGGCTGGCGCCTCGATCAGGACATAGGGCGCCTCCTCGTTGGTCCGGTCGAGGACGGCGGACAAGCCCTCCGGCGCGCGGCTAAAGACCGCGGCTTGCCACGCGCCGTGGAGCAGCACCATCTTGATCGTGCAGCGAGCCCTCCCGGCCGCCGAGACCGGGTAGACGTAGGCGCCCGTATCCGTGAGGCCGCCCTCAGGATCGTCGCCGGGCTGATAGGCGGCGAGCGCGCTGAGGCCCGCGAAACGCACGGGCAGAGGCCGGCCCACCGTCGCCAACGGCATCTCGGCGTACGAGGAGAAGCCGAACTGCTCCGGCGAGATCGCCAGCTGAGGCAAGAGGCCCACGGCGCCGCGCGCGGCGGCGTCCAGCCCGTCCGGCAGCTCGGCCACCTGCACGGCGCGCGCGCCGACGGCGAGCGGCAGCAGGGACAAGGCCAGCAGGATGCGGAGCATGCGCCGATCCTAGCGAAATCGGGCGGACCGGGGACTCCCCGATGGTCCCAGCGCGGCCGCGGCAATGGGCCTACCGCCGCGTTGCCCCTCCTCGACAACATCGACGGGGAAATGGTATTTTGGACGCGCCATGAGGATCTACATCGACGGCGAGTTCTACGACAAGGCGGACGCCAAGATCTCAGTGTTCGATCACGGCGTGCTGTACGGCGACGGAATCTTCGAGGGTATCCGCGCCTACAACGGCCGGATCTTCCGCCTCGACGATCACCTCCATCGCCTGCAGGACTCGGCCAACGCCATCCTGCTGAAGCTGCCGATGAGCCTCAAGGAGATCGAGAAGGCCGTCATCGAGACGGTGCGCGTCAACGGCCTCAAGGACGCCTACATCCGACTCGTCGTCACCCGCGGCAAGGGCGACCTCGGCCTCGACATGCGCAAGTGCAAGGGCGGCTCCACCCTCTTCATCATCGCCGACAAGATCGAGCTCTACCCCGACGAGTACTACGAGAAGGGCCTGACGCTCATCACCTCCACGATCCGCCAGAAGGGCCTCGACCAGGTCACGCCCAGCGTGAAGTCGCTCAACTATCTCGCCAACATCATGGCGCGCGCCGAGGCCTCGGCCGCCGGCGCGCAGGAAGCGATCCTGCTCAACGCCCACGGCCACGTCTCCGAGTGCTCGGGCGACAACCTGTTCTTCATCAAGAACGGCAAGATCTTCACGCCGCCCACCTCCGCCGGCATCCTCGTGGGCATCACCCGCCAGGTGGTCATGGAGCTGTGCGAGCAGAAGCTGAAGATCAAGGTCATCGAGCGCAACTTCCCGCGCTACGACCTCTACTCGGCCGACGAGGTGTTCCTGACCGGCACCGGCGCCGAGGTGATCGCCGGCGTCAAGATCGACGGCCGCACGATCGGCAAGGGCGTGGCGGGACCGCTGACGCGCGAGCTTATCAAGCACTTCCGCGAGTACGCCAACTCGACCGGAACGCCGGTCTACGAGACGGCCAAGGCCAAGGCCTAGCCGCTCTTCCTAGCGCTGCCGGGCGAGCTCGCCGCGCTCATCGCGACGCGGATTTCTTTCTTTCCGTGCCCGCGTTCGCCAGCAGCGCGGCAAGGCCTGCCGGCCCGGTCCAGGCCTGCCCCGATAAGCGGGCGTTCGAGCGCCGAGGCTCCGGCCGCGCCGACGCCGCAGGCGCCTTCTCCTTTTTGGCGCGGCGCCGCCACGGCCAGCCGGAGGCCGGTCCGGCCAGCAGCATCAAGGCGAGCGTCGCGGCGAGGATCCGTTTCATGGCGTCCAACCCGAGGGGTGCTCATGGGATAGCAGGCGCCCGAAGAAGCGTCAATGCGACTTTGGTCAGGCCCAGTCAGGGTCAGCGCGCGGCGTCGGGCAGGGCGGAGAGCCAGCGGCAGGACATCGACCACTGGAGCGACGGCAGGCGCCGGGCGCT
>CAZZGQ010000380.1:0-3220 GCA_964653765.1 uncultured Elusimicrobia bacterium | reverse complement strand
CAGCCGCCGCCCGGAGGCTCCGGCGTGACCAAGGAGGAGACGAACCTGCCGATCGTGCGGCTCGAGGGGCCGCAGGGTCCGATCATCCCGGTCTTCTCCTCGGGGGCGCAGGCGCAGGCCTTCGCCCAGGGCAAGGCGCACGTCATCGGCCTGCCGGGCTCGACGGCGGTGAAGGTCCTGGCCGGCACGGGCATGCCGGCCGTGCTCAATCCCGGCGCCGCGCAGCCCAAGGTGCTCGCGACGGAGGAGATCCGCGGGCTCTTGCCGATGCTCGGCAAGGAAGAGAAGATCGCCAAGGGCACTGAGTACCGCATCGGCCAGCCGGCGGAGCGGCCGGTGACCCTGATCGTGGCGCTGCGCGAGGTCTTCGCGGGCTATCCCAACGTGGCCGAGGCCTCGCTGGCGCTCATCCAGGTGCCGAGCAGCGGCGAGCCGCCGCATTTCCTCGTCGGCGTCCGGGGCGAGAACGTGCAGGAGGCCGTCGCGGCCGCCGGCGCCGCCGCGCGCGACAAGTGCGGCGTGAAGCTGCTCGACTTCATGCCCCTGGCCGACGGCAAGGACGGCATCACGCAGTACTTCAAGACCGTCGAGCCGTTCTACCGCCGCGCCGCTCAGTAGCAGCAGCCGCACAAGGCTCCAGTATTGGCCGCCAAAACGCTAGAATCAAGCCCCATGATCTCCATCCAGGAAGCCTTCCGGCGCATGAAGGAGGGCAACGCCCGCTTCGTCGCCGGTCGTCCCGCCTCCGACCCTTACGCCAGCAGCGAGCGCCGAGCCCAGCTCGCCAAGACGCAGGAGCCCTTCGCCGTGCTCTTCGGCTGCTCGGACTCGCGCGTGCCGGCTGAGCTGGTCTTCGACTGCGGGCTGGGCGATCTCTTCGTCATCCGCGTGGCCGGCAACGTCGTGGCGCCCTCGCTGATCGGCAGCGTGGAGTTCGCCGTGGAGAAGTTCGGCACGCCGCTGGTCGTCGTCATGGGCCACTCGACCTGCGGCGCCGTGACCGCCACGTACGAGGAGCTGACGCGCCCGACGAACAACCAGTCGCCCAACCTGCTCGACATCGTCAAGCGCGTGCGCCCGTCCATGGAGACGCTGCTCGAGGCCGGCCTGGGCCGCGAGGACGTGATCAAGCACGCCGTGCGCGCCAACGTGCGCCTCTCCGTGGACCACCTGCGCCACGGCTCGCGGCTGCTCGAGGACCGCGTGGACGAAGGCCGGTTGCTGATCGTGGGCGCCGAATATTCTTTGGACACGGGCGTCGTCGACTTCTTCGAAGGCGCGCCCGAGACCGCCGCCCCCAAGGTGAAAGGGAGAAAACCATGAAAAAGCTCACCACCGCCGCCCGCCTGCTGCTCGGAATCGCCTTCGTCGTCTTCGGCCTCAACGGCTTCCTGAACTTCCTGCCGCAGCCCAAGACCCCGCCGCCGCCCGGAGCGATGACCTACATGACGGCCTTCGCCGGGACGTACTTGGCGAAGCTGACGATGGGGACGCAGCTGGTATCCGGGCTCCTGCTCGTCTCGAACCTCTTCGTGCCGCTGGCGCTGCTCTTCCTCGCCCCGGTGATCGTCAACATCATCCTGTTCCATCTCACGCTCATGCCGGCCACGATCGGGCCGGGCTTGGTCGTGCTGATCCTCGAGCTCTACCTCGCCTGGGCGTACCGGGGCAGCTTCACGGGCGTCCTCGCCGCCCGCGCCGAGCCCGTCCCCTGATGGGGACGACGGCCCACTATTGCCCCGGCGTGCCGGGCGTCCGCGTCGCCTTCCTGTTCTCGGCGCCGGGGCGTCTCGAGGAGGAGAAGAGCGCTCCGGTGGCCGGCGTCACCGGCGCCAATCTCGACGCCGCCCTGGCTTGGCTGCGCGGCGTCGAGCCGGCGTTGTTCCCGTCGGGGAACCGCTACGACTACCGCGTCACGAACGCCTTCGCCGAGGTCCTCTATGAAGGAAAGCACGGGCGCACGGAGGCCAGCCGCGCCGAGGTCCTGGCCCCGGCCAACGTCGCGCGCGTGCTGCGCGAGCTAGACGGCGTGGAGGCCGTCGTGCTCTGCGGCGGCAAGGCCTGCCTGCTCAAGCCCGCGCTCGAGGCGGCCGGCCTCATCGTCGTCGAGGCCTGCCACTGCGGCAACCGCGGGCTCGTGGGCCGCTACCGCAGCAGCCGTCCGGAGCTGAGCGCGCTGGCGAGCTCCAAGGAGCGCAGCCGCAAGCGCGCCGAGCTCTGGGGCGCCGACGTCCTGGCCGCGTTGCGCGCTACTCGAAAAGGGCGCTGAGGCCCTTCTTCTTGGGCTTGTCCAGGCCCAGCTCGTGGCGGGCCGTCTGCCACTGCTCCTGATTGCCCATGACGTCCACCTGCGCGGTGGAGCCGCGGCCCGTCACCCTGTAGCCGGGGAAGGTGGGGACGACGGACTTGTCCTTGGCGCTCAGCGTCAGCGTCCAGAGGCCGCCGAACTGGTCGACGTAGCTCGCTTCGGCCTTCTTCTTGCCCTTGGCCTTGGCCAGCAGGCCGGCCCAGTCCACGTCGAGCTGCGGCGCCAGCCCCTCGAAGTCGCCGCAGGCTTCTCCTTTGGGTTCGGCGCAATGGACGAGGGCGAACTTGCCTTCCTTCTCGAAGACGAACTTCTGGCCGGCGAGGTCCAAGAGACGCGAATCGTCGGCCATGACGGCTACGGCGAGCCCGAGCGTCACCGCGAGAAGCGCCAGTCGTCTCATGACCGCAATTATAACGGGGGGACCGCTCCCGCGCCAGACCGTCCGATGTGATTTTTGATATTATTCAGGGCGACGTTCCCCGAGGTTTTCATGCCCACGAAAGAAGACGTACTGCAGGCCCTTTCCCGAGTCCAAGAGCCGGAGCTGCACAAGGACATCGTCACGCTGAACATGGTCCAGAACCTGGTCGTCAGCGGCGGCGCCGTCAGCTTCGACTACGTCCTCACCACGCCCGCTTGCCCGCTCAAGGGCATGATGCAGCTCGAGGCCGAGGAAGCCGTGAAGAAGGTCCCCGGGGTGACCAGCGTCAAGATCAACATGACGGCGAAGGTGAACAAGGACCCCCGCATCGGCGGCATCCTCCCCGGCGGCATCAAGAACATCATCGCCGTCGGCTCCGGCAAGGGCGGCGTGGGCAAGTCCACCGTGGCCTGCAACCTCGCCGTGTCGCTGGCGGCCGAGGGCGCCAAGGTCGGCCTCATGGACGCCGACATCTACGGCCCCAACCAGCC
>CAZZGQ010000379.1:0-3224 GCA_964653765.1 uncultured Elusimicrobia bacterium | reverse complement strand
TCGGCATCACCTTCATCTACGTCACGCACGACCAGGAGGAGGCGATGACGATGTCGGACCGCATCGCCGTCTTCAACAAGGGCGTCATCGAGCAGCTCGGCACGCCCGAGGACATCTACGAGCGGCCGCGCACGGCTTTCGTCGCGGATTTCATCGGCGCCGCCAACGTGCTGAGCGCCAAGGTCTCCTTCGTCGACGGCTCGCGCCTGGGCGTGCGCCTGGAGGACGAGCTCGAGGTCGCGATGGCGCTGCCGGGCGGCCCGCGCCACGAGCCGGGAGCCACGCTGCAGGTGGCCGTGCGACCGGAGCGCGTCACCGTGCGCTACCGCGGCGACGAAGGCTCCGCGGAGGACGGCCTCAGCTTCAAGGCGACCCTCGTCGACAACGTCTTCGTGGGCAACGCCAGCCAGATCTTCGTGCGGCCCTTCGCCAAGTCCGAGAAGACGCTGATGGCGGTCTCGATGGACCCGCAGCACCGCCAACGCCGCGACCCGGGCTCTCCGGTCTGGATCGGCATCCGCCCGCGGGACATCCTGCTGCTCGAGCCGGAGGGGGGCGCTGCCGCGCCCGCCGCGGACCGCCTCGCCGTGAATGCCTGAGAAGAAGTACACCCGGCGCGAGATCCTGAAGCTGGGCCTGGGCGCGCTGGCCGCGCCGGCCGCCGCCAGCCTCTTATCAGGCTGCTCCGACTCGTCGTCGGAGCAGCGGGTGATCAACTTCTACAACTGGTCGCGCTACATCGCCAAGGACACGCTGCCGCGCTTCACGCAGCAGACGGGCATCAAGGTCAACTACGAGGAGATGGCCGACGAGGAGGAGCTCTTCGCCAAGCTCCGCTCCGGCGCGCGCGGCTACGACCTCATCATGGCCACCGACTACATGATGCCGCGCCTCAAGGCGCTGAACCTGGTCGACGCGTATCCGCCGGGAGTCCTCAAGAACGGCGGCAACATCGACGAGACTTTCCGCAAGACGCCCTACGATCCCGACGACGCCTTCACGATCCCATATCTGTGGGGCACGACGGGCATCGGCTACAACAAGAAGCTGACGAAGGCTCCCTCATCGTGGACGGCGCTCTGGGACCAGAAGTTCTCGGGCAAGATTTCCATGCTCGATAACGCCCGCGACTGCGTCTCCACCGCGCTGCTGCTCAAGGGCTACCCCGAGACCACCGGCGACGACAGGCAGCTCGACGACGCCAAGCAGCTCCTGCTCCAGCAGCGGCCCCTCGTCAAGCAATACTCGAGCTCGACCTACATGGACAGCCTGCTCGCCGGCGAGGTGGCCATGGCGATGGCCTGGTCCGGCGACGTGCTGCAGGTCAGCCGCGAGAACCCCAATCTGGACTACGTCATCCCCAAGGAAGGAAGCTATCTGTGGGTCGACAACCTCTGCCTCGTGCGCGGGTCGCGCCACCGCGAGGACACGCTGCGGCTGGTCGACTACCTGATCGCGGCCGACACGGCCGCCGAGATCGCCAACACCGTGCGCTACGCCAGCCCGAACGCCGCCGCCCATAAGAGCCTCGACGCCGCCCTGCGTCAGGACGCGCGCGTCTTCCCGCCGAAGGACGAGATGGCGCGGCTGAAGTTCCACGCCCTGCTCGATCCGGCCACGGAGCAGGCCTGGAACGACCTCTGGCAGGACGTGAAGGTCGGCTAGCATGGAAGCGGCCCTCTCCTGGCTCATCGGCGGGCGCAGCGAGAAGGCCAGCCATTCGCTGTTGGCGCCGGCCGCCCTCTGGCTGAGCGTCTTCCTGATCCTGCCGGTGGCCTTCCTGCTCGCCATGTCCGTGGCGCAGCGCGGGCCGTACGGCACCGTGGTGTGGCACCTGACGACGGCCAATTTCGCTCGGGCGCTGCAGCCTCGTTTCCTGCCGATCATCCTGCGCACCGTAATCTATGCGACCGCAACCACGACGCTTTGCTTGGTGTTTGGCTTCCCGGTGGCTTACTACTTGGCCTTTTATGCGGGTGAGAAGCGTGAGCTTCTCATGGCGGGACTGATGATACCCTTCTGGACGTCTTGTCTCGTCTCGCTCTATTCCTGGATGATCATCCTGGGCCGGGAGGGGCTGCTCAACTCGCTGCTGATCCGCATGGACCTGCTCCAGCGCCCGTTGCAGATCCTGAACACCCCGTTCTCCGTCATCCTCGGCCTGGTCTACTTCTACATCCCGTTCATGGTGCTGCCGCTCTTCGGCTCGCTGGAGAAGATCCCGCGCCAGTACATCGAGGCCAGCCACGATCTCGGCGCGGGCAAGGTCCGCACGTTCCTCAAGGTCACCCTGCCTCTGGCCATGCCCGGCGTCTTCGCCGGCTGCATCCTGACCTTCATCCCCTGCATCGGCGACTTCCTCACGGCGGACTTCCTCGGCGGGCCGCGGACTTACCTGCTCGGCAACCTCGTCGAGAACCAGTTCCTGATGGCGCAGGATTGGCCGTTCGGCGCGGCGCTGACGTCGCTGCTGCTCTTCACCCTCGTCACCGGCCTTTACCTCTACCAGCGCGTCGAGGGGGAGGAGGCGCGGCGATGAAGCGCAAGGTCTCGGGCTTGGCCGTCTATCTCGCCGCGCTCTACGGCTTCCTGTACCTGCCCCTGGCGGTGATGTTCGCCTTCTCGTTCAACAACGCCCGCCGCAACGTGGTGTGGAAGGGCTTCACGCTGCACTGGTACGTGAACCTCTTCCACGACGCGGAGCTGCTGGGCGCGCTCTTCACCACGCTCAAGCTCGCCGCGGCCGCCGCCCTGCTCTCCTCGATCCTGGGCCTGCTGGCGAGCTACGCCATGGCCCGGCACCCGCGCTTCCGCGGCAAGCAGGCCTACTCATCGCTGCTGAACGTGCCGCTGATGATGCCGGAGATCGTCATGGGCGTGGGGCTGCTCTCCTTCTTCGTCCGCGTCGGCATCCCGCTCAACTTCTGGACGCTGGCCTGCGCCCACGCTCTGATCGCGCTGCCGTACACGACCAGCTCGATCCGCGCCCGCCTGATGTCGCTCAAGGACTCGCGCCTCGAGGACGCGGCGATGGACCTCGGCGCGACGGAGTGGTACGCCTTCATCAAGGTCACTCTGCCGCTGGCCAAGCCCGCCATCGTCTCCGGGGCGCTGCTGGCCTTCACGGTGAGCTTCGAGGATTTCGTGACCAGCTTCTTCATCGCCGGCATCGGCATCGTGACGATGCCGATCAAGATCTACTCGATGATGAAGTTCGGCGTGAC
>CAZZGQ010000378.1:0-3224 GCA_964653765.1 uncultured Elusimicrobia bacterium | reverse complement strand
GTCATCGCGCACATGGTGCGCGTGTTCCTGACCGGCGCCTACAAGAAGCCGCGCGAGTTCAACTGGGGCGTGGGCGTGCTGCTGCTGACGCTGACCCTGTTCCTCTCGTTCACCGGCTATCTGCTGCCCTGGGACCAGCTGGCCATCTGGGCCGTCACCGTCGGCACGAACATGGCCGGCGCCACGCCCTTCCTGGGCAACGACGGCCCGTTCGGCAGCCTGATGGGCATGCATATCAACAACGACGTGCGCTTCATGCTCCTGGGCGGCACGATGGTCGGCGAGAACACGCTGCTGCGCTTCTACGTGATGCACTGCGTGGCCGTGCCGCTGGTCGTGGGCATCCTGCTCATCCTCCACTTCTGGCGCGTGCGCAAGGACAGCTTCTCCGCGGCTCCCTACGATCCGGCGGAGGAGAAGTACGAGACGTGGCCGCATCTGGTCAAGCGCGAGTACATCGCCGCGGCGGCCTGCGTGCTCTTCATCATGGTCTGGTCGATCCTCATGAACGCCCCGCTCGAGGCCATCGCCAACCCGAACGTCACCACCAACCCCTCGAAGGCTCCCTGGTACTTCGTCGGTTTGCAGGAACTCTTGGTCTACTTTGACCCGTGGATCGCCGGCGTGCTGCTGCCCGGCGTCATCATCGTCGGCCTCATGGCGATCCCCTACATCGATCCGTCGCCGAAGGGCGTGGGCTATTACGCCTGGAAGGAGCGCGCCTTCGCCAACACGATGTTCATGCTGGGCATCGCGATGTGGTTCATCCTGATCTTCATCGGCTACTTCTGCCGCGGACCGAACTACTTCTGGTACTGGCCCTGGGAGTCCTGGCTGCTCGTGAAGGCGGCGCCGCCGCCGACGTGGAGCGTGTTCGGCCCCAGCGGCGTGGCCAAGCTGCCCCTGCTGCTCGGCATCCCCGTCGTCGGAGCCGCGGGAGTCGCGGCGATGATGCTGCCCAAGTGGCTGAACTTCGAGCTGGACTTCAAGAAGTGGAACACGGGCTTCATCGTCGGGATGATCGGCCTCATGGTCCTGCTGCGCGTGCTGCCGTCGCGCGTGCCGTTCGGCCAGAGCTTGTGGCTGCTCTTCTTCGGCTGGCTCTACTTCTACTTCGGCCTGATCATGCCGCAGCGGCACATCCGCGGCCTGGACTGGCCGCGCTACCTCGTGACGATGGCGCTGGTGGTGGGCACGATGGGCGTGCTGCTCAAGATGGGCGCCCGCCTGGCCTTCGACATCAAGTACGTGCTGACCATTCCGGCCGTCAGCTTGAACATCTAACATGAACTATCGCTTCTGGTTCTACGGGCTCAACGCCGCGCTGCTGATCGCTTTCGCCGTCGCGTTCGGGATGGACTACAACGCGGAGTGGAAGCATTATCAAAAGCAGTACTACTCGATGGCCGCCGACGCCGCGGAGAAGGCCGGCCATCACGACGAGGCGGTCAAGCTGCGGAGCACGCCGCTCGAGGTCAAGCAGATCATTAATAAGGAGCTGGGCACGGTGGATCGCTGCATCACCTGCCACGTGGGCATGGACCAGTATTCCAACCCCACGATGAAGAACAGCTTCGCCAAGAACCCGTATCGAGCGCATCCAAACGTGGATGTGCTCGATAAAAATCATCCGTTCAGCAAGTACGGCTGCACGGTCTGCCACCAAGGGCAGGGCTTGGCCACGACGGTGGCGGACGCGCACGGCAAGGTCCACAACTGGGAGCGGCCGCTGCTCGAGGGCAAGCGCGTGCAGGCGTCCTGCGCGCGCTGCCACCAGAACTTCGAGCACCTGCCGGGCGCCGAGGTGGCCGCCAAGGGCAAGCAGCTCTTCTATCAGCACGGCTGCCAAGGCTGCCATGCCATCAACACGGTGGGCGGCGTCGTCAGCGTCGACCTGGGCGACATCAACGACAAGCCGCTCGAGCGCATCGTGGCGGCCAACTTCGCCCGCGTGCACGGCAAGGACGGCACGCTGTTGACCGAGGAGGACTGGACGATCCAGAACTGGATCCTGGGCCACCTGGTCAACGATCCGATGAGCGTCACGCCCAACGACCCGCTCGGCAAGCTCAACCCCGAGCCGGTGGCTCCCACGGGCATGCCGAACTTCACCGAGGAAGACGCCACGGGCCATCGCGAGCTCTCCGTGGACGACGCCGAGGCGATCACGACCTGGCTGTTGTCGCACACGGCCGAGCACCTGCCGTACAACTACATGGTCACCGCCCCGACGCCGGCCGAGCCGCATTTCGCCGACGCCTCGGCTCACGGCAAGTTCGTCTTCGAGAAGTACGGCTGCGCCGGCTGCCACGGCCTGCATGGCACCAAGGGCCGCCGCAACTTCAACGCTCTCGCCAAGGAAGGCCAGGATCCGCACGCCGCGGATCAGATCGCGGAGATGGCCAAGGGCCGCGAGCCCACGCTCGTCGACGTCGTGGGCACCTATACGCACGAGGAGCTGGTCAAGAAGATCGCCGGGGGCGTGCCCGCCTCGGCCATCAACCGCTTCAAGGCGGACGGCCCGATGACGCCGCTGTACATGCCGGCTTGGAAGGACAAGATCAAGCCGCAGGAACTCGACGATCTGGCCACGTATTTGCTAAGTATCGCTAAGAAAGACACCAGCGGCTTCTAAAAATTAAGGGTTTGTGTTTGAATCCTGCAGGTTCTAAAGGAGAAAAGTACTCATGAAAGTTTGGTTCACGCTGCTCGCCATCATCACCCTCGGCGTCGCCGTCACGGCGCCCGCGCGCGCCGAGAAGTCGGCCGCCGAGCTCGAGAAGGAGAAGGCCCTCGCCAACCCCTATCCGAACGACTTCGGTCCCGATACGCTCGACGAGGCCACGCTGAAGTCCTACCCGGCCAACGCCCAGGAGGGCTACAAGCTCCTGCGCGGCTCGGCCGAGAAGAAGAACTGTCAGACCTGCCACACGGCCTCGCGCCCGCTGAACTCGCGGTTCGTCGAGCCCGAGGGCAAGGACGTGGCGGAGAAGACGGCCAAGATCGAGGCGCTCAAGAAGGAGCACCCGGAGTACTTCAAGGACGGCTCCGTCTGGCAGATCGAGCCCGAGATCTGGCGCCGCTACGTGAAGCGGATGATGGCCAAGCCCGGCTGCGGCATCAGCAACGCCGACGGCAAGAAGATCTGGGAGTTCCTGGTCTATGACGGCTGGCACCGCAAGATCGGCGCCGGCGCCGAGAAGTGGAAGGCCCACCGTCAGGAC
>CAZZGQ010000377.1:1880-3281 GCA_964653765.1 uncultured Elusimicrobia bacterium | reverse complement strand
GGATCGTGCCGCCGTCGAAGAGAGGGAGATTGAGGCCGAGGATGGCGTCGTAGTGGGTGTTCGCCGTCAGCCCCAGGCGCTTGAGGTAATAGTCGCCGGTCAGGCCGATCGTGCCCCAACGCTGCCGCTGCGCGACCTTGATGTTGAGCTTGGCGGCCTCGAGGCTGCGCTCGCTGGCCTGGACGTCGTCGCGGGACCGCGCCCGCGCCAGGAACGGGTCCAGCGGCTCGGCCGTCGGCAAAGGCACGGGGAGCGGCGTGAACTCGGCCTCGACGCCGGTGAGGAACCTGAGAGCCTCCTGGGCCACGCGCTCGTTGCCGCGCGCGATCTCCACCTGCGCCTCGGTCTGGGCCAGCTGCGAGCGCGCGGCCAAGACCTCGCTCTCGCGCGAGCGGCCGATCTTCACCCAATGCTCGAGCTGCCCGATGCGCTCCGAGGTCTCCTTGACGATCGCGCTGCGGATGGAGATCTCGTTCTGCACCTGCTGGAGGTTCAGGAACGACTGCGCCACGTCCTGATACAGCAGCGATTCCGCGCGACGCTCGGTGAGCTGCAGCGACTCCGCGGTCTTCTTGCCGGACTTGAACGCCAGGAACTCGCGGAAGCCCGAGAACAAGGGCTGCGTCAGGGTGATCTGATACAGCGGCAGGGAGGTGTGGTCGACGGAGGAGATGCCCGAGTGGGGATTCTGCTGGAAAGTCTCCTGGCCCAGGAAGTTCACGTGCGGCAGGATGTCCGAGCGCAGCTCGTCGACGCGCCCCAAGGCCTGCTTGACGGCGTCGAGATCGGCGGCGATCGTCTCGCTGCGGGTGAGCGCCAGCGAGAAGGCTTCGCTGAGCGTGATCGCGCGCGCCGGGGGTAGGACCTCGGGGGCCTGCGCCCGCGCCGCGCCGACTGAAACGAGCAAGCCTAACGCCGTCAAAACCGTCGCTCTCATCGATGTCGTCCCGCTCCTTTCAGGAACATCTCCATGACCTCGTCGCGCCGCGCCGCCACCGGCTTGCGGCCCTTCCTCATGTAGCTGTAAAAAAGCATCGAGCTGCGGCAGAGGCCGAAAAGGAAGGAAGCCGCGACGTCGAGCTCCCGGGCCTCGAGCAAGCCGTCGTCGGCGCAGCGCTGGAGGATGTCGCGCATGTGCCGGTAGTTGTCGGCGAAGCGCTCCATCACGGCCGCCGAGGACCGCTCGCCGCAGCCCGGAAGCCGCCCCAGGCCCACCTGCGCCATGAAGTCGCGGTTCTCGTCGAAGTAGTCCAGGACGACCTGGACCGTCTCCAACAAGAGCGCCCGCCCGTGGAGGGGGGAGCGGGCGATCTTCTCGAGGGCCGCGCCCAGGCGCTCCACCATGTCGGCGAAGGCGGCCGTGAACAGGTCCTGCTTGTTCTTGTAATAGAGGAAAAGGGT
>CAZZGQ010000377.1:0-1780 GCA_964653765.1 uncultured Elusimicrobia bacterium | reverse complement strand
CGGCGAAGGCGGCCGTGAACAGGTCCTGCTTGTTCTTGTAATAGAGGAAAAGGGTTCCCTTGGCGACGCCCGCGCGCTTGGCCACGTCGTCGAGCGCCACGTCCTGAAAGCCGCGCTCGACGAGGAGGCCGCGCGCCGCCTCGAGGATGATGCGCCGCTTCGCCTGCTCCTTGTCGCCGCTCTCGCTTTTGTTCATGATAGTTATGACTGACCGGTCAGTCAGCATGGTAACACAGCCATCAGAGCGCGTGCAAGCGAAAAGCACCATTGACAAACCGCGCCGCGAGCGGCATACTGACGTCGCCATGGCCCGCGTCCTCGTCGTCGACGACTCGATGTTCTACTGCCTCGCCCTCAAGAGCATCCTCGAGGACGCCGGGCATTCCGTCGTCGGCGTGGCCTGCAACGTGCAGGACGCGATCAAGCGCTACGAAGAGCTGAAGCCGGACCTGATGACGCTCGACGTGATGATGGCGCCTCCCGCGGACGCCCGAGTCCGCGAGATCTCCGGCGGACAGGAAGGGCTCGTCGTCCTCTTCGAGCTGCGCCGGCGCGATCCCAAGGCCGTCGTGATCATGGTGACCTCGCTGACCGACGCCGCCATCCAGAACCGGGCCGCCGCCATGGGCGCCTCGGGCTTCATCGAGAAGCCCTTCAAGGCCGCGGAGATCCGCCAGGCGATCGAGCGCGCCTTGGCGGCGCGGCGCTGAGCGGATTTAAGCGGCGGACGCCAGCGGCGGGGTGCTCTCCGGGCGAGCCAGCGCTTCGAGGCGGCTGAGGAAGGCCGCGGGAGTCTTGAGGCGGCGCGCCGGATCGGCCTGCAGCGCCTCGAGCATCAGCTCGTCGAGCTCGACCGGCAGAGACCAGCGCGCGCTGGCGCCGACCAAGGCCATGTTCCGCTTCTCTTCCCAGGACTGGAAGGGATAGGCGCCCGTCAGCATGCGGTACGCCGTGACGGCCAGGGCGTAGACGTCGCCTTCGCGGCTGACGACGCCGTCCAGCATCTCCGGCGCCATGAAGTAAGGGGTACCGGCGATCGTCTGGGTGCGCGTCGCCCCATCGGGACCGGACATGACGCGCGCGACGCCGAAATCCATCAGCTTCACGAAGCCGTCGTCGCCCACCATGATATTCGCCGGCTTCAGGTCGCGGTGCACCAGCCCGCGCGCGTGGGCGAAGGTCAGCGCGGAGCAGACGGGGGCCAGGATCGCGACCGTCTCCGGCAAGGAGAGCCGAGGGCGGTCCAGCAGCAGGCGGTCGATCGTCTTGCCGGCGACCTTCTCGAAGATGAGGTAGATCTCTGCGCCTTCCTCCACGACCTCGTAGATCGCCACGATGTTGGGATGCGAGGCGGCCGCCACGGTCTGGGCTTCGGCGACGAATTGCCGACGCGCTTGCGGATCGCGCGTGGTCTCGCCCGAGATCTTCTTGATCGCGACGTGGCGCTTGAGGGAATGGTCCAGGGCGTCGAAGACCTGGCCCATGGCCCCGCTGCCGAGGAGCTCCTTGAGCTCGTACTTCCCGGCGATCAGGCCCTCGCGGCGCTTGGGCAGCAGCGACGTGAACGTGCGCGCCTTCTTGCCGCCGGCGAGGAGCTTGGGTCCGGCGACGGCGGCGGCGGCGGCGGCGAGCAGCAGGAGCAGCGCGGCGAAAGGCCGGCCCAAGGGCTGGCGCGCGCGCCCGGCGCGCGCGGCGTCGTCGACGACGGCGTCGAAATCGGCGAGATCGCGGCCCGAGCGGATCGCCTCGGCCAAGGCTTGGAAGCGCGGATCGAGACGAG
>CAZZGQ010000376.1:0-3329 GCA_964653765.1 uncultured Elusimicrobia bacterium | reverse complement strand
GCGTTGTCGCCCGTCTGCATCAGCTCGATGAAGCGGACCTCGACGCGGCGCTCGGCGGAGAAGCGCAGGAAGCTCTCGTAGTCCTGGGCGTTGAAGCCGCGCAGCATGACGACGTTGATCTTGGTCTCGAGGCCCTCGGTCAGGCAGGCCTCGACGCCGGCGAGGACCTTCGCCAGGTCGTCGCGGCCCGTGATGCGGGCGAAGCGCTCGCCGTCCAGGCTGTCCACGGAGACGTTGACGGCGTGCAGGCCCGCCTGGGCCAGCGAGTGAGCGATGGGCGCCAGGCGGAAACCGTTGGTGGAGAGCGCCAGACGGCGGACGCCGCGCACGGAGGCGCAGCGCTCGACGATCTCGACGATGTCGCGCCGCGTCGTGGGCTCGCCGCCGGTCAGGCGGACCTTCCAGAAGCCCATCTCGGCGAAGGCGGCCACCAGCCGGCCGATCTCGGCCACCGTCAGCGGCGGCGCCGCAGCGGCTGCGGCGCTTTCTTTATAACCGTCCGGGAGGCAGTAGACGCAGCGGTAGTTGCAGACCTCGTCGACGGACAGGCGCAAGTATTGGAACGCGCGTCCGAAGCCGTCGGTGAGGGGCTGGATCATCCGAGCTTCTTGAGGAGCTGGCCGATGCGGCGCGCCGCTTCCTGGAGTTGCGGCTCGGGGGCGATCAGCGAGATGCGCACGAAGCCCTCGCCGGCGGGGCCGAAGCCCACGCCCGGGGCGATGACGACGCCGTGCTCGAGGATCAGCCGCTCGACGAAGGCCAGCGACCCCATCTTGCGCGCGGCCGGCGGCAGCGGCGCCCAGACGTACATGGCCGCCCGCGGCACCGGGACCTTCCAGCCGATCGAGGCCAGCGCCTTGACCAGGGCGTCGCGGCGGCTCCGGTACGTCCGCGCGGCCGCGGCGACGCAGTCCTGCGGGCCGGTGATGGCCTCGACGGCGGCGCGCTGGATGAAGGTGGGGATGCCGTAATCGAGGAAGCCCTTGAACTTGGCGAGGTGGGCCAGCGCCTCGGCGTTGCCCACGACCCAGCCGATGCGCCAGCCGGCCATCGAGTAGGTCTTCGAGAAGGAGTGAAACTCGACGGCATGATCTTTGGCGTCGGGCAATTGCAATATAGACGGCGCCTCATACCCGTCGAAGCAGAGCTCGGAGTAGGCGTTGTCGTAGGCGATCAGGCAGCCGTGCTTCTTCGAGAAGGCCAGCGCCTCCTCGAGCAGTCCCGTGCCCTCGATCACGGCGCCGGTGGGGTTGTTCGGGTAGTTGAGCAGCAGGACCTTGGACTTCTTGGCGGCGTCGGCCTTGATCTTCTTGAGGTCGGGCAGGAAGCCGTTTTCGGCGGCGAGCGGCATCAGGTGCGGCGTGCCGCCGGCGAGGATGACGCCGTTGTAGTGGACGGGATAGCAGGGGGTCGGCACCAGCACGCCCTGGCCGGGCTCGAGCAGGGCCATGAACAGGTGCGCCAGCCCTTCCTTGGAGCCGATCAGCGGCAGGACCTCCGTCGTCGGGTCCAGCGTGACGTCGAAGCGCTTCTTGTACCAAGCGGCGATGGCGGCGCGCAGCTCGGCCAGGCCGGCGGCGGGAGGATAGCGGTGCGTGGAAGCGTCGTCGGCGGCCTGCTTCAAGGCGCGCACGACGTTGGGCGGGCTCGGCAGGTCCGGGCTGCCCTGGCCCAGGTCGATGATGCCCATGCCGGAGGCCTGCGACTTCTGCTTGAGGTTGGCCAAGTGCACGAACAGGTACGGGGGAAGATCGGAGAGCTTCTTAGACGACGTGGGTTTCATTCTTCTTTTCCTCGGTGAGCGGGCGCCCGGTGGCGCCGTGGCGCAGCTGCGTGATCTCGGCCATGATCGACAAAGCGATGTCCTCGGGCCGCCGGCCGCCCAGGTCGAGCCCGATCGGCGAGCGCACTCGCGGATCGCGGGCCGGGTCCAACCCGCGGCGCTGGCACAGGGCGAAGAGGCGCTCCCTCTTGGTGGCGCTGCCGATCATGCCGACGTAGAAAGCGGGCGTCTTGAGCGCCGCGATCAGGCAGCGCAGGTCGAAGCCGTGGCAGCGCGTGACGATGGCGACGGCCGTGCGCTGATCGACGCCGAGCCGCCGCAGCGCCTCGTCGGGCTGGGCCACGACGACCTCGCGCGCGCAAGGGAAGCGCTCGCGGCTGGCGTATTCGGGACGGTCGTCGACGACCCAGTGGGGGATGCGCAGGAAGGCCGCGAGCTGCGCCGTCTTCTCGCCGACGTGGCCGCCGCCCAGGATCACCAGGCGCAGGGTCTGCGCCAAGACGTCGATGAAGACCTCGGCGCGGCCGCCGCAGTACATGCCCAGGGCCTTGGGCTCGAGGTCGTAGGCGGCCCGGCGCGAGCGTCCTTCCTTAATGGAAGCGGCGGCGTCGGCCAGGGCTTGCGCTTCGAGCCGCCCTCCGCCGATCGTGCCCAGGAAGGAGCCGTCCTCGAAGACGACCATCTTGGCGCCGATCTCCCGGGGGACCGAGCCCGAGAAGCCGGTGACGGTGACGAGGGCGGCCGGGCGCCCGGACGCCAAGGCGTCGCTGAGGGCTCGCAGCAGCTCGGCGTCCATGGGGCGATTATAGCTCTTCCGAGCCGTCAGCGCGCCGACGACGGGGAGATCGCGGTGGGGAGCTTCACGACCGTCATCCAGAACTCCTCGATCACCTTCACGACCTTGATGAACTGGTCGAGACCGATGGGTTTGGTGACGTAGCAGTTGGCGCCCAGGCCGTAGGAGCGCTCGATGTCGGCGTCGGCGTCGGAGGTCGTGACGACGACGATGGGGATCGTCCGCAACACGGGGTCCGATTTGACGCGCTGCAGGACCTCGCGGCCGTCCACCTTGGGCAAGTTGAGGTCGAGCAAGATCAAGTCGGGGCGCGGGCTTCTTTGAAAGGGACTCTGGCGCCGCAGGAATTGCAGCGCTCTCTCGCCGTCCTCGACGATCTGCAGGTCGATCATGAGCTTGGAGTCCTTGAGGGCCTCCTTAGTCAGCTGCACGTCGCCGGCGTCGTCCTCGACCATGAGAACTTGGATCGGTTTGCTTGCCATCATCTCATTGTAGAACCGTTGGCCGCGGGAAGCTATTAACGGACTTGTGAACATTCGTTGACGCTGCTATGCTAGCGCCCATGAGAGGCCTCTTCGCCGGCGTGGGCGTGGCGGCCCTGGCCCTCTTCTTCTACCTCCACCGCGACTGGCCGCGCTACTGGAGGCTGGAGCGCGACGGAGTGTCGGTCGATGGCGCCGTCATCGGCAAGCGCGACGGCCCGCCGCCCCAGGTCGACTATTCCTTCCAGGGTCCCGTGAAGATCCAGAC
>CAZZGQ010000375.1:0-3334 GCA_964653765.1 uncultured Elusimicrobia bacterium | reverse complement strand
TGTAGATCGTCACGCCCTTCATCGGCGAGTTGCCGTTGAAGGTGTAGCACTTGCCGGCCCCGCCTTGAGTCTGAGGCTTGGGCTCTTGCTGGGCCGTCTCGGCCGCGGGAGCCGGCTTGGCCGGCAGCGGCTGCTCGTCGGGCTGCGCCGGCACCTGCGGCGCGGCCTGGCCGGGAGTGACCGTCGCGCCCTCCGACGTGCGATAGCCGATGGGCTTGAGCGATTGGATCGTGAAGCCGAGGCTTCCCCCGTCCTTGGCCTGCTCGGGCTTGCGCGCCTGATCCGGAGCGGCGGCGTCGACTTCCTTGAGCTGCTCCATCGCGGCGGAATCCACGTCCGCGGGCACGGCGGCGCCGGCCGTCGAGGCCAGCCACGAGGTCATCAGGGCGATGGCGATCATGTCCCGAATCCTAGCACATTGATTCGAGTCGAGGGCAAGCGACTTTACGGCAGGTACTGGGCCGAGGCCTGGACGGAGGAGACGAGCGGCTCCGGGTAGATGCCGAAGACCAGCACGCCGGCCATCGCCACGGCGAGGCTGCCGGCCAGATACGGGCCGATCGGCAGCGGAGCCTCGTCCTTGGCGGGCTTGAAGAACATGTGGTAGGCGATCTTCATGTAGTAGTAGACCGAGACCACGCTGTTGATCACGCCGACGACGGCCAGGCCGTAGTGGCCCGACTGCATCGCCGCCTGGAAGATGTAGAACTTGCCCATGAAGCCCGCCAGCGGCGGCAGGCCGGCCAGCGACAGCAGGAAGAAGGTCATCGCGAGCGCCGTGCCGAAGGAGCGCTTGGCCAGGCCGTTGAAGCCCTCGAGGCCGTAGGGATCGCCCGGGCCTTCGTTCTGCATGCCGACGAGCTGGACGATGCCGAAGGCGCCGATGTTCATGGCCACGTACACGAAGGAGTAGAGCAGCACGCCCTCCATGCCGAGGGTGTTGCCGCAGACGATGCCGATCATGATGTAGCCGGCCTGGGCTATCGATGAATAAGCGAGCATTCGCTTGGTATTCGTCTGAAAGAAAGCCGTGAAGTTCCCGATCGTCATCGTGAGCCCGGCCATCAGCGCGAAGACGGCCGTCAGCTGCAGCATCGAGACGGGCAGGAGGATCGTGAACAGGCGCAGCAGCACGCCCATCGTGGCGATCTTCGGAGCGATGGAGAGGAACGCCGTCACGGGCGTGGGCGCGCCCTCGTAGGCGTCGGGCACCCAGAAGTGCATGGGCGCGATCGAGGCCTTGAAGGCGAAGCCCAGCAGGATCATCAGGATCGCCAGGATGAACATCGGGCCGCCGGTCTGTGAGAGGCCGATGAGCTTGGTCCCCCCCGTGGCGCCGTAGAACAGCGAGATGCCGTAGGCCATGATGCCCGAGGAGAAGGCGCCGAACAGGAAGTACTTGATCGCCCCCTCGTTGGACTTCGGGTTGCGCCGCTCAAAGCCCGCCAGGATGAAGGACGAGATCGAGACGAGCTCGAGCGCGACGAAGACCAGCAGCAGGTCCACCGAGGAGACCATGAACATCAGGCCCGCGGCCGAGAGCAGCAGCAGCGCGGTGAAGGTCCCGGCGTGCGCCGGCGGCACGGCCTTGTATTCGAGGCCGAGCAGCAGGCAGAGCACCGTCGTCAGCAGCACGAGCATCTTGAAGAACTGCGACAGCGGGTCCACGGCCCACAGCGCGCCGACGCCCTGGTAGTGCGCCGAGTCCGAGATCGTCAGGCCGATGAGCAGCAGGGCGATCACGGAGGCGATCCAGCCCAGGTGGTAGAGCGCGCGCCCGTGCCGCGAGGCGACGACGAGGTCGGCCACCATGAGGCCGAGCGCCATCACGGCCAGCGCGATCTCGGGGTAGATCAAATGGAGGCCGCTCATGTTACTTCGCGAGCTCCACCATGTGGATGAGCGTGTTGTTCATGATGTTGAACACCCAGCTCGGCCACACCCCCACGGCCACTGTAAGAATCGCCAGAGGAACGATGGAGATCAGCTCGCGCGCCGTCAGGTCGGGGAGGTCCGCCCAGCGGTTGTTGAGCGGGCCGAGGAAGACCTTCTGCATCATGCGCAGGAAGAAGGCCGCCGTGGCCAGCACGCCCAGGACGGAGACGGCGGTGAAGACCTTCCAGCGGGCGAAGGCGCCCAGGAAGCAGAGGAATTCCCCGACGAAGCCGGCCAAGCCGGGCAGGCCCAGCGAGGCGAAGCAGAGCAGGAACATGAACGCCGCGTAGATCGGCGTCTTGGCGGCCAGGCCGCCGAAGGCCGCGATGTCGCGGGTGTGTGCGCGGTCGTAGATGACGCCGACGAGCAAGAACATCGCGCCCGTGATGAAGCCGTGCGCCAGCATCTGCATGACGGCGCCAGAGAAGCCCGTGGCGGAGAGGCCGGCGATGCCGAGCAGGCAGTAGCCCATGTGGTTGACCGAGGAGTAGGCCACCATCTTCTTCATGTCGCTCTGCGCCATGGCGCACAGGGCGCCGTAGACGATGTTGATGGCGGCGATGGCGATGAGATACGGCAGGAACCACTGGAAGCCCAGCGGCAGCATGCCGTAGCTGATGCGCATGATGCCGTAGACGCCCATCTTGAGCAGCACGGCGGCCAGGATGACGGAGACGGCGGTCGGGGCCTCGACGTGGGCCAAGGGCAGCCAGGTGTGGAACGGGAACGCAGGCACCTTGATGGCGAAGCCCAGGTAGAAGCCCAGGAATACGAGGATCTGGAAGTGCAAAGACCAAGCCGCGTGCGCCTTCATCAGCTGCAGCATGTCGAAGGTGTGCGGCGTGGAGTTGAAGTACACGGCCAGGATGGCCAGCAGCATGAAGACCGAGCCCGCGAGCGTATACAGGAAGAACTTGATGGCGGCGAACTCCTTCTTGGGGCCGCCCCAGATGCCGATCAGGAAGTACATCGGCACCAGGCACATCTCCCAGAACACGTAGAAGAGCACGAGATCGAGGGCCTCGAAGACGCCCAGCATGCCGACCTCGAGGAGCAGGAACCAGAAGAAGTACTCCTTCACGCGCTCCTTGATGCCCAGCGAGCCGATCAAGGCGATGAGCGTCATGAACGTGGTCAGCAGGACCAGCGGCAAGGAGAGGCCGTCGACGCCCAGGTAGTAGGAGACGCCCATGGACGGGATCCAGTCGAAATGCTCCACGAACTGCATCGCCGGCGTCCCGCGGTCGAACGTGAGGAGCAGCGCCGCCGAGATCAGGAAGGAGATCGCCGCCGTGCCGATGGCCACGGTCTGGACGGCGCGGACTCTCTCCTTGGGCAGGCAGAGGATGACGAGCGCTCCGGCCAGCGGGATGAAGGTGATCAGGCTCAGCAGGTTCAT
>CAZZGQ010000374.1:1924-3342 GCA_964653765.1 uncultured Elusimicrobia bacterium | reverse complement strand
GAGCTGCGCTGCTCGGCCAACGCCGCCTCCGTCCTCGGCCTCTCCAGCGAGCGCGTGCGGCGCCCGGAGGACCTCTGGGCCTGCGTGCGTGGCGACGACAAGCTGGCCCACGACTCCGCCATCGACCGCGCCTTGGCCGCCTGGCAGGGCTACGTCTGCCAATTCCGTTGGGTGCGACCGGACGACGGCCGCGTGCTTTGGCTCGAGGAGCGGGGCGGCGTCATCGACGACGGCCGCGGCTTGAGGGCGGCGGGCGTCCTGCTGGACGTCACCGAGCGCAAGGCCATGGAGGCGGTGCGCGAGGACATCAAGCACCGCGCCGAGGAGTTGCTGGCGCGCCAGCGCGAGGAGCAGCAGGCGATCCTGGACAGCGTGCGCGCGCTCATCCTTTATAAGGACTGCCACAACAAGATCCTGCGCTGCAACCGAGCCGCGGCGCAGTGGTTCGGCGCGCACGTGGCGGACATCGAAGGCCGGCGCATGGAGGAGCTCCTCCCCAACGAGGCGGCCGCGTCTCATGCCGACGACCTCGAGGTGATCCGGACCGGCCAGCCCAAGCTCGGCATCATCGAGCCGCTGAAGGCGTTCGACGGGAGGCAGCGCTGGCTGCAGGTGGACAAGATCCCGCACCGCAACGAAGCCGGCGAGATCATCGGCGTCATCGTGTTCTGCCTGGACGTCACCGAGCGCCTGCAGGCCGAAGAGGTCCTTCGGGAGAGCGAGAAGACGCAGCGCGAGTTCGTCGCCAACGTCTCCCACGAGTTCCGCACGCCGGTGGCGGCGATCAAGGGCTTCGCCGAGACGCTGCGCAGCGGCGGGCTCGACGACGAGCGCAACCGCGGCCGCTTCGTGCGCATCATCGAGAACCACGCCAACCGGCTGAAGTGGCTCATCGAGGACCTCCTGACCCTCTCTTCGCTCGAGTCCGGGACCGTCAAGCTCAAGCCCGAGCCGATCGAGCTCGCCCAATTCGCGAGCGACTACGCCGCCAGCGTCGACGCGCTCGTGCGCAAGGCGGGCATCACCCTGACCGTGCGCATCCCGCCGACGCTGCGCGTCATGGCCGATCAGCCGCACTTCCTTCAGGCTCTGGAGAACCTCATCGGCAACGCCATCAAGTACAATCGGCGAGGCGGCAAGGTCTGGGTCGAGGCCGTGCGGCGGCGCGGCCGCGCCCTGATCTCCATCCGGGACACGGGCATCGGCATGTCGCCCAGCCACCTGCCCCGCATCTTCGATCGCTTCTACCGCGTCAACAAGGGCGCCGCCTCCGGCGCCACGGGCCTCGGCCTGCACATCGTCAGGAAGATCATCGAAGCCCACGGCGGCAGCATCTGGGTCGAGAGCACGTTCGGCAAAGGCTCGACCTTCTTCGTCGAGATTCCCTGCCCTCCCCGTAAGTAGCGACCGGCGCCGCC
>CAZZGQ010000374.1:0-1824 GCA_964653765.1 uncultured Elusimicrobia bacterium | reverse complement strand
CGAATAGAATAGGCGAGTCGCGCAAACCGAGATGAGAGTTCCAGGGGGAGAGATGACGAGACGGTCGTATAAGACGGGAGAGCGTTGGGCCATCGTCCTCGCGGGCGGGGAAGGCACGCGCCTGAGCGACCTGACGCTGCGGCGCTTCGGCGAGCGGCGGCCGAAGCAGTATTGCTCCTTCTTGGGGCGCCGGACGATGTTCGACCACACGATGGAGCGCGCGATCGGGCTCGTCGGCCGGCGGCGCGTCGTCACCGTGATCGGCAGCGGCCACATGCGCTACCTGACGCGGCCCACCGTGTCGCCGCTCTTCGGCTACATCGTCGAGCAGCCTTGCAATCGCGACACGGCCCCCGGGATCTACCTGCCCCTGGCCTACGTCCTCGCTCACGACGCCGAAGCCACGGTGGCGTTGTTCCCGTCCGATCACTTCATCGCGCCGAACTTCGCTTTCCTCTCCTGCATGGACCGCGCCCTCGCTCTGGCCGAGCGCCGGGTCGACCGCTACGTGTTGGCGGCCGCCGTCGCCGACCGGCCCGAGACCGAATACGGCTGGATCCAGCCCGGCGCCGCGCTCAAGGACGAGCACGACATGAGCGCCGTCCTGCGCTTCCACGAGAAGCCCGATCCGGAGACCGCGGAGTCGTTCTACCGCGAGGGCTTCCTCTGGAACACGCTGAACATGGCGGTGCGGGCCTCGACGCTCTGGACCTTGGGCTGGCGCTACCATCCCGAGATGATGGAGCGCTTCGAGCGGCTGCGCGCCGCCATCGGGACCGCTCACGAGGCGCAGGTCCTCACGCGCATCTACGAGGACATGCCGCAGGCGAACTTCTCGAAGGGCATCCTGGAGCGGGCCGCGGCGCAGGGCGTCGTGATGCCCATGCGCGACCTGGAGTGGAGCGATTGGGGCCGCCCCGAGCGCATCCAGGAGACGCTCGCCGCCCACCGGGTGACGGAGCCGGTCCTCGCGCCCGCCCCCGCCTCGCGGCCGTCTCCGCTGCGGGCTCCGGCCCTGGCTCCGGCGGTCTGAGACAACCACTTGCGGCCCCTTCCTCGCGGCGGCGAGGAAGGGGCCGCGTCTTTTACACAGGGCCGACAAAATATGTAGGATAGCCGGCCCATGACCGCGAAAGAGAATATCCGCGAGAAGATCCTGATCGTCGAGGACGAGAAGGACCTCGTTCGCCTGATCCGCTACAACCTGGAGAAGGAGCACTTCCGCGTCGTCGCGGCCAGCGACGCCGAGTCCGGCCTCGAGCTGGCGCGCAAGTCCAAGCCCGACCTCATCATCCTCGACATCATGCTGCCCAAGATGGACGGCCTGGACTTCCTGCGCAACCTGCGCAAGGAGAGCCAGGTCCCCGTGATGTTCCTGACGGCCAAGCGCAGCGAGGTCGACCGCATCCTGGGCCTCAAGCTCGGCGCCGACGACTATGTGGTCAAGCCGTTCTCGGTGGGGGAGCTCAACGCCCGCGTCGAGGCCGTGCTGCGCCGCGCCCACGGCTCCAAGGACGGGGCCGCGACCTCGCTCGTCAAACTCGGCGATCTCGAGGTGGACTTCGAGCGCCACGAGGTGCGCGTGAAGGGCAAGCCGACCAAGCTCGCCCCCAAGGAGTTCGCCATCCTCAAGCTCCTCATCGAGGCCAACGGCAAGGTGCTCTCGCGCGATCATCTGCTCGAGCGCATCTGGGGCCACGAGAAGGACATGGAGATCGACACGCGCACCGTCGATCAGCACATCGCCCGCTTGCGCCGCAAGTTGGGCGCCGAAGCCGACCGGGTCTCGACGGTCACGAACTTCGGGTACCAGATCAAGCGGTA
>CAZZGQ010000373.1:0-3344 GCA_964653765.1 uncultured Elusimicrobia bacterium | reverse complement strand
CCAGGCGCTTCAAGACGACCATGCCCAGGCCCTCGCCCAGGATCGTGCCGTCGGCCTTCTTGTCGAAGGGCTTGGCGTCGCCGGCGGGCGAGAGCGCCGGCGTCTTCGAGAAGCACATGTACATGAAGATGTCGTTGAAGCAGTCCGCGCCGCCGGTGATGACCATCTTGCTGCGGCCGCTCTGCAGCTCGAGGGCGGCCAGGTGCACGGCGGAGAGCGAGGAGGCGCAGGCCGCGTCCACGACGCAGTTGGTGCCGCCCAGGTTGAAGCGGTTGGCGATGCGCCCGGCCACGACGTTTCCGAGCAGGCCGGGGAAGCTGCTCTCCTGCCACGGCACGTAGCCGTCCTTGATGGACTGCACGATCGAGTCCGCCGCCGCGCCCGTGATGCCGTGCTTCTCGAGAGCCTCTCGCCAGATCGGGTGGCCCAGGCGCGCGCCGAGCGGGATGACGAGCTCGAGCGTGCCGGTGACGCCGAGGATGACGGAAACCTGGTTCTTGTCGTACTCCTTCTCGGGGCCGTAGCCGGCGTCGCGCAGAGCCATCTGCGCCGCGACCAGGCCCAAGAGCTGCGCCGCGTCCGTCGCCTCGAGCGTGTTCGGCGAGATGCCGAACTCGGCGGCGTCGAACTCCACCGGCTTCAGAAACCCGCCGCGGCGCGCGTAGGTCATGTCCGGCGCGCTCTTGTCGGCGTCGAAGTAGGCGCCGGGAGACCAATGGCTGGCCGGGATCTCGGTGATGCCGTCCACCCGCCGCTTGATGTTGGACCAGAACTCCTGCAGATTGGACGCTTTAGGGAAAAGGCAGCCGATGCCGACCAAGGCGAGGGGTGTCTGTTTTTGGTTCACGGTGCGACGATTATACTACTCTTCCGTCGGGCCGAGGGAACTTTCCGGGCACCCGATTCGTATGCCCTTTGGGCCCTTGTGGGTCGCTCATTTTCGGCTAGGGGTTCTTCCCAGGGACCATAAGGATTTTTTTGGACGATGCCATTGGGGCCTTCCGAATGGCTTTGCCGAAATGTATTTTTTGGGTATGGGAAGCCGGATGGACGACGTCTATGCGATGGTGGGGCGCAGCCTGCGCCACCACCGCCGCGCCGCGGGCCTGACGCTGGAGGGCTTGAGCGAGCTCTCCGGCCTGGGGCCGGCCTACATCGGCCAGATCGAGCGCAGCGCCAAAAAGCCGAGCCTGCGCACCCTGGCCAAGCTGGCCGAGGCCCTCGACGTCCCCGTCGCCGCGCTGGTCGACGGCAAGAACGGGCAGCCCAAGGCGCGGCCGTCCACGGCGCGCGAGCTCGAGCTGACGCTGCGCGCCTTGGCGCCCAAGCGCCGCGCCTTCCTCGTCTCCGTCGTGCGCCACCTCGCCCGCGAGTTGAGATCGCTCCATTAAGCGCCCGCTCAAGGAGCTGCGCGGCCGAGGCGACGCGCGCTTCGCCTCCGCGCTGGAATATCTCGTGGCGCGCATCGAGTCCGCCCCGGACCTGCACGAGGGCGTGCGCGCCGCCTTGCTCGACCACCTCTTCCTGCTCGCCGACGCGCGCCTGCTCGACCTCGTCCCCGAGCCCAAGAAGACCAAGCGCCGGCGCTGATCTTCCCCTGGAAAACGGCCGCCTCCGGGGCTACCCTGGCGGCGTGGTCCTCCCCCTCTGGGCCGTCCTGGCCGCGTCCTTGTCCTTCGGCGCCGACACGCCCTCCGGCTGCCCGTACGCGGTCACCTACAAAAAAGTCGGCGTCATGGACGTGGAGGTCCCGCGCCGGCCGCTGCCGCCCGAGGAGTGCGCCTTCGTGGCGAGCCTGGAGGAGCCCTTCCAGCGTCTCTTGCGCGCCATGGCGGCCGCCAAGCTCAAGACCGACGGGATCGCCCTGCAGAAGACCCTGCAGGACGAGGACAAGGTCAACGCCGCTTATCGAGAAGGGACGGGCGTCTTCCTGACGCGCGGCTTCGCCTCCTGCCTCATGAGCGACCGCGCGGCCGCCGTCGGCATCCTCTGCCACGAGCTGGGCCACGCCGTGCAATGGCGCGGGCCCGACGAGAGCGCCAAGCTCAAGGTGAACCAGCTCTACAAGGGCTCGAGCACGGATTGGAAAGACCTCAGGAACGTGGGCGCCAGCGTCGATCTCGAGACGCAGGCCGACTCGATCGGCCGCGTGCTCTGCACCAACGCCGGCCTGACCCAGGAGTTCGAGGCGATGTCGAAGGCGATCACGCGCTGCAACGGCTCGCAGATGCTGCACCAGCCGGACGAACACCCCGCCGAGAACGCGCGGCTCAAGGCCGCCCTGGCCGACAAGCCCGGCCTGGCCCAGGAGCGCCAGCGCCAGATCGGCCAGGCCATCCAGCGCCGCGCCCGCCGCCTCATGGCCGGCCTTCCCAACGAGGAGGACCAGAGGGGGCCGGATCTGTCCCTCTCGCCGCGCGACTGGGCCCTGACTCGGGCCGCGGACTTCGATCGCGCGCCCAAGGACATCACGATCCCGCAGACCTACGCCGCGCTTGAAGCCCGGCGCCTCAAGTCCCCGGACCGCCTGCAACCGCCGCCCGAGCCGACGCGCATCACCGTCAACGCCAAGGCGCGCGAGCCCTGGCCCTGCTACCCGGCGCCCAAGGGCGAGCCGACGTGGGCCGATTACGCGGACTGCTACCCGATGGTGGGGCTGGCCAAGACCTTCGACTGGTTCCGGAGCTGGGGCAAGCGATGACCGCCCTCCTCCCCGTGGTCGTCCTCGCCGCCGCCTTCTCCTTCGCCGAGGACCCGCCGCCGGCGCCGCCCGCCTGCCCCTACGTCTACTCCTTCGACCTGACGATGGGCGCGCCGATGCCGCTGCCGCCGGAGATGATCAGCCCGGTGCCGCCGAGCGACTGCGCCTTCCTCAAATCGCTGGAGGAGCCGCTCAAGCGCGTGGCCGTCGTGGCCGGCCTGGCGCCGGAGGACGGCGCGATGAACTTCGACGTGGGCTTCGACGACGATCTATTCAACGCCTTCTACATGCCCGGCCAGGGCCTCATCGTCACCGACGGCTTCCTGAGCTGCGTCCGCGGCCGGCCGGACGAGGCGATCCAGGTCCTCTGCCACGAGCTGGGCCACGCCGTGCAGGCCAAGGGCTCCGACGAGGACGCCAAGCAGGCCTTGGAGGCGATCCACGACCGAAACCGCACGGCCGCGGAGCGCCGCTCGCTGCGCCGCGACATCGAGCGCCATGCGGACCTCATCGGCCGCGAGATCTGCGCCCGCGCCGGCGCCGCGCTCGACTTCGCCGCCAAGGAGCGCGCCACCGTGCGCTGCGCCGGCTGGCAGAGCGGCGAGGGCGTGCTCTCCGACCACCCGGGCACCGCCGAGCGCCT
>CAZZGQ010000372.1:0-3344 GCA_964653765.1 uncultured Elusimicrobia bacterium | reverse complement strand
GGGCGGACGGATCGGCCAGGAGCTTCTGCTGCTCGAGCGGCGCCAGCAGCCCCAAGATGGCCGTCCCGGCGGTTGGGGTGCGCGGCCTGACCGGCTGGCGGACCGCCGTGGCGGGATCGGCCTCGAAGGAGCTCGCCACGAAGCCCCAGCGCAGCGGGTTGCCGGGCAGGGCGGAGCGCGGCACGGTGACGACGACCTGGCCGGTCTTCGGATCTGCGGCGATCTGAGGGCGCGCCACGACGTAGGGCTCGCCGTCGGCGATCGAGCGGTAGAGGGAAGCGCCCCAGGCCGAGACGACGAGCGCGTATTCCCAGGCGTCGCGGGATTGGATGAAGGCGGCGCGATCGCTGACCAGGCCGGTGGCGCCGGCCCCGGCCACGTGGTTGAGGTCGATGTCGGTCTCCAGCAGCAGCAGGCCCAGCTCGGGCGTCGCCGGCGCCGGCCGCAGCGAGGCGTCTGGCGAGAGCGCGCCCAGTTGGTAGGTGAAGGTGACGGCGTCCGCGGAGCCTTCCACGCGCAGCTTGCGCAGCGTGTAAGAGGCGGCTCCGGCGGCCGCTCCGGCGTCCTCCGGGACTCGGGCCGCGCTGCCGGACGGGTTCTCGAACTCGACCCAGTCGGCGCCCTGCGTCACGTGCACGCCGGTCGGCTGATCGGCGGCTTGGCCGGTCGAGCCCGCGGCCGTCGCGCCGCTCGCGGCGAAGAGGTCGTCAGGCGCCGAGACGCGGATGCGCCGGTAGACGGCGAGCAGCCGCGAGCGGAGATCTTGGTCGAGCGCGGGGGCCTGCTCGGGGGGGACGTCGCGGTAGAAGCGGTTGGCCTGGGCGCCTTGCAGATCGGCCGCGGCGCGATCGAGAGCCCGCAGGTTGGCCAGGCCGGAGTTCTGGTAGCGTTCCACCGCCCTGGCCGCTGCGCCATAGAGCGTCCACGCGCGACGCGCTCGCGCGCCGTCGGTCCACGAGGAGAGCGGGCCGTTCCAGGTCGGCCAGTCCTTGACGCCCGCCGCCGCTTTGGCCGTCGGCGCCGCCGCCGCGGCGGCCTGCGAGAGCGTGCTCCCGCCGGAATAGGAGAGCAGCCGCAGGAGGGTCCCAACGGGGGCCGCGCCGTCCGCCTCGTCGACGACGGCGGGGCCGTCGGCCGGCCAGGCGCGCAGCGGCGCCACGGCCAGGCCGTCCACCGACACCCAACCGCCCGCGGCGCCGGCGTAATCGCCGGCGGCGACCCAGGAGAGGCCCATGGCCTTGAGCCCGGGCAGGATGTCGGCCGAGATCGCGCCGCCGCCGGGAGCAAAGCCCGCCGGCAGCCTGCCGAACGCTTCCCGATAGCGTTCGCGGGCCGTGGCCAGGCGATCGGTGACGTCCTGGGGCCGCGGCGCGACGGGAAGGGAGGCGATGACGGGCAGGATGGGGTCGCCGTCGAGCCGCAGGGCGATCTCGACGCGTCCCTGGTCGGCCCAGGACTTGAGGCTGGCCACGGCCGCCGGCGTCATCAACGCCGGCGAGACGGCCACGGTCAGCCGGGCGCCGCCCGCGCTCATGGCGGCGTCGAAGTCCTTCCAGGCGGAGAAGGTCTCGGCGGGGATCCACAGCAGGGCTCGGTCGGCCGCGCGCGCCGGGGCGGCGGCCACGAGCGCCAGCAGCGCCGCGGCGAGCGCCGGGGACCGGCTCATCGCACCGTCCTCACGGACGCCTTGCGGCCGTCGATCTGCGCCGCCTCGTGGTTGGCCGGGTCCAGCTTGGGCGCGCCGTCGACGACGAACAGGTAGCCGTGCCGCCCCTTCGACAGCGGCACCACGATCCGCCAGCGCCCGTCGCCGTCTTGGGAGAGCTTGAGGGCGCTCTCATTCCAGCCGTTGAAGTCGCCGATGAGGGCGACCGTCTTGGCCTTCGGTTCCTTTAGAGAGAAGTCGACGAAGTCCAAAGGCGCCTTGGGATCGATGCCGCGCCGGCCGTCACGGTGGGGGACGAAGCGGACCCGTCCGGGGCGCAAGCTGTAGACGCCGACGTCGGCGAAGAAGGCCCGGTAGCGGCTGAGCGCGTCGACGAAGAAGACCGAGGGGAGGCTGACGATCAGGCATACGGCCGCCGCGGCGCCCCAAAAAGCCCACTTGCTTTGATCAGTCATGTACTCTTTCGTCGGCGCGTTGATGGTATCAAAAAAACAATGTAATATGAGCCATGGCTCCTTCCTCCGATAAAACCGCTTTGAAACCGTCCAAATCCGTCGAGAAGAACGTCGCCGCCGCCGCTTCCGCGGCCGCCGCGGAGCGCCACGAGGCCGCGGAGATGAACCCCTGGCACCAGGCCATGGAGCAGCTCGACCGCGCCGGCGCCAAGATGAGCATGGAGCCGCTGATCCTGGAGCGGCTGCGCCATCCCAAGCGCATCTTGACCGTGTCCGTGCCCGTGCGCATGGACGACGGCTCGCTGAAGGTCTTCGAGGGCTACCGCATCCAGCACAACCTGGACCGCGGCCCGGCCAAGGGCGGCATCCGCTTCCACCCGCAGGTCTCGCTGGATGAGGTCAAGGCGCTGGCCTTCTGGATGACGATGAAGTGCTCCGTCGTCAACCTGCCGTACGGCGGCGCCAAGGGCGGCATCATCTGCGACCCCAAGAAGATGTCGATCGGCGAGATCGAGCGCATGACGCGCCGCTACACTTCCGAGATCTCCATCATCATCGGCCCGGACAAGGACATCCCGGCGCCCGACGTGAACACCAACGCCCAGATCATGGGCTGGATCATGGACACCTACTCCATGAACGTGGGCTACAGCTGCCCCGGCGTCGTCACGGGCAAGCCCATCGACATCGGCGGCTCGCTGGGCCGCAACGAGGCCACGGGCCGCGGCGTGTTCTACGTGACGCGCGAGCTCGCGAACGTGCGCGGCTTCGACCTGAGGAAATCCCCCGTGGCGATCCAGGGCTTCGGCAACGTCGGCTCCAACGCCGCCAAGGTCTTCGCCGAGCACGGCTGCAAGGTGGTAGCGGTCTCCGACGTGGGCGGCGGCCTCTACAACGAGAACGGCCTCGACGTCGACGGCATCATGGCCTACCGCGCCAAGCACGACACGATCGCCGGCTACCCGAAGGCCGAGCACGTGCCGATGGAGAAGTTCGTCGAGGTGCCCTGCGACATCCTGATCCCGGCCGCCATGGAAGGCACGATCACGGCGGAGAACGCGGCGAACGTGAAGGCCAAGTACATCATCGAGGGCGCCAACGGCCCGACGACGAACGAGGCCGACCGCATCCTCCACTCCCGCGGCGTCATGGTGGTGCCCGACATCCTGGCCAACGCCGGCGGCGTCACCGTCTCCTACTTCGAGTGGGTGCAGGACATCCAG
>CAZZGQ010000371.1:0-3349 GCA_964653765.1 uncultured Elusimicrobia bacterium | reverse complement strand
GATCATGACCTCAACCGAAGGCTACGCCAATTTCCACAGCTTTCGGGACACCGCCCTCAATCGTCACAGGTGACGATTGCATCTGCGCTAGAATTTTCCGATGACTAGGCAGGCAGGCAGGGGCGTTCTCTAAATGCCTGGTCCTTCGGCCGCAGCCAATTCTCGCGGCGGGTTCACGGTCTTTGAGGCCGTCAACAACGACCTAAAAGAGATATTTGTCACGGCCACAAAGAAGCCGATTTTTGAGGCAATGGCCGAGCTTGGGAAAAACCCACCGCCGCTGATTTCGCACTGGCGGACCGACCGAGAGCAGATCAATTTCCGAAGCCTCGAATTCGATCTATCCCGCGAAGAGGCAGACGAATTCATCAAACGCCATACTGCCAAGCCGTGGCCCGCGGGCTGGAGCTACGTCGTGGTCCGCCCAATCAAGGCCTAACAGGTTCAGTGACGTCGCCTTGATGGAAAAGGGCAGCCCTGCGGAACATCTGCTGGCGATTGAATCAGCGCATAGACGCGCGTGCCGGTACGGTCCCAGCGATCGGGGCGACCCAATACAGCCAGTGGTGGGTGAAGTTCAGCGAGACGAGCGCGGGCGCGAATGACCGCGCCGGATTCATCGAGGCGCCGGAGATCGGCCCGCCGAACGCCGCTTCGAGCGCGATGAGACCGCCGATCGCGATGCCGGCCATCGCCCCCTCAGCCCGGTCGTCCGTGGCCACGCCCATGATGGTGAACATGAGCATAAAGCTCATGATGAGCTCGAGCACGAAGCTCTGAGCCTCCGAGAAAATAGTGACCAGAAAAGTGACCACTTTTGGGCAAAACCGGACAAAGCAACGCTGCGCAAAGGGTCGCGGTTAAGAATTTGGGCGATCTCTCGTCGAGAAATCGATCTTCACTCGGTGGAAAACTGCGGGACTGCGGAAGGACTAAAAAGGCGGGATTGAATTAGCAAACCGTCGGTTTCAGCCGCTCGCCCACCTCTCCAAAAATCTGGAAGGCGACGGGACATCTCCACGAATTCTTCGCGCCGTGCCAAGATGTCACGAAAACGTCAACGCAAATGCTTAGGATATCCCCTCAATGGTCCTCCATTACAAAGGCCATCACGACGCCGTCGCGAGGTGGATGAGCGCGGCCGGCGAAGGTCTCTCCAACGATGAGCTCGTCGACTTGCTCGAGCAGGGCCTTCGCGCCGTCTGGACGCCGCGCGGCCCAATATCAGCGAAGTCACGCTCGCGGCCGTCCTCGATCGCGCGCTGGTCAACGTGGCCGACGCCTATCCGAGCCTTCCTCGGCTGACGGTCGAGTCCGACTCCGCCGATTTCGCCGCGCTGCGGGCGGCGGCGCCGCGGCTCAAGCGAGGGATCCTGGCCCAGGGGGTCGAGTACATCGTGACGGACTTCCTGGCCATCCTTGGGAATCTGACCGGAGACATGCTGAGCAAAGGCCTTCATGCCAAGCTTGCCGCGGTGCGTTTGAAGCCCAGGTCCCGCGACTAAGGAGAGTAAGGGAAGCGATGAAAGACTTCATTGATGAGCGGGTGCCGACCGGCGTGGAGAATCTCGACCTCCTGCTCAAAGGCGGCATACCGCAGGGGTCCGTGATGGTCTTCGGCGGCTCGCCCGGAACCGGCAAGACCATCCTGTCCCAGCAGATCTGCTTTCACAACGCGACCCCGCAACGGCCCGCGGTGATCTTCAGCACGCTGTCGGAGCCGGCGCCCAAGACCATCCGCTACCTGCGGCCCTTCGCCTTCTTCGACGAGAAGAAAGTCGGCAAGAGCGTGCATTTCGTCGACCTGGGCGACATCCTGAGGAAAAAGGGCCTCAGCTCGGCGCTCGAGATGTTCATGGAGAACCTGCGCCGGCTCAAGCCGGCTTACGTCGTGATCGACAGCTTCAAGGCGTTCGATGACCTCGCCGCCTCGCCCGAGGACCTGCGCAAGTTCATCTACGAGGTCATCATCAACCTCATGGCGTGGGAGTGCACGGCTTTCTTGCTGGGCGAGTTCGAGCGCGAGGAGCTGATGCGGACGCCGGTGGCCTCGATCGTCGACGGGATACTGCTGATGACCGCGCGCGAGGAAGCGGGCGAGGACCAGCGGTTCATCCAGGTGCACAAGCTGCGCGGCACCGCCCACGACCGCAACGCGTACCCCCTTCAGATCTCGCGCGAAGGCATCGAGGTCTTCGCGCCTCGGGCCGTGGTGCGGCGCGAGGAGAGAGGCGTCGGGGACGTCAAGCGTTGCCGGCTGGGGATGGCCGGCATCGACGCCCTGATGCCTCGCGGGATCCCCTTCGGCTCGAGCCTGCTCGTCGCCGGCGCCGCCGGGACGGGCAAGTCGCTGTTCGCGCTCGAAGCCCTCTACCGCGGCGCGAAGGACTTCAACCAAAAGGGCCTCCACTTCACTTTCGAGGAGACCCCCGACCGCGTCCTCGCCGCGGCCGACGGGATGGGGTGGGACCTCGAGCGCGAGATCAAGCGCGGCCGCGTGCGCATGGTCTACGTGCCGCAGCCCGAGATCCTGGTCGAGCAGCATCTCCTGATGATGCGCCGAGAGGTCGAGGCGTTCAAGGCCAAGCGCGTCGTCATCGATTCCACTTCGATCTTCCTGCACAAGATCGAGCGCTCCGCCGCGGCGCGCGAGAAGCTCTACCAGCTCGCGACGATCGTCCAGCGCGCGCAGGCCATCGGCCTCTTCGTCACGGACATCGCCTTTGGGAGCGGACGCGTCAGCCGCTTCGGCGTCGAGGACGCCGTCGTCGACGGGATCATCCTGCTCTCGGCCGTCGAAGAGGGGCTGGTTCGCCGGCGCTACATCGAGATCTACAAGATGCGCAACACGAAGCACCACTCCGGCCGCCTGTTGATGGAGATCGCCGAGGGCGGTCTCGTCATCGAGCCGCCCGGGCCGGCCGGCTCCTCCTCCAGCCGATAGCGACGAGGTTCTAGTCCGCCACGTCGAACCGGGCCCGCAGCGCCGCCTGAGAGTCGCCGCCGGCGTAGACCGTGAACGGCCCCGGCTCGACGCGGAAGCGTCCGTCGCTCCCGGTGGAGCCCAGCTCGGCCGGCCCCAGCGTGAAGGTCAGGCGCTTGGACTCCCCCGGCCGCAGCGAGACCCTCTGGAAGCCCTTGAGCTCGCGCACGGGCCGCGTGACGCTCGAGGCGAGCGCGTGGAGGTAGAGCTGCGCGACCTCGTCGCCGGCGCGCGCGCCGTCGTTGCGTACGACGACGCTCGCCGTGAGGCTGCCGTCCGGGCGGACGCGGTCTCGGCTGAGCTTCAGCTCCGAGTAGGAGAACTTCGTGTAGCTGAGGCCGTAGCCGAACGGGAAGACCGGCTCGG
>CAZZGQ010000370.1:0-3350 GCA_964653765.1 uncultured Elusimicrobia bacterium | reverse complement strand
AGCCCCGCGCCCGCCGCGCCGGCGGCGGCCGCCGCTCCAGCCCCCGCGGCTAAACCGGCGCCCGCGCCCGCGGGCCAAAGCGCCCCCTCCGGAAGCTCCGGCGGCGGCACGGTCCGAGTGGCCCTGCGCCAGCTCGACGACATCATGAACCTGGTCGAGGAGCTCGCCATCGCGCGCTCGCGCTTGGTCCTGCACACCCAGGATCTGCGCGGCGGAGTACGCGACGAGATCACTATCCTCGAGCGCTTGGTGACGCAGCTGCAGCAGAAGGCCCTCGAGACGCGCATGGTGCCCGTCAGCGAGATCTTCGGCCGCTATCACCGCGTCGTCCGCGACACGAGCCAGCTGCTCGGCAAGATCGTCAATTTCCGCATCGAAGACCAGGGAATCTCGGTCGACCGCCTCCTCCTCGACAAGATCAACGAGCCGCTCGTCCATCTCCTGCGCAACGCCATCGATCACGGCCTCGAGACCACCGAGCAGCGCAAGGCCGCCGGCAAGCCTCCCGAGGGCTCCCTGCTGCTGCGCGCCCGCGGCCAGCAAGGCTACGCCGTGATCGACATCATCGACGACGGCGCCGGCATGGACGCCGAGCGGATCAAGGCGAAGGCCCTGGCGCAGGACCTCATCACGGCCGAGCAGGCGGCTTCGATGCCGGAATCCGAGGCCTTCAAGCTCATCTGCTTTCCCGGCTTCTCCACCGCCGAGAAGGTGACGGAGATCTCCGGGCGCGGCGTCGGCATGGACGTCGTGCAGCGCGTGATCGAATCGGTCAACGGTCGGCTCGAGATCGGCTCCATGAAGGGAGTCGGCACCCGCTTTTCGCTCTATCTCCCCCTTAATCTCGCAATCCTGCGCGCCCTGCTCGTCCGCGTCAACGAGGACACCTTCGTGATCCCGCTGCCGGACGTGCTGGAGCTCGTCTCGCTCGAGGAGTACCAGCTGCACCAGGTCGACCGGCAGCGGATGCTCACCATCCGCGGCGAGGTCGTCCCCGTGGTCGACGTGCGGCCCACGCTGGGCCTCAAGACCGGCATCCCCACGGGCGGCTATGGCGTCCTCATCAACAGCGAATCCGGCAAGGTGGCCCTGCACGTCGACGAGCTCGTCGGCCGGCAAGAGGTCGTCGTCAAGAATTTCACGGGCTTCCTTCGGCAGGCCCGCGGCGTGAGCAGCTGCACGATCCTCGGCGACGGCCGGGTCGTGCTGATCCTGGATACGAGAGGTCTATCCCTGTCATGATGAACGATGCCCTCAACCAAGAGACGATCTTCGCCCTCGACATCGGCACCCGCAAGGTGATGGGCCTGCTGGCCGATGCGGCCGGCGAGACCGTGAGCGTGCGCGAGGCGGAGACTATCGAGCATCAGACCCGGGCCATGGCCGCCGGCCAGGTCCAGGACGTCACGCGCGTCGCCGGCGTGGTCCGCGAGGTGGCGGAACGCTTGGCGCAGAAGCGCGGCTGCGCCTTGGGGCCCGTCGCCGTCGCCGTCGCCGGACGCAACCTCAAGACGTTCCCCGGCAAGGCGCGCATGACGATCCAATACGGCCACCGGCTGACCGCGCGCGATCTCGAGTGGACGGTGCAGCTCGCTCTCCAGGACGCGCTGGAGGGGCTGCGCCAGAGCGGCGTGCCCGACGGCACGCACCAGTGCTCCGGCTATGCCGTCGTCCGCCAGGCCCTCGACGGAGAGCCGATGCCGCACCCGGTCGGCCACGTCGGGTCCGTCCTCGAGCTCGAGGTCATCGCGACGTTCCTCCCGCGACGCGCCCTCGACAGCTTGTTCGCCGTCCTAGATGAAGCCGGACTGGAGCCGTCCTGCGTCACGCTCGAGCCCATCGCCGCGCTCCAAGCCGCGGTTCCCCCCGGCCTGCGCCGCTTCGATCTCGCTCTGGTCGACATCGGGGCCGGCACCTCGGACATCGCCGTCGTGCGCGGCGGCCTCGTGCGCGCCTTCGGCATGGTGCCCCAAGCCGGCGACTTCATCACCGAGCGCATCAGCGACATCCTGCTCACGGACTTCTTCGAGGCGGAGCGCATCAAGCGGCTGCTCGGCGCCGACGGGCTGATCGAGACGCGCGACATCTTCGATCGCCCGTTCTCGGTCTCCGCCGCGGAGCTGCGGCACAAGCTCGAGCCCTCGGTCCGCGAGCTCGCCCACGCCATCGCGGGGCCGTTGTCCGATCTCTGCGGACGCGCGCCCCAGACCGTCATCTGCGTGGGCGGCGCCAGCCAGACGCCGGGCCTCATGGCGGCGCTCGCGGACGTGCTCGGCCTCGATCGCCAGCGCGTCGGGACCCGCTCGCCTCGCGGCCTCTCCACCAGCGTGGCCGAGACGCCTCAGAACGCCACCCCGTTCGGCATCGCCATGGTGGCGCGCGATCGTGCCGGCCTGCGCTTCCGCCGCGTCTACCTCAACGGGACGCCGCTCTATCTGCTCGAGGCCGGCCGCCCGCTGGACATCCTCTCCGCCCTGAAGGCGGCCGGCGTCCCGCCCGAGCGCATCTACGGCAAGCCCGGCCTCGCCAAGACCTTCCGCGTCGACGGGCAGCTGCGCTGGGCCAAGGGCGAGGCGGGCATCCCCGGCCGCGTCACGGTCAACGGCAGGACCTGCGGCGTCGAGGACGAGGTGCGCGAGGGCGATCGCATCGCTTTCGAGCCCGGCCAGCCCGGCCGGGAAGGACGCGTCACGGTCCGCCAGGCCATCCTCTGGACGGGCGCCGGCGAGCCCGAGGTCTCCCTCAACGGCCGGCCGGCGAAGCTCGATGAAGAGGTGCCGGACCGGGCTGTGCTGGTCGTCGGCTCGGCGCTGCCGCTGGATCCGGCGGAGATCACGCCGGTGGCGGATAAGCCGTTGGCGGTTTTGCCGCCTTCGGCGGCGACGGCCGAAACGTCAGATGGGGCCTCGGCCGAGGCGGCGGGAACGGAAGACACGGACCAGTCGACTTCCGCGATCTCGCCCTCGCTGCGCTCGGGCGAGATCGCGGTATTTGTCAACGGGTCGCGCATCGTGCTCGAGACGCCGCGCAAGGAGTCGCCCGCCATGGTCTTCGACGTGCTCGCTCACGCCGCCCTCCTCCCCGTCCCCGGGAAGAGGCTGAAGCTGCTGCTGAACGGCCGGGAAGCGGGGTTCACTTCTGCCCTGCACGACGGCGCGGAGGTCAACGCGTTCTTTGACTGACCGTCCCTTAGACAGCACCATCCACGCCGTCCTCTTCGAGGGCGTGCAGTCCGGCGCCCGCATGATCTCGGACATGACGGGCGCCACGTTCGCCGCCGGCATGCCGCATCGGCTCACGCGGACGGGCGGGATCTCCGGCCTGCAGCCCAACACCGAGGCCGTCATCTC
>CAZZGQ010000369.1:0-3363 GCA_964653765.1 uncultured Elusimicrobia bacterium | reverse complement strand
CCAGCGCGTGCGAGACCTCGTGCCCCAGCACCACGGCGAGGCCCTCGTCGTCCTTCGTGAGCGGCAGGATGCCGGTATAGACGGCGACCTTGCCGCCCGGCAAGCACCAAGCGTTGACCGTCTTCGGGTCGTCGATGACGTTGAACTCCCACTTGAAGCTCGGCTCATCGGCCGCGGCGGCGATGCGCTGGCCGACTCGGCGCACCTGCTCCACCTGCGCGGGATCCGTGGAGAGCTTGGACTTCTGGAGCGTCTCCTGGTACTGCGTCAGGCCCAGCTGCTGCTCCTGGCCGGCCGAGACGAGGACGAGATGGGCGCGGTTGGTGTAGGGGACGTGCTGGCAGGCGGAGGCCGCGAGCAGCAGCGCCGCGAGGACCGCGTTTCTCACGCCCAGATCATAGCGGGACGAGATGACGGCGGCGCGACGCCGAGGTTACGCTTCGATCGGGCGTCGGCGCGGGTCGGCGCGCGTGAGAACGTGCGCGACGGCCACGCCCAGCATGACGGGAGCGGCGGCCTGCGAGCCGCGCGAGATCTCCATGGCCATGACGATCGCGGTCAGCGGGGCGCGATAGGCGGAGGTGATCGCCGCCGCCATGCCGACGAGGCCGAACATCCCATGCGGCGGTCCGGGGAACCAGCGGACCAGGGCGCCTCGGCAGCCGCTGCCGAGAGCCGCGCCCACGAACATCGCCGGCATGAAGGCGCCGCCCGAGCCGCCCGTGCCGAGGGTGGCCGCGGTGGCGACGATCTTGGCCAGCGCCAGCGACACGCCGCGCCGGCCGAGCGGCGTGCCGCCCAGGGCTTGGCCGATCGTCAGGCCGCCCGTGCCCAGCACTTCGGGCAGCACCCAGCCGATCATGCCCACGACAAGCCCGCCGAGCGCCGCCGAGCTCCAGCTCGGACCGCCCCTCCGGCGCGTCCAATGCTCCACCGCGCGCACAGAGCGCATGTACGCCGCTCCCGCCGCGCCGCAGGCGGCCGCGGGGATGCAGCAGAGCGCCAGATCCAGCCAGGAATGGCCCGAGCCCACCGGGAAGGCGGTCACGAACGTCTCGGGGATCAGCAGGTGCGCCGTGGCCGCCGCGGCCGCGGACGCCACGACGACGGCGGAGAAGGCCTCGTTGGCGAAGTCGTTGAGGACGACCTCCATCGTGAAGACGACGGCCGACAACGGCACGCCGAAAGACGCCGCCAGGCCCGCCGAGGCGCCCGCCGCGGCGAGCATTCGCAGGTCCTTGATCGGGATCGGCAGATGGCGTCCCAGAGACGAGCCCACCGCCGCGCCGATCTGCACGACCGGACCCTCGCGGCCGCCCGAGCCGCCGCTGCCCAGCGTGAGCGCCGAAGCGACGAGCTTGACCAGCGCCACGCGCCCGGGGATGTGGCCCCCCTCCGCGATCTTATGCGAGACCTCGTCGACGCCGTGGCCGCGCAGCTCCGAGCTGAAGGACGCGATCAGGGCCGCGCCCGCCGCGGCACCCGCGGCCGGAAGCAGGAGGACGGCGGCGAAGTGCGGCGTCCCCTGCGCCTGCAGCGCCGGCTCGAGCAGCGAACGGGAGAAGAACGTGAGCAGCTCGTGGAAGAGAGCCACGCCGGCGCCGCAGGAGAAGCCCACGACGGCCCCGGCGACGACCAGACGCTGGCCCAAGGTCAGGCGCCGGACCAGAGAGGCGGCGCCGTCCCTCAGGCGAGGGGTCAAGGCCGGCCCAAGAAGCGCAGCTTGACGGCTCGCGGGGCGTCCAGCCCTTCTTCCTCGTGGCGGTAAGCGGAGAGCACGTCGCGCTGCGTGACGACGCCGACCAGCTTGCCCGGCTCGTCGTACGCGAGCACGGCCAGACGGTCGACCTCGAGCTGGATCATGCGGCGGGCGGCTTCGCGCAGCGTGGCCGCCTCGTCGACGACGGCGCCGGTGTCGGTGACGATGTCGGCGACCGGACGCGCCGTGTCGAGCTCCGTGCCCAGCGCGCCCAGCCTCACCCAGCCCACGAAGCGGCCCGCCCCGTCCGCCGCAGGAAGCGGGGCGTCCGAGCGCAGGTCCTCGCGCGACAAGCGCTTGGACGTGTCCGCGATGGAGTCGTCGGAGGGCAGCACGAAAGCGGGAGCGGTCATCGCCTCGGAGACGTGCAGCCAGTCCAGCGGATTGGCGGTCAGCCCCGTCGGGACGGCCACGCCCTGGCGCACGAACTTCTGCGTCATGATGTTCTCGCGCGAAAGGAGGCGGCAGACCAGGTAAGCGGCCGCGCTCGCGGCCAGCAGCGGCATCAGGACGTTGGGCTCGTAGGTCGCCTCGAACGCGAGCACCACGGAGGCGAGGAAGGCGCCGGACATTCCGCCGAAGAAGGCGGCCATGCCCGCCAGCGCGGCGACGCGCGGATCCAGCATCGCGCCGAGAAGCTGGGCCATCAGGCGGCCCACGCTCGAGCCGATCAGCAGCAGCGGCGCGAGCGTGCCTGAGGAGGTGGCGCTGCCCACGCCGATGCCCCAGGCGGCGAGCTTGAGCATGCCGAGCTTGGCCGCCCCGCCCGCGGTCAACGAGCCCGCCAGCAGGCCCTCGATGTCGCCGTAGCCGGGGCCGAGCACGCGCGGCTCGAAGCAGCCCAGCAGGCCGATGCCGAGCCCGCCCAGGACCGGCTTCCACATCCAGTGGAGCGGCAGGTGCTCGAAGCCGTGCTCGATCCAATGGACGGCCCGCACCACGGCCACGGCGAGCAGGCCGGTCACGCCGCCGAGCGCCAGATAGCCCCACAAGCTGGACGCCGTAGGCGCCGGCATGCCGGCGACCGTGAACATCGGGCCGGGACCCAGGATCGGCACGCGCGCGGCGGCGGCGGCGGCGCTGGCCAGCGCCACGGGGATCAGCGAGCGCGGATGCAGCTCGAAGAGCAGCAGCTCGATCGCCAGGAGCACCGCCGAGATCGGGCAGGCGAAGCAGGCGGAAAGGCCGGCGGCCGCGCCGGCGGCGAGCAGCGTCTTGCGCTCGAGCGGCGTCGCCGGGAAATACTGGCCGACGATCGAGCCCAGCGCGCCGCCCGAGGCGATGACCACGCCCTCGGCGCCGAAGGGGCCGCCGGTGCCGATGACCACGCAGGTGGAGAGCGGCTTGAGCGCCAGGATCTTCGGCGGGATGCGGCTGCCGTTGAGCAGCACCTGCTCCATGGCCTCGGGGATGCCGTGGCCCTGGATCGCGCGCGAGCCGAAGCGGGCCATCAGCGCCACGATCGCGCCGCCGATCGCCGGGATCAGCATGACCCAGAGGCCGAGGTGGTGGCCGGCGGGCGTGACGGGCTTGAAAGAGAAGCGCCCGTAGAACGCGAGGTTCGTGATCGCCGCGATCAGCCAGAGGATCGCCCCGGCGCCCAG
>CAZZGQ010000368.1:0-3395 GCA_964653765.1 uncultured Elusimicrobia bacterium | reverse complement strand
CTGGGAAGCGGCGGGCCGCCCGGCCCGCGTCAAAGCCGGCGCCGACGAAGAGTAAGCCGCTCGAGGCGCTCCACGCGCCGCTCGAGCTCCAAGCCGGGCTCGACGATCTCGCGCAGCGTCTGCCGGACCAAGCCGGCGTCTCCGGAGAGCCGCGCCGCCATCCCATCCGCGCGGAATTCTTCCCCGAGGTGTCGGAAAGCGTGACGGCGGATGCCGCTCGCCATGGAGGCGACCGCGAGGGCCGCTCCCGCCGCGAAGGCAAGCGTGGGGTGGCCGGCCGCGAACGTGAGAGACGCCGCAAGGCCGCCCAGCATCGCCGCGATGGGCAGGACGAGCAAGTCGCGCGCAAGCCGCAGCTCGCGGTTCTTGGCATGACCGAGCTCGTGGGCGACGATCACGGCGATCCTATTGCGAGGCAACTCGCGCAGGAGTGCCGGATGGGCGATCAAGACATGCTGGCCGCTCATGGCCGCCGTTATCGGCGCCCTTTCGTCGAGGAGCAGCAAGTGCGGAGCGCGACGAAGACGGGCGCCGGCGCTCAGGGCCGCGATCATGAACGCCGCCTGCGCGGGAGAGGTCCCCGTCGTCTCGTCGTCGAAAAGCCTGTCGAGGATGGACTCGACGGGCTCCTCGCCCCCGGAGAGCGAGGCGTCCAGTCGGCGGAGGCGCAGCATCTCGGCGGCGGGAGATCGATCGGCGCCTTTCTCGGGAGGCGCCACGACGAGGCCCTGATAGACGGCGCTCAAGGTCCTCACGGATAGGGGCTCTAGCGGCGTAGCCTCAGGGGAAGGAATGGCCCCGGCGAGTCCGGGGATCTGCGATGGCGCGATGGCGAGCGCGGGTACGTCGGGCACGCTTCGCGGCGCCTGCAGCGTGGCGGCAGCCGAGACGATCGAGCAGAGCAGCAAGAGCGCTGGCCCGCCAATGAGCGCGTATCGGGGCATCACCTGACTATAGCCGCGGTCCTCGCTCCAATCGAGGAGCCAAAGGCCCATGGGCGAAGGGACCATTGGGGCGGCGGCTTTTCGCGCTAACTAGCGCCGCGGTCCGCTAGGCCTTCAGGCGCTTGCGAATCGCGGCGACGAGCTGCTTGGGCTCGAACGGCTTGTGGAGCAGCTCGAGCGCGCCCAGACGCGCCGCCTTCTGGACGTGCTCCGGATCGCGCATGCCGGTGAGCATGAGGATGGGGACGCCGGCGAGCTCGGGCACGGCGCGCAGGGCCACGCAGGCCTCGAAGCCGTCGCCTTCCGGCATGTGCAGATCGAGCAGGATGAGGTCGGGCCTTTGCGCCAGGGCCTGCTGGATGCCGTCGACCAGGCGCTCGACGCCGACGACGCGGAAACCGGCGGGAGTGAGGGTATCGGCGACGACGTCGCGGATCTCCTTCTCGTCGTCGACGTGCAGGATCAGGGGCGTCCGCGGAGCGGCCATGGCGGCCTAAGCATACCTCCGGACGCGCCGAGAGGCAAGCCTACTGGCCGATGGCTTTGTTGACGTCCTCCTCGCCCTTCTTGATCGCCTCGTTGGCCTTGGCGGCGGCGTCCTCGGCCTTCTTGACGTCGGTCTGCATCGAGGTGGTGTACTGGACCGCTTCCTGCTGCGTCTGCGTCACGACCTTGCTCTGCTTGGCGCGCTGGATCAGATACCAGGCTCCGACGCCGGCCAAGGCCAGGATGATGAGGGTCTTCATGCGGATGTCATACCAAAAAAAGACGTTGACAGAACCGGTGCTCGGGGGCATCCTAGCCTCGACGAGGCGCCCATGTTCCCCCTAGCCTCCTTGCTGCTGTCCGCGCCCCTGCTTGCCGCCGGCCCCGGCTGTCCCGCCGGCGAGCCGGGGGCCACCTTCGAAGCGCGGTTCCTCTACGCTCGCGAATGCGCGCGCGGCGCCTATCTCGCCGACAGGCCCGTCCTCGAGTCGGTCTCGTTGGAGTCGCTGCGCGCCTTGGCCCAGGACGGCGTGCCCGGCCGCACGGCGCCGGGGACGCGCCGCGACATGGTGGTGGAGCTGCTCGAGGGCATCGACGCCGTCGAAAAGCTCCAGGGGCCGGCGGCGCCGGCGGCCTTCGAGCGCGGCCGGCTCACGGCGCTGGCGCGGACGCGGCTGGGGCTGCTCGACGATGCGGCGGGCGCGCGAAGGGGAACGGCGACCCCGGGGGCCGATCTCAGGCAGGCGGACGCGGCGCTCTTGCGCGCGCAGGCCGACGCGGCCGCGATCCCGGTGACCTCCGATCCGGGAACGCTCGCCGGGGGGCCGTCCGCCGCGGCCAAGCAGACGGCCGCCGCGACGGCCCGGCCCGACGGCCTGCCGGGGGCGAACACGGTGCGCACGACGGCGCCGCCGGCGCCCACGGCGGCGAGCCTCCGCGCCGAGATCGAGGCGCGCTCGCGCGACAAGAACGCGCGCCTCGCGGCGGATTTCGAGCAGAGGTACGACGGCCTTTCGCTGCCCTTCAAGGACGCCGCCGAATACTGGCTTAGCCGGCAGGACCGGGACGTGCGCGCGGGGGAAGGCGCCCTGGGCTATACCGGGCGTATCGTCGCGGCTTCCTTGGCCGGGCCGTTCACGGAGCTCATGGCGCAGGCGGAGAAGCGGGCCCAAAGCCTGGCCTACCAACGGGCCGATCCCGAGCACGCCCGCCGCGACGGCGAGAAGCATTCGCTCAAGCCCGACGGCTACGGCGTCACGATCTACCTCGTCGGCGAGCAGGCCCGGCATGCGTTCCGCGATCCGAAAGAAGGCGAGCGGTTCCTCGGAGCGCAGAAGCCGGGCACGGTGCGGCGGGTGATCTTCTACGGCCACGGGGCCCCCGGGCTGCAGACCGTGGGCGAGGACTTCGTCCTCGACGCCGACGGCGTCGTGCAGCTGACGAAGGGCAAAGTGCGGGCCGGCGGGCGCGTGGACCTGATCGGCTGCAACACGGCTTCGATCGGCTCCGAGGGCTTCAAGGGGCCCGATGTCGCCGGCGCCGCCGCCTACGGCATCGCCACCTTGGCGCGCCGTCTGACCTACTACAGCATGTCGCGTTTCAGCGGCGTGGACAAGGACGCGGCGGAAGCCGGCTGGGACCAGGATCTGGCCCGCGACGTGAGCGCGCGGCTGCCCGGCGTCGAGGTGCACGGCATGCGCACGTTCTCGGTCTCACTGGATCGCCTGATCCCCGGCGACGACTCGCCGACGCCGTCGAACTACGTGATCGGCCGCCAGGCCGTCTATCTCGACGGCCGCGAGGTCCGGGGGGCCTGAAAAAGAAGAAGGCCCGCTCGGGAGAGCGGGCCTTCCGCCGTTGGGAGTTCGGCTTTCTTTAGAATTTCTGGCTGGCGTCGATCTTGACGCCGGGGCCCATCGTCGAAGACAGCGTCACGCTGAGCATGTAGACGCCCTTCGAGGCGGC
>CAZZGQ010000367.1:0-3401 GCA_964653765.1 uncultured Elusimicrobia bacterium | reverse complement strand
CGGCGACGGCGCGCAGGGCGGCGAGGCGCTCCTCATGGGTCCCCTCCAGCAGCTCCAGCGACCGGCGGCGGGCCTCGCCGTCGGGCCGCGCCGCGGTCACGGCGCCGTTCAGGAAGTCGCTCGCCATCGGATGCAGCCGGTCTCCCTGCGCGGCGGGGCCCCAGGCCTTCCCGACCACGAGCAGGGCGACGACCTCGAGGACCACGGCCCAGCCCAGCCAGGCGGGACCGAGCAAGGGGTTGAGGGCGGTGAAGCCGCTGGCGCCGGCCAGGGTGACCAGCCCGGCGAGCTTGAGGGGCAGGCTGCCTTTGGACGCGGCGAACATTCCGAGAATCCCGACGATGGTCAGCATTCGGAAGGTCTCGTAATAAGGGAGGAAGACCGCGGGCCAGGCGACGGCGGCCGCGCCCACGCCGAAGACGGCGGCGGCCGTCAGGATCACGGGCAGCGCGACGCGCCTGTACCGCGCCGACCAGCGCGAGAGCTGCCAGCCCGCCGGCGACCAGGCGGCGGCGCCGCCGGCCGGCTTGGCCTCGAGCAGGGCCTTGAGGCGGGCGCGCTCGACGGCTGCGTCCTCGCCGCGCCTTTCGGCGAGCGCCGCTTCGAGGCGCGCGGCCGCGGCCGAGATCTCGCCGGCGCGGGCGCGCTCGGCGAAAGCGCGCGCGCCGGCGGCGAAGTCCCGCGTTCTCGCCAACAGCTCGGCGTCATCGGATGGCCCAGCCCCCTCGTCGGCGAGCGAGGACAGCGGCTTCAGCTCGTCCAGCCGGGCGCGCTGCTCCTCCTGGCGCGCCAAGCGGTCCGCCTCGGCCGCCGCCAGACGCGCGCTGCGCTGGTCGTAGAGCCGCTGCAGGATCGGGGCCCCCAAGATGCCGGCGAAGGAAGCGGCGGCCCAGGCGGGCACGGAAAAGCCGAGGAGCACCAGCGTGAGGCCCGCCATGCTCGCGATCGCGCGGACGTTTGACGTCGCCGTGGGCCAGATCGCGGCGACGACGGCGGCGCCGCCGGCGGCCAGGACCGCGGCCGGCCCGAGCGGCGTCCCGGCCAGGGCGATGACGCCGGCGCCCGAGTAGGACAGCGCGAAGGTGATGCCGTAGGACAGTCCGACGATGGTCGCCAACCTCCTCAAGCCGCCGCGCCGCGCGGGGACGGGCGCGGGCGGCGGCGCGGTGGGCGTCAGCGCGGCCCGCGCGGGCAAGGCGGACGCAGCGCCCAGCGCCGGCGCGACACCCGCTCCGGAGACGGCTTCCCGGAAAGCGGGCTCGGCCGCAGGCGTCGCCCCCGCGCCGTCGAAGCGGCGCGTCTGCTCAGCCGAGGCGGCCTCGGCGGCCCGCGGCTCCTGCGCCGCCGCCGGCTGGGCGGCCGAAGGAGCTCCCTCCGCGGAAAGACTCACGGGCGGGTTCGCCGCCGAAGGCGCGGCGAGGACGGCCGACGGCTCGAGCGCGGGCGGCAGCGCGGGGAGCGGCGCCTCGAGAGACGGCACGGCGGCGGGAGCCGGCGCCTCCAGCCGCGCCAGCGCGGCCACGGCGTCCGCCGGCAGGCAGCCGAGCAGCAGCGTCAGGCAGAGCGTCGCCGCGATCGCCCTAATCATGCGTCAGCAGGCGCTCCAGCCGCTCGCGGGCCAGGGCTTGCTCATCGGCGGTCCCCGTTTGGGCGGACCGGAGCGCGGTCTCGATCTGGCCGCGGCGCGCGCTCTCCGCCAATCCCCTCGCGGGGGCGGCCAGGGCTTGCTCCGCCCGCCGGATCAGGGCGTCGTCGGGCGCAGCCGCGGCCGGCAGGATCGAGTCGAGGATCTTCTCCTGCTCGCGGGCCTCCGCGACGGCCTCCAGGCCGTCGGGGCGCTCGTGTCCTCGGAACGAGTCTTCGAGACGCGCCAGCGTCGCCTCGTCGGCGCGCGCCAGCGGCACCGCCTGGACGAGCCGCTCGGCCGCCAGGCCGAGGACGTCTTCGTGCTCGCAGTCCGCCAAGAGCAGCTCGATAAGGGCCCGGCCCACGGCCGGGCTCGCTTTCGCCTGGGTCTCCAGCTCCGTCCAGGCGGCGGCCCAGGCCTCGCGGCGGATCGGTATCTGGAAGGAGCCGAGGGCCGCGAAGGGATGGACGACTCTGCGGAACGGCGTGTCGGAAAGCCCCGCCAAGGTCCGCGTCAGCGCGGCTTCGAGCCGCGCGCGGCTTTCAGCGGGCAGGCTGGCGCGCAGCGATACCAGCGCCTTTTCCACGTCCGGCGGCACATTCTCGGGAGCGCGGAACCACCTGTCGGGCAGCAGCGTTCCGGCGACGGCGGCTAGGACGAGCATGACGACGATGGCGCCGGCCAGGGCGATGAGGGTCGGGAGCAGCGCCTGATAGTAAAGGAGAGCGAGGAGGGCGGGCGCCCAGACGATATTCAGCCAGACCCGGGCGTTCTGGTCGGCGCCCATCACCTCGAGCCAGCCGCTCAGCCGCGCCGCGAGCGAGACGGGCAGACGGTCGGGCGCGGAGGCCCAAGCGGCGGCGCCGGACGCGGCTCCATCGAGGAGGGCTTCCACCCGCGCGCGCGCGAGTCCGCGCGCTTCGCCCGAGTCGGCGCGCCAGGCGTCCAGCGCGCGGCGCAGCTCCTGCGCGCGCAGCCGGCCCGAGAGCCCGGGCTCGGCGACGGCCAGCGCGGCCTCGGCGCGCGCGGCCAGGGCCTCATCCTCGGCCGGCTCCGGCTCAACGGTCATCTTCGCCACCTCGCCCTTGTCGCGGCGGGACTCGAGGACTCTGAGCGCCTCCACGCGGCCGTACCCCGCGAGGAAGTCCGCGAGCGTCTCATATTCGTCGGCTTCGATCGTCGCGCTGTCCGAGATCGAGGAGGCGACGGCGTTGACGACGGCGGCCGAGCGCAGCGCGCCGAACTCCACGGCCAGCTCCATGAGCCGCGCGCGGCCGACGCGGCCGAGCGAAGCCAGCGCCTCCAGCTCCGCGGCGGCGATGCCGTAATCGGGAGAGGCGACGCCCGCCAAGGCGGCGACGGCCCGGACGTCGGCCTCGCCCAAGTACGGCTTGAAGGCGGCCCAGGCCGCCTGGCGGCGATCCATCATCGAGCCCAGCGCGGCGAAGGGATGGCCCGCGGCCGGCCACAGCAGGGCGGAGCGCTCGTGAAAGCGTCCCCCCACCGCGGCCGCCATGGCCTTCTCCGCCGCGGCGCGACGGTCGGCCGGCAGCGAGAAATAGACGGCGGCGGCCTTCGCTTCCACCGAGGGCGGCAGCGTCTCGGGGCGCAGGAAGACGCCCGGGTTCAGGGTGGCGAGAGCCGCGAGCGAAAGGCCGAAGCCGACGAGGCTGGCGACCGGGCTCCAGAAGGCCAAGGCCAGGAAGGCGAACGCGACGAGAGCGAGAGAGAGCGTGACGGCGTCGGACGGGAAGCGCGAGATGAAGCGATAGGC
>CAZZGQ010000366.1:0-3435 GCA_964653765.1 uncultured Elusimicrobia bacterium | reverse complement strand
GAGTTCCACGAGCGGACGCTCGAGTGCGACCTGGTCCTCGGGTGGCTCAAGGCGCTGCGCGCGAGGCGGCGGCCCGATCTGAAGGTCGTCGTGATGTCGGCAACGCTCGACGCGGGGGAGCTGGCGCGCTATCTGCCGGACGCCGCGCGCGTCGACGTGCCCGGCCGGCTCTTCCCGGTGGACGTGCGCCATCAGCCGCTCGACGCGCGGCAGGGGCCGGCGGAAGGCGCGCTCGAGGCGCTGAAGGCGCTCGAGCGGGAGGGGCTCGACGGCTCCGTGCTCGTCTTCATGCCCGGGCTGCGCGAGATCCGCCGCGCGCTGACGGTGATGGGACCTCACTGCCGCGAGCAAGGCTTGGAGCTGATCGCGCTGCACGGCTCGATGGAGCTCGACGAGCAGCAGCGCGCGCTGGACCCCGGAGAGAGGCCGCGCGTGATCGTGGCCACGAACGTCGCCGAGACCGGCTTGACGATCCCCGGCGTCACGGCGGTGATCGACAGCGGCCTCCATCGGCTGGCGGGCTACAGCGCGGCGCGCGACATCAACACGCTCTATGTCGCGCGCATCAGCCGCGCCAACGCCGCGCAGCGCGCGGGACGCGCCGGGCGCACGGCGCCCGGCCGCTGCGTGCGCCTGTGGTCGAAGGGCGAGGACCTGGGCTTGGCCGAATCCGTGGCGCCGGAGGTGCGGCGGCTCGAGCTCTCCTCGCTGCGCCTGCAGGCGGCCTCGCTGCCCGACGCGGTCGGCTGGCTCACGCCGCCCGACCAGGCGGCTTGGGCCGCGGCGGGCCGCTGCCTGGCGCAGGTCGAGGCCGTCGACGCCGCGGGACGCCTCACGCCGCGCGGGCGCGCGCTGCTGCGCTACCCCGCGAGCCCGAGATTGGCGGCCGTGCTCGAGGCGGCGCGCGGCTTGGGCGCCAAGGCGTACGAGCGAGCCTGCGCGATGGCCGCTCTCTTGGAGAGCGCCTCCGACCGGCGGCCGGACCAGCCGGGCGACCTCTACGCCCTCGCCGACGAGCTGCTCGGCGGCCGCGACGAGGCCGCCTGGGAGACGCGCGAGGTCCTGCGCCAGCTGCGCCGCCTGGGCGGCGACGTCGCGGGGGGAGCGCCGGCTTCCGAGGAAGCGCTGGCGGAGGGCTGGCTGCGCGCGTTCGTCGACCGGCTCGCGGCGCGGGAGGGGGAAGGCTTCTTCTATCGCCTCGCGGACGGCCGCTCCGTGACGCTGCCGGGCGTGAAGGACCTGCCTCCGCTCGTCCTCGCCTTGGACGTGCGCGAGCGGGCCGGAGGGGGACAGGCCAAGCAGACGGCGGCGGCGCTGTACCTTCCTTGCGAAGCCGCGGCCGTCGAACGCGCTTTTCCCGGGGAATGCGCCTGGACCGAGGTCTCCGAGTTCGACGAGCGGCGCGGGCGCGTCGTCAAGGAGCGCCGCCTGGTCTTTCGCGGGCTGGCGCTCGAGAGGCGCGAGACGGCGGCGCGGCGCGAGGACCGCAAGACGGCGGCCGACCTCTGGGCCGAGAAGTTCGTCTCCGGCGAGCTCAGACATCCCGGCCTCGACGAGAAGGTGGAGCAGCTGCTGGCGCGCGTGGCGCTGGCCCGGCGCTTCTACCCCGACCTCGGCTTTCCCGCGCTCGACGCCGACGACTGGAGGCTCATCTACGGCGAGGCCTGCGCCGGGCGCAACTCGCTCAAGGACATCGAGCGCGCGCCGCTGCTGCCCCACCTGGCGGAGTATGTGGGCCGCGGCCTCATGGACTATTTAGATCGCGTTCTGCCCGCGCAGCGCAAGCTGCCCTCGGGCCGCCTGGGGCGCTTCCGCTATTTCGAGGCCAAGCCCGCGGAGCTGTCGGCCCGCCTGGGCGACTTCCTGGGGATGAAGGGGCGGCTGGCCCTCTGCGACGGCCGCCTGCCCGTGGTCTTCGACATCCTCGCGCCGAACTACCGCACCGTCCAGAAGACCGAGGACCTGAGCTCCTTCTGGACCAACACCTACCCCGAGGTGAAGAAGGAGCTCAAGCGCCGCTACCCCAAGCACCCCTGGCCTTAGCGGACTTGGGGCGCTACAATCGGCTTATGACGCGCGGTTGGCTCCTGGCGGTCCCGCTGGCCCTGCTCTCCGGCTGCACTTGGCAGCAGCGGGGGACGCTCGACTTGCCGCAGCGCCGCGACCAGTCTTGGTGGGGCTACCGCATCGACCCCAACGACGTCGACGACGCCCAAGACGCCAAGGAGCTGGCCGACATCGAGCGCCGCATCAGCGCGCACGAGCTGCCCAAGATCCAGTTCGACTTCGACTCCGACGTGATCCGGCCGGAGTCCTTCGCCACGCTCGACGTCGTCGCCGACTGGGCGCTGCGCCACCCTCGGCGCAAGCTGCGGATCACGGCCCACACCTGCTCGATCGGCACGGAGAAGTACAACCTGGACCTCTCGGAGCGCCGCGCCAAATCCGTCTACTCCTACTTGGTCAAGCAGGGCGTGCCGCCGCCGACCATCCGCTACAAGGGCGTGGGCTTCTCGCAGCCTCTGGTCCCGAACGATACCGAGGCCCATCGCGAGCTCAACCGCCGGGTGGAGTTCCGGCTGGTCGACCGCGACTGGGCCTCGGTCTACTGAACGAGAGGGCGGCTCAGCGGCTGGCGTTGCCGGAAGCCCACTCCTTGAGCGTGTCCGGGATCGTGAAGCCGCCCGCGGACGCGGTCTTGTCGTTGATGATCAGCTTGGGAAGAGGGTACTCGATGCGGATCGAGGACGGGTTGGCGCCCCTGATCACCTGAGCCAGGTCCTTGCCCGCGATCTGGGCGACCTGCGTGATGTCGGCGACCAGCCCGTAGAGCGCGCCGCGCTGCACGATGTCCTCGAGGTGTGTCACGGTCATGATCTTGTTCTTGAGCGCGGCGTCCGAGATCGGCGCGATGTGGGTGCCGACGGCGTTGGAGCCCGTCAGGACCAGCATGTCGGGCTTGTCCTTGGCGAGGTCCTTGGCCCACTTCGCGACGTCCTCGGCCGACTTCACCGAGATGGGAGCGACGGTGATGCCCAGGTCCTGCTCGCTGGCCTTCACCTCGGCGAGCTCGAGCTCCGCGTTCTTCTCGCCGGCGGTATAGAGGACCTGCACGGTCTTCACCTTGAGCGAAGAGCGCTTCACCAGGCGGTGCAGGAAGGCCGAGATCGAGACGAAGTTGCTTCCGCCCGTGGTGTTGTTGCCGGAGCTCGCCCAATCCTTGGCGATCCCGGCGCCGACCGGATCGTAGACCACCGCGAAGACGATCGGCTTGTCCTTGATCTCCTTCGAGAGCGGCACGAGGGCGGAGGTGCCGAGGGCGCAGTAGATGTCGGCTCCCTTGGCGTGCGCGTCCTTGGCCAGCTGCTCCGCCACGTCCTTCTTGCCCTTGGCGTCGAGGATCTCGACGCTGTAATCGCCGGCGCCGATGCCTTC
>CAZZGQ010000365.1:0-3442 GCA_964653765.1 uncultured Elusimicrobia bacterium | reverse complement strand
AGCTTCACGTCCAGCGCGAACAGCGTGAAGTAATAGCGATGCCAGGGGCCCGTCGGAGGGCAAGGCCCGCCGTACCCGACGCGCCCGAAGTCGTTGGTCCCCTGCCGTCCGCCCAGGACCTCGCCGTCCTTGGGGATGTCCTCGTCGACGGCGTGCAAGGCCGTGGGAAGATCGTAGAGAACCCAGTGGGTGAAGGTCTTGAAGGGCGCGTCGGGGTCCTCGCAGATCAGCACGAGCGACCTCGCTTCCTCTGGAACGCCCGCCCATTCGAACGCGGGCGACACGTCCTCCCCCTCGCAGGAATAGCGTCGCGGGATCTCACCCGCCTCTTGGAACGCCGGACTCTTGAGCTCCATATACAGCACCTCCTCGCTTCATTGTAGGGGCCGCGGCCCTCGTCGACGTTGGACGGAGGCGCAAATCCTTTGCTCCGGGCGCGTGACGCGGCGTCACGATACGCTCACTCCGCGTCCATTCGGCCGTCCGGTGGTCCGGTGGCACAATGGGAGCATGAAGACGAGAACCGCCGCCAGGCTGTTGGCCGTAGCCGCCGCCGCCGCGATCGTCGGCCGGGCTTTCGCGCGCCGGCGCAGTTGGGGCGGCTTCCTCGGCCGCGTCGTGCTCATCACCGGAGGCTCGCGCGGCCTGGGGCTGGTGCTGGCCCGCGAGTTCGGCCGCCAAGGAGCGCGCGTGGTCATCTGCGCCCGAGACGCCTCCGAGCTCGAGCTGGCGCGCGCCGACCTGGAGGCGCGCGGCATCGAGGTGCTGGCGCGGCTCTGCGACGTCACGGACGCGGCGCAGGCGGCGAGCCTGATCGACTACGTCGAGGACGCCATGGGCCGGCTGGACGTGCTCGTCAACAACGCGGGTCTCATCCAAGTCGGGGCGGTCGACGACCAGACGCTCGAGGACTACGAGCGCGCCATGGGCATCCACTTCTGGGCGCCGCTGCGGCTGATCCGAGCCGCGCTTCCCGGCATGCGCCGCCGGGGCGGCGGCCGCATCGTCAACATCGCCTCGATCGGCGGCAAGATCAGCGTGCCGCACCTGCTGCCTTACGACGCCAGCAAGTTCGCCCTGGTCGGCCTCTCCCAAGGGCTGCGCTCGGAACTGGCGCGCGAGCGCGTCTGGGTCACGACCGTCTGCCCGGGGCTGATGCGCACGGGCAGCCCGCTGCACGCCGTGTTCAAGGGCCAGCACAAGCTCGAATACGGCTGGTTCAGCGTCAGCGGCTCGCTGCCGCTGGCTTCGATCAGCGCCGAGCGGGCGGCGCGGCGCATCGTCGAGGCCTGCCGCCGCGGCGAGGCCGAGGTCGTCCTCGGCTGGCCGTTCAAGGCCGCGGCGCGCCTGCACGGGCTCTTCCCCGGCGCGGTGGCGGGAGCTCTGGGCCTGGTCAACCGGCTGCTGCCCGGCCCGGGCGGGCCTCAGGCGCGGCGGGGCCGCGACAGCGAGAGCCTGGCCACGAGCCTGCTCGTCAGCCGCTCGGCCCGCGAGGCCGAGCGCCGCAACAACGAGCGCTCGTCCTGACGCCGGTAAAATCGGGGGTCTGACCCCCGATTTTACCTACTTGACCGGGATGGGCCGGCGCATGTAGGCGGGCGTCTTGCCCACGCGGTCCATGATCTCTTGCGGCGTGAAGTCGGTCTTCAGCTCACCGAGCTTTTCGATGACGCCGAGGTCCTCGGCGTCCATGATGGCGCCGATCTGCCGCATCGATAGCTCATCCAAGCTCGCCCGGAAGGAGTCCCCGATCCGTACGACCGGAGAGCCTCCGTCCCTGGGGAAGTCGAGCATGATGGCGTGGAGCTTCGGATGCTTGGACCCGTCGTCGACGGGGAAGTGACGGACGAGCATCATCCGCGCTCCCGCCGGCGCATGATCGGAACGGATGAAACCCTTCCGGCGCAGCCAGTACTCGGGATTGCGCAGCAGCGTCTTGCGATAAGTCTCGATGACCTCGTTCACGTCGGCGACGCTGATCTTGCGCTCGGAGGCGTCGATCCAGCCGGCGGGCATGCGCTTCTCGAGCAGCTCCACGTCCTCCTGGGAGAGGTGCGGGTTCTGCTCCATCCGGAAGGGCTTGGTGAGAGTCTGCTCGCCGCGGGCGATGGAGGCCTCGAGCTCGGCGTCCGTCACGTAGGTCGGGCCGATGAGATCGGCGGCCTTCTCGGCGTTCAGCTGCGTCTTGATGAAGCGGTCGATGCGCTTGTCGATCGAGAAGATAGCGTAGGCCACCTCCCAGTACGCCAGCGGCGACATGAACGTCCGGCGGTGGATGACCTTGTCCTCGGGAGCGCCGGGGTTGTAGTCGTAGTCGTGGCGGACGATGCGGTAGAGGCGCTCCCAGCGCCCCTGGCCGAAGACGAAGCGGTTCACCGCCGCCATGATGATGTAGTGGTAGACCTCGTCCCGATAGAGGCCGTCGAGCGCGACGTCCACGCCGCTGCCCGGCTTGGCGTTGGCCTTGATCGTGAGGTAAGCGGAGGCGGCGAAGAGCTCGGCGAGCGAGCGGTTGGCCATGCCCGAGAGGACGAGATACTGGGCGTCGTTGCGCGGCAGGCGCGGGGCCTCGCCCTGCTGCGTCAGCGGGGGCTGGCTGGGCGCGCGCGCGTTGTTGTAGACGCGCTCGAGGACGGGGCCGTGGCGCACTTCCTCGTTGGCCCAGATCGACCACTGGTTGGTCTTGCCCTTCAAGGCGACGGCGAGGATGTGCTCCTGCAGCGTCGTGCCCAGGAAGTGCGACATGCGGTGCAGGCGGTTATGGAGGTTCTGGGCGAAGGCGTACTGATACTGGAGCGTGGGCTCCTCGAGGTCCATGGCGCTCTTGAAGAGCTTCATGAGGCTCTCGCTCTCCAGCGAGGACTCGGCGAAGTCCTCGTGGGCGGCCTTCTTCACGGCGGCGCCGGCGCCCGGCCACTGGTTGACGAGGGCGCGGTTGTCCGAGCGCAGGATGCCTTCCTGCAGCTCGAGCGCCTTGAGGCGGTTGATCGACCACCACAGGTTCTCGTCGGTGATCCCCGCGACGAGCTCCTTCACTCGGGCGCGGTAGCGCCGGATGCGGCGCACCCGCTCCGGCAGCTCGCGCAGGAAGCGCCAGCCTGCCTTATATAAGGGCTCGGCCGGGACGGCGGGATCGTAGGAGAGCTGGCGGGTGAGGCCGCGCGCGTCGACGGCGGTGATCGGCTCGGTCCGCGCGGAAGGAGCCAGGGACGGCGCCGGGGCGCCGGCGCTCTCGGGCGTGCGGCCGGCGTCCGCCGCGCCGAAGGCCTGCTTCAGCTCGTCGAAGCGGGCGGCGACGGCGGGCTTCTCCTGCCGCAGCGCGGCGGCGGCCTGCTCGTCGGCCGAGACCTCGCCGGCCTGCGCGGGGGGCGCGGGCGCCTGCGACGGTGGCGCCGTACCGGGTGGCCGACATCGGCCGCCAGGTGCTGGCCGCGCTGAGCCA
>CAZZGQ010000364.1:0-3446 GCA_964653765.1 uncultured Elusimicrobia bacterium | reverse complement strand
AGAGGCCCAGCGCGTCGAGCGCCGGGTAGAGCTCCGTCCGGAAGCGGGGGATGGAACGCTCCTCGTTGCAGCAGGGGATGACGACGGAGAGCTCGGGCACGCCGGAGATAGTAGCGGATCGCGATGCGCCGGGAAATATGGGCGACCCGCTCGAAACTGGTAGCGCGACCAGTTTCGAGCCGCGAATGTTATACTCGCCCTTCTGAAGCGCTTCGGATACCTCTACCTCGCCTTCGCCGCCGTAGTGGCCTTCCTGTTCCTTCGCAAGGACGAGCTCGTCTATGCCGTCCGCCACGCCTTGCCGCTGCTCGCCGTCCACGCCTCGCTCCTGCGGCCGCGCGCCTTCGCCGGGAACCTCGCCTGGATCGCGGCGGCGGCTTGGCTGGCGCTGCTCGGCTTCGGCAACGGCTTCCTGCTGCTGCGGCGCGCGCGCGTCGAGCTCGAGAGCCGCGCCGAGGCGGCGGGGCTTTCCTTGGGCCTGGGCTGGGGGCTGCTCGGCACGCTGCTCTTCATCGCCGCGCTCGCGCAGCTGTGGCGCCGGCCGCTCGTGCTCGGGGCGCTGGTCGTCGCCACCGCCCCGGCGCTGTGGGGGGCGCGCGCTTGGATCGCCGAGGCCCCGCGCTCGCGCGAGCCGTGGACGCCGCTCGACAAGGCGCTTTTCGCCGGGATCGCCGTCGTCCTGGGCTACTCCTTCCTCGGCTGTCTCGCCCCGGACATCTTTTACGACGGGCTCGCCTATCATCTGCCGGTCCCCGCGTTCTATTGGGCGCGCGGCGGCGCGGCGGCGATGCCGCGCGACATGTGGTCGGGCATGCCGATGCTCGTCGAGATGCTCTACGGCGCGGCGCTGATCTGGGACTCGACTGTCGTCGTCCACCTGATCCATTGGACCTTCGGCGCGGCCACGGGCCTCCTCGTTTGGGGCTTGGCGCGGCGCGCCTGCCGCCGCCGCGCCGCCGGGCTCTTCGCCGCGCTGATCTGGCTATGCACGCCGCTGACGACGATCCTGTCCTGGAAAGCGGGCATGGACCTGGGCTGGGCCTTCTTCCAGACGGCGGCGGTCTGCTGCCTGGCCGCCCGCCTCGAAGGCCGGGGAGGGGCCTGGACGCTGCTCGGCGGCCTGTTCCTGGGCTTTCAGATGGCGACGAAGTATCCCGCGTGGCCCGCGGCGTTCCTGGTTTTCTGCGCCGCGGCCGCGCTCTGCGTCCGCGCGCGGCCGGAGCGCGCTCGCGAGACGCTCAAGGAGTTCGCCGCCGCCGGCTTGCTCGCCCTGGTCGTGCTCGCCCCATGGCCGGGGCGCAACGCGGCCTTCTTCGGAAATCCCGTCTATCCGTTCCTGGAAGAGCGGCTCCATCCCTCGCCGGACGCCCCGCGCTGGAAAGACCTCGCCGCCGAGACGAAGCGGCAGCCGAGCGTGGCCACGGCCGCCGGCCTCGAGACCTGGTTGGCGGACCCTTTCTCCGTCCTGACGAGCCCGATGGACGACCAGAACAGCGTCGGCCTCTTCCATCTCCTGGCCTTGCCCCTGCTGGCGGCGGCCTTCGCCGCGCCCGGCGCGCGGCTGGCGCGCGCGGCGCTGACGCTCTTGTGGCTGCAATGGAGCCTGTTCTTCTCGCTGCGTCGCTTCTTCCTGGCGGAGATGCCGCTCGTCGCCGTCCTGTGCGCCGCCGCGGCCTGGGGGCTGTTCGAGGGGCGGGCGAGACGGGCGCTCGTCGGCTTGGGTCTGACCCTGGCGGCGGCGCAGTTCCTGTTCGCGCTCATGTTCTTCGAGGACTACCGGCTGGGGCCGGTGGTCTGGGGCGCGGAGGAGCCGCGGGTCTTCCTGGCGCAAAGGGCGGCGGGCTACCCGCTGCCGCCGTATCCCGCCTACGAGTACCTCAACGAGAAGACTCCGCCGGACTCCAAGGTTCTGATCCTCGGCGAGGCGCGCACCTTCTACCTGAAGCGCGCCTACGTCGACGCCTCGCTCATCGACGTGCACCCGCTCGTCTCGTGGCTGCGCGAGAGCCGCACGCCCGAGGAGCTGGCGGGCCGCTTCAAGGCGGAGGGCGTGACCCACCTGCTGTTCGCCCGGCTGGAATATCTGCGCTTGGCCCGCGCCGGCTACCCGGTGGCCCCGCTGACGCCGGAGCAGCAGGCGGTCTTCGACCGCTTCACGGCGCTTTACCTCAAGCCTCTCGTCCGCGACCAGACGTCGGACGTCACCGTCTTCGAAGTAAAATCGGGGGTCTGACCCTCGATTTTACCTAGCTCTGGCGGAAGTACTCGATCGTGGAGGTGAGGCCCTCGGCCAGGGTGACCTTGGGCTCCCACTTGAGCTTGGCGCGCGCCAGCGTGATGTCGGGGCGGCGGACCTTGGGGTCGTCCTCGGGCAGCGGCTTGTGGACGATCTTCGACTTCGACCCCGTCATCTTCTTGATCGTCTCGGCGATCTCGAGGATGGTGAGCTCCTTGGGATTGCCGATGTTGCAGGGCGACTGCAGCCCGCTGTGGAGCAGCGCATCAATGCCGCGCACGAGATCGCTGACGTAGCAGAGGCTGCGCGTCTGCTGGCCCTTGCCATAGACCGTGATCGGCTTGTTCGCCAGAGCCTGCGTGATGAAGTTGGGGACGGCGCGGCCGTCGTTCTTGCGCATGCGCGGCCCATAGGTGTTGAAGATCCGGATGATGCGGATCGGCACGCCGTGGGCGCGGTGATAGGCCATCGTCATCGCTTCCGCGAAGCGCTTGGCCTCGTCGTAGACGCCGCGCGGGCCGATCGGGTTGACGTTGCCCCAGTAGGACTCCCTCTGCGGCGACTCGAGCGGGTCGCCGTAGATCTCCGAGGTCGACGCGATCATGAAGATCGCGCCCTTGTCCTTGGCCAGGCCCAGCGCCTTGTGCGTGCCGAGGGCGCCGACCTTCAGAGTCGGGATGGGCAGCCGGTGATAGTCGTCCGGGCTCGCCGGGCTGGCGAAGTGCAGCACGGCGTCGAGCTTGCCGGGAACGTGGATGAAGTTGGTCACGTCCTGCTTGATGAAGGTGAAGCGCTCGTTGGTGAAGAGATGGTCGATGTTCTCGACGCGGCCGGTGCTGAAGTTGTCCATCGCGATCACGTGGTGGCCCTGGCCGAGGAAGTGCTCGGACAGGTGGCTGCCGAGGAAGCCGGCGCCGCCCGTGATCAGGATCCGCATCTAGGCGGCCGTTCCGTTCGGACGACCCACGCCGCAATAATCGAAGCCGGCCTTGCGCACGGTCGCCGGATCGTAGAGATTGCGCCCATCGAGGACGAGCGGGTTGCGCATGAGCTTGAGGACGCGCTTCCAGTCGAGCGTCTTGTACTGCGGCCACTCCGTGACGACGAGCATGGCGTCAGCGCCTCTTAGCGCCTCGTAGGCGTCCTTGCAGAAGGTCACGCCCTTGAGGTCGGCGAGCTCCTTGGCGCGGCTCATGGCCACCGGATCGGT
>CAZZGQ010000363.1:0-3450 GCA_964653765.1 uncultured Elusimicrobia bacterium | reverse complement strand
GCGGGGCAGGGTCACTCTTGTCGCTTGACCCAGGACCCTCTAATGAGTGACACCCCTTGTTTACTAACTTCATCGGGAGGTCGCAGGACTGTTTCTTCGCCGCCGCGCGGTTCGGGCTTATCATGAGCCCATGGAGCGCGTGGCTCTCGAAGCCGAATTTCGGCGGGTCAGGGCGGCCACCACGGCCCTGTGCTCCTGCCTGGAGAACGAGGACTACGTCGTGCAGCCGATCGAGGACGTCAGCCCGCCCAAGTGGCACCTCGGGCACACGACCTGGTTCTTCGAGACCTTCGTGCTGGGCTCCTATGATCCCGACTTCGAGGCGAACGAGGAGCACGCCGCCGTATTCAACTCCTACTACCGGACGGTGGGCGATCCCTATCCGCGCGCCCGGCGCGGGACGCGCTCGCGGCCGACCGTGCGGGAGGTTTTGGCCTATCGCGACTACGTGGACGAAGCCGTCCTGCGGCTGATCGCCCGCGCGGGCGGGGCCGCGCTGGCGGAGCTCCTGCCGGCGCTCACCTTGGGTCTGCACCACGAGCAGCAGCACCAGGAGCTGCTCGCCGCCGACATCAAGTTCATCCTGCGCCACAACGGCGTGGAGGGCCCCTGGGCCGCGGCCGCGAGCGCGACGCCCGCTCTGCCCCCGGCGCGCCGGCTGGACGTGGACGGCGGGGTCTTCCCGCTCGGGCACGCGGGGGAGGGCTTCGCCTTCGACAACGAGCGGCCGCGGCACGACGTGCTCGTGCGGCCCTTCAGCCTGGCCCAGCGTCCGGTGACTCGCGGGGAATACGCGCAGTTCATCGCCGCGGGCGGCTACCGCGATTTCCGGCACTGGCTCTCCGACGGCTGGGACCGCGTGAACGCCGAGCGCTGGACGGCGCCCCTGCACTGGGACGAGGAGGGCGACCCGGCGGAGCCCGTTTGCCACCTGAGCTATTACGAGGCCGACGCCTTCGCGCGCTGGGCCGGCGGCCGCCTGCCGACCGAGGCGGAATGGGAGTTGGCCGCCGCGTCGCTCGGGGGAGACCCGGCGCGGGGCCGGTTCCTGGAGGACGGGGCCTGGCGGCCGCGCCCCGCCGGCGAGACGCCGGACGGCGCCGCCGCGCAGCTCTTCGGCGACGTGTGGGAATGGACCTCGAGCGCTTACGGCGCCTACCCGGGCTTCAAGCCGTTGTCGGGGGCCTTCGGCGAGTACAACGGCAAGTTCATGAGCGGGCAGTTCGTGCTGCGCGGCGGCTCGTGCGCCACGCCGCGCGGCCACGTCCGCCGCAGTTACCGCAATTTCTTCCAGCCGGAGAAGCGTTGGCAGTTCACGGGGGTGAGATTGGCATGGGACCGATGAGAAGACTGTCGCTGGTCGATCTTCGTCCGCAAGCCAAGGAGCTGGACTTGGCGCGAGACGCCTGGGAGGGCCTGTCCGCGCAGCCCAAGCGGCTGTCGCCGGTGTATTTCTACGATGACGCGGGCTCGCGGCTCTTCGAGGAGCTCACGCGGGCGCCGGAGTATTACGTGACGCGCACGGAGCTCTCGATCTTGCGCGCCCACGCCGAGGAGATGGCGCGTCAGGCCGACGGGCCGCTGACGCTCGTCGAGCTGGGCAGCGGCAGCTCGCTCAAGACGCGTCCGTTCATCGAGCTGCTGCTGGCGCGGCAGGGCTGGCTGGAGTACGTGCCGATCGACGTCTCGCCGGCCGCCTTGCTGGACGCCTCGCGCTCGCTGCTGGACGACTACCCGGCGCTGCGGGTGACGGCCTGCGCCGCGCCTTACGAAGCCGCCCTGGAGTGGCTCAAGCAGAGGCGCCGCGGCCCGGCGCTGTTCCTCTACTTCGGCTCGAGCGTCGGCAACTTCGAGCCCGAGGACGCCCTGCGCCTGCTGACCCGCATCGCGGAGACCTTGGGCGAGGGCGACGCCCTGCTGCTGGGCGCCGACCTGGACAAGGACCCGCGGGTGCTCGAGGCCGCCTACAACGACGTCTCCGGCGCGACGGCGCGCTTCAACCTGAACCTCCTGGCGCGCCTCAACGAGGAGCTCGGCGCGCATTTCCAGCTGGAGGACTTCGAGCATTACGCTTTCTACGACGGCGGCATGCGCCGCGTGGAGATGCACCTGGTCAGCCGCCGCAAGCACGAGGTCCATCTCGACGGCCTCGGCACGGACGTGGCCTTCGAGAAGTGGGAGAGCATCCACACGGAGGACTCGCACAAGTACGCGCTGGAGGAGGTGTCCGCGATGGCGGCCCGGGCCGGCTTGCGCCTGGAGCGCGCCTGGCTGGACAGCCGCCGCTACTTCAGCGTCAACCGTCTCGAGCGCGGATAGGAGGGACTATGGCCTGTTCTCATACGAAGCAGATCCGTGACGTCAAACCCAGCGCCAAGGGCTGCGAGGAGTGCCTCAAAACGGGCGACACCTGGGTGCACTTGAGGGAGTGCCTGATCTGCGGCCACGTCGGCTGCTGCGACTCCTCCAAGAACAAGCACGCCACCAGGCACTACCGCGACACCAAGCACGCCATCATGCGCTCGTTCGAGCCAGGGGAGGCGTGGCGCTGGTGCTACGTCGACGAGGTCGAGGTATGACGACGCGCGAGGAGGCCTGGCCGCCGCTGCCGCTGGCGGAGTGGCAGGCCACCTACGACACGCTCCACCTGTGGCTGCAGATCGTGGGCAAGACGCGCCTGGCGCTGAGCCCGCACTGCAATCATTGGTGGGAGGTGCCGCTCTATCTCACCGCGCGAGGCCTGACCACGTCGCCGGTCCCGTACGCCCACGGCGCCTTCGAGGCGCGCTTCGACTTCATCTCCCGGGAGCTGATCCTGGAGACGAGCCGGGGCCCCTCGCGCCGGCTGCCGCTCTCGTCGCGCAGCGTGGCCGGCTTCTACGCGGATTATCTGCGCTGCCTGGGCGAGCTCGGCATCGAGGTCTCGATCTGGCCCGTCCCCGTGGAGATGGCGCTGAAGGTGCCCTTCGATCAGGACGGCCTGCACCGCGCCTACGACGCCGAGCACGCCCATCGCTTTTGGCGGGCGCTGCTGAGCGCCCACCTCGCGCTCGAGGAGTTTCGCGGGCGCTTCCAGGGCAAGGAGAGCCCGGTGCATTTCTTCTGGGGCAGCTGCGACCTGGCGCTGACGCGCTTCTCGGGCCGGCGGGCGCCGGAGCGTCCGGAGGCGGACTTCATCACGCGCGAGGCGTATTCGCACGAGGTGATCAGCGCCGGCTGGTGGCCGGGAGGCTCAGGCCAAGAGGCCGCCTTCTACGTCTACGCCGCCCCGGAGCCGGAAGGCTTCTCCGCGGCGCGCCCGCCGCGCGGCGCCTACGACGCCAAGCTCAAGGAGTTCCTGCTGCCTTACGACGAGGTCCGGCGCCTGCCGGACCCCAAGAAGGCCGTGCTGGAGTTCATGCAGGGAGCCTACGAGGCGGGGGCCACGCTCGGGCGCTGGGACCGCCCCGC
>CAZZGQ010000362.1:2190-3450 GCA_964653765.1 uncultured Elusimicrobia bacterium | reverse complement strand
GCCTGCCCGCCGCCGCGCCGGATGGGGGCGCCCAAGCCGCCGACGGGCTTCAGCTCGGAGCCGCCGGCGTCGAGCCCGGCGCCGAAGCCGCCGGCCCGCTCGGCCCGGTCGAGGCCGCCGGCCACGATCACGACCATGCCGCCGAGGAGGAGCAGGACCGCGTCCTCTTCGACGGCCAGGGCGCCCGCCGCGGCGGCCTCGTGGACGCCGTCTGGAGCACGCTGCGCTACCCCGGCGTCGTGCGCCGCGTCGACGAGCTGCTCGACCGCACGCTGCCCTCCGAGAAGCGCGTGGAAGCGGCCAAGAAGCTGCTGCAGCTGCGGCGCCCCGAGACGGCGCCCGCCCTTGCGGTCGCCTCGCGCGACCGCGATCCCGCCGTGGCCAAGGCCGCCGGCGAAGCCCTGCGCTTGCTCGCGCCGCGCCGCGACGTCAACGGCTACCGCCCGCCCATCGACGACTTCGAGTCGGCGCGGCGGCCGGTCCACCTCGCCGCGCTCAAGCGCGTGGTGGCGATCAGCGCCGTCTTCACGCTCATCGAGGCCGTGGGCAGCTGGTTCACGGGCAGCGTGTCGCTGCAGGCGGACTCGATGCACCTGGCGGCCGACCTCATGATCACCGTAGGCACGCTCTACGCCGCCGCCGCGGCGCAGCGGCCGCCGCACGCGGGCAACACCTACGGCTCGCTCAAGCTCGAGCCCTTCATCGGCCTGGTCTCCGCCGTGCTCATCGCGGCGATGGGCGCGTTCGCGGGCTACGAAGCCCTGGGCCGCCTGCTGCACCCGGCCGCGGTGCCGGCCGTGCAGACCATGCTGCTGGCTCTCTCGGGCCTGACCTCGAACGCGCTCTCGACGGCGATCCTCTACCGCTTCCGCGGCGACAGCCTGAGCCTCAAGGGCGCCTTCCTGCACGCCGCCACGGACGCCCTGGGCTCGATCGGCATCATCGTCGCCGGAGCGCTCATCCTCGCCTTCGGCTGGCTCTGGGCCGATCCCGTGATCACCTTCGCCATCGTCGCCTTGATCGCGCGCACGACGTGGGACCTCGGAAAGAGCTCCTGGTCCGTGCTGATGGACGCCGTGCCCGAGGACATCGACCTGGAGGAGATCGAGCGGGAGCTGCTCATGATCCCCGGCGTGACCAAGGTGGCCGACGTGCACGTGTGGGCCCTCAACTCGATGGATCGCGCGGCCACCGTCAGGCTGCGCGGCGTGCCCGGCGACAAGACGATCCAGGCGGCGAAAGCCGTCTTCGCCCGCTGGC
>CAZZGQ010000362.1:0-2090 GCA_964653765.1 uncultured Elusimicrobia bacterium | reverse complement strand
TTCTTCAACGAGGAGGCGCAGGTGATCACGGCCTCTCGCCGGGCCGAGCCGGCGAGTCAAGCTCCGGCCGCCGTCGAGGTCGTCACCGCCGACGAGATCCGCGCGTCGGGCGCCTTCAACATCTGGGACCTGATGCGGTATCGCGCCGGCATCGACGTCATCGATGGGCGGTCGGGCGACGGCAACCGGGCCATCGTGTCGGTAAGAGGCTTCGCGCAGGAATTCGTCGACAAGCTGCTGGTCCTCGTCGACGGCCGCAGCGTCTATACGAGCCTGTCCGGCGGCGCGGTGTGGGACCAGCTGCCGGTCCAGCTCCAGGACATCGAGCGCATCGAGATCGTGCGGGGGCCGACCGCCGCTCTTTACGGCTCGAACGCCGGCCTGGGCGTGATCAACATCATCACCAAGAAGCCGAGCGCGAAGGGAGGGGTGGAGCTCGGCGCCGCGGGCGGCGAGCGCTCGCTGCGCCTGCTGCGCGCGGCCTCCGAAGGCGGCTCCGACGCTTCCGCGATCCGGTTGAGCTGGACGCAAAAGGCCATCGACGGCAATCCCACGACGGCAAACACCCCGGGCAACGACTTCCTGCTCTCGAACAAGGCCAACGCGCGGGGCTTCTGGAAGCCCGACGCTCGGTCGACGCTCGAGATGATCGCGGGCGGCTCGTGGGATTCCCAGGGCGTCCTCGATACGACCAATCCCGAGGGCCGATTCCACACGGACTACGAGATGGCTCGCTACACGTACGAGGCCGAGCCCGGCTCCAACGTCGAGGCGACGCTGTCTCGCCGCGACGACGTCAAGAAGTTCGACGCCGAATTCCCCGGCCTGCTCTCGGTGCGCGAGTATCAATACGACGCGGAGCTGCTCCAACGCCTGACGTGGCTCGACGACCGGATGCGCACCGTCTACGGCGGCAGCTTGCGCTACGCCGGCGTGGACTCAGGAGGTCTCTTCGAGGGCAATCCGTATCAAAAGAACGCCATCCAAAGAGGCTTTGCCAGCCAATCGTGGGCGGTCCTGCCCCGCCTCACCCTGATCGGCGCCGCCTCCGTCGAGCACTCCGACACCGGGGGGACGCAGCCCGCTTACAATGCCGCGGCGGTGATGCCGGTCGCGCCGGCCCATACGTTCCGCCTCAGCTTCGGGCAGGCGCCGACGATCCCGACGTTCTACGACCGCTCCGCCGACCAGCAGGCGTCGGCGACCGTGCGCTTGGTCGGCAATCCGCAGATTCAGCCGCAGCGGCTGCGGTCCTATGAGGTCGGCTATCAAGGCCGCTACCTCGACAACCACGCGCGCCTCGAGGCGAACCTCTTCTACATGGACGTCGATCATCTCGCGCGCACGCTCGTGCAGAGCTTCAACTTCCCGGTGGTGACGCTCTCCTTCGCCAACGACGACAAGGCCGCCGCCCGCGGCGCCGAGCTCAAGACTTCTTATGACTGGGCGGCGGGCCGCTCGGTCTACGCCAACTACACGTACGAGACGATTTCGGACGCCAAGGGCGTGGTCAACGTGCGGCAGGGGACCCCGGCCCACAGCGTGAACTTCGGCGCTCTCGCGGCGCTCGTCCGCGGCTGGGCGGCTTCCGTCAACGTCGGGTACAAGGACGCTCACACCCTCAACTCCCAGGCGACGGGCCTGACGCAGGACATCCCGGCCTACTGGCGGCTGGACGCGCGGCTGAGCTATTCGCTGCCCTGGGACGGGGTCGAGGTCTTCGTCGCCGGCCAGAACCTGACGCGTCCGACGCATTTGGAGTTCCCGGACGGGCTGGTCATGCCGCGCGTGTACTACGGCGGCGTGACGGTCAGGCTCGGCCGCTAGGAGGGGCGGCCCGCGTAGGGCCGCTTGCGCCGCGCCAAGCGCGGAGCGAGCCGGTCGTAGAGCCAGCCCGGCAGGTTGTGCAGCAGGTAGATCACCGGCAGTGAGAGCTGCCAGGGGAAGTGCACGACGCGCTTGCGCTTCTTGATGCCGGCGATCATCCGCCGCACGCCGTCGTCGGTCTCGAGCTCGAAGGGGAGGCTCTGGCCCGCGTAGCGCGCGGTGATCTCGCTCTTCACGAAGCCGGGGCAGATGGTGACGACGTC
>CAZZGQ010000361.1:0-3454 GCA_964653765.1 uncultured Elusimicrobia bacterium | reverse complement strand
TCCAACCGCAACGTCCTGGCGCGCACGCTCAAGAGCCGCTGGCGCATCAAGCAGTTCGGCCCGCTGCCGAGCCTCGAGACGGCGCAGATCCTGGAGCAGAAGTTCGGCCTGCCCAACACCTGGGCGCTGGCCCTGGCCGAGAACATCCACAAGCCCTTGGCGGCGCAGGCGCACGCGCGCGTGATCGGCGACGCCTGGCGCGACGGCTACGTCTACAACCTGCGCCACCTCCTGCGCGTCGCCAAGCGCTGGCGCTACTTCGTCGAAAAGACCGGCGCGCGCCCCGACAGCACCGCCAGCCTCGCCCTCCTGGCCCGTGAGGCCCAATCGGTCTACTCGGCCCAGATCCGCGAGCCGCAGCAGCGCGCCGCCATCTACACGATGCTCGATCAGGCCCTGCAGCTCCACGCCAACGGCGTCACGGCCCAGAACATCGCGCCCGCCGTGACCGGCTTTCAGGACCTAGGCGATCGCATCCGCGTCGGCGACGTGGAGATCAAGAAGGGCCCCGGCGGCCCGCTGACGCCTGCGTTCGATCCCGATTACGTCGTCAACGCCAAGACTTGGCCGCGACTGTACGAGTTCGCCAAGGCCCTGGCCATGGGAGAGCCGCTGCTGCTCATGGGCGAGTCCGGCGCGGGCAAGACCACCGACCTCGAGTATCTCTTCCACATCCTCAACTACCCGCTGCACTACAAGAACCTCGACTCTGACACGGCCTACCAGGAGGTCGTGGGCGGCTACGTGACCGGCGACCGCCGCGGCGTCTACGTCTTCGCCGAGGGCATGCTGCCGCGCGCCATCGACGCCGAGGAAGCCGTCCTGCTGGACGAGATCAACCTCAACCCGCTCGCCGAATGGATGAACACGCTCATCGACGACGGCTCGCTCTATCTGCCGCACCGCATCGTGCGCGGCCATCCCTTCCTCACCGGCGCCGCCAACCCGCCCGAGCCTTCCCGCTACGGCGGCCGCCTGCTCATGTCGCCCGCCTTCCGCTCGCGCTGGCACGAGTTCTGGGTGGACGAAGACGTCTCGGATGAGCGCTTCGAGGGCATGATGCGCCGCTGGCTGGGCGGGGCGATGGCGGCGTTCGGCCGCGCCGAGGCCGGCGTGGCCTCCTGGACCGAGGCGGCCCGCGATCTCGTGGGCCGTTTCGTAAAAAAAAAAGCGCGCCTGAAGTAGAGCCTGGGGGAGACCCCGGCTCCGCCGAGCCCGAGCAGGGCAACGCCGGCGATCCGACCTCGCTCGACGACCTGCTGCGCCAGCGCAAGATCCCCGAGTCCGAGTGGCCGGCGATCCGCGAGAAGGTCTCGGACGTCGAGGCCCAGATCCGGATGATCGGCGCCACGGTGGGCCGCGATCCGACGCTGCAGTTCGCCCCCGGCGAGCTCTGGGCCTACTGGTTCGACAGCAACACGATCACCTACCCGCTGGACTTCCTCTTGAAGAACCCGGCGGACGCCGTCGTCGGCGTCGTGGACCACGAGGGCAGCCACCGCGACATCACCGTCCTCGATCAATCCCTGCCGCTCGTGCGCAAATACCTCCAGGACCCCGAGCGCCACTTCCTGTGGAACTCGATCGAAGACCCGCGCGTCAACAATTGGGTCGCCAAACGACTTCCGGGCGCGCGGCGCTACCTCAACGCCCTCTACGACCTGTACGTGCCCGAGGAGCAGGCCGGCCCCGCCCCGCCGCCCCCGGACGAGACGGAGATCCAGAAGCTGCTGCGCGGCGACGGCGGGACCGCCTACGATCCGCGGCTGCTCGGCCTGCCGCACGTGGAGTTCTCCTGGGCGATCCAGTACTACTGGCGCCACGGCAAGCCGCCGCAGTTCAAGAGCCCGAGCGCGCGCGAGGCCTTCGAGAAGGCGCGCCCGACGCTCGATCAGATCTTCACGAACTACCCGCGCGGCGACGACCCCAGCATGCGCCAGCGCCTGGCGCACAGCGTGAAGGCCATCGAGCAGATGGACGAGAAGATCTGGCCCCTGTACGAGCCGCTGCTCAAGCGCTCCAAGGAGAAGATGGCGCGCCAGATGCGCGGCAACAAGGGCAAGAGCGGCGGCCAGGGCCATGGGAAGTCCGGTGGCGGCGGCGGCAACGGCATGAGCATGCCCGATCAGAAGCCGCCCCAGCCGCCGAAGAATCCCAATCCCCAGAACCAGAAGCCGCAGGGTCAGAAGCCTCAGGACCAGAACCAGCAGGGCAACGGCCAGGGCCAGCCAAAGCAGGACCCCCAGGGCGACAAGAGGCCCGGCGGCGGCTCGGGCGAGAAGAAGGACGGGCCGAAGGACGACACGAGCCAGGGCGGGAGCGGAGGGGAGAAGAAAGAGAAGAAGAAGCGCAGCCTCTGGGACCGCCTGACCGGCAAGAACAAGGACGAAGAGCCGGATTACGACGACGGCGAGCCCGATCCGAAGCGGCCCAAGGACGAGTTCGACGATAAGGCGAACGACGCCGTCAAGAAGCTCTCGCAGAAGGGCGCCGACGACCTCAAGCCCAAGCTGCCGCGCCGCGGCTCGGGCCCGCGCGGCCAGAACGCGCCCAACAAGCCCGGGAAGGGCGACGGCCAGAGCGGCTCCGAGCCCGCCAAGCCGCTGAAGATCTCCGACATCGTCAACACCCAGCGCGAGCAGCTGCTCAACGACCAGGCCTCGCCCTGGCAGCGCTATTACAGGCAGGTGGCCGAGTCCGCCAACAAGATGGTCACCCACCTGGACAACCTCTTCGTCAAGAACGCCCGCCCCGGGGACGTGGGCTGGTTCCGTTCCGGGCGCAAACCGGATATGACGCGGGCCATGCAGCTGGAAGGCAGCGGCGGCTACCGCGACGACATCTGGACGCGGCGCGTCGAGGCCACCAAGCGCCGCTACAAGGTCACGCTGCTCATGGACGAATCGGGCAGCATGGTCAACAAGCGCCATCCCGCGCTGCAGGCGGCCGTCATGCTCATCGAGACGCTGCATCGCCTGCAGATCGACGTCGAGATCATCGGCTTCTCGGACAGCGCCGTCATCCATCTGCCCTACGGCACGCCGCTCAGCAAGGAAGAGAAGGAGAAGGTGCTGGCCAAGCTGGACGCCTCCGTGGGCATGCGCGGCGCCACCCACGACGCCGACGCCGTGCAGCTGGCCTTGGACCGCATCCTGAAGGAGGACAGCGACGAGCGCATCGTCTTCGTCGTCACCGACGGCGAGGGCAACGGCCCCTCCAAGCTCGGCGACGTGCTGCCGAAGGCGGAGGCCGCGCGCGTCGCCGTCATCGGCGTGGGCATCGGCGAGGGCATGGCCTACGTGAAGGAGGCCTACAAGCGCTTCGTCCTGGTCCCTGAGTATTGGGGCCTGCCGATGGCCATCAAGAAAGAGGTGGAGAAGTTCATCTCCGACCGCGAGCACGCGGCCCTGGCCGCGCGCAAAGGCGCGGGCGGCGGCATGGCCGCCTGGGCGCC